>JAKMGM010000161.1 GCA_022424925.1 Candidatus Poseidoniaceae archaeon | reverse complement strand
TCCATCAGCCATCTTCACGATCATCTCTGTGGTCGAGACAACGATTTGAGAGGCCGTCTGGTGGCTGTCGACCTTGCCCCCCGATGTCTTCGAGAATTAACCCACATGGCCAAGACTCGTCCGGGACTGGTTCCAGTGCTCGGCGATGCGAGAAAACATGCGGCGTGGGGTGTGTTGGTGCCGCGTAAGGTCGATTGGCTGTTCCAAGACGTTGCTCAAGCCGGACAAGTGGACATATTCATCGGGGCCTGCCGTCGCTTTCTCAATCGAGATGGTACGGGTCTTCTGTCGCTAAAAGCAGCGAGTGAACGATGGACAGGTGAAGGGGAAGAAGCGCTGTTTGATGCAGTTGAACAGCGTTTGGAATCATCTGGCTTTGAAGTTGAAGAGCGAATTGAGTTAACCGGCTACGAAGACAACCATGTCCTTTTTGCAGTTCGCATGACGGAGTGATTCGATGCCAGAACTGCCCGAAGTTGAAACCGTTCGAACTGGGCTTGAACAAGCATGGGTTGGACGAACACTCTCCGAGGTCGTCCTTCGTCGAGAAGGTTTGAGATTCCCGTTTCCAGAGGGCATGGCTGCAATGCTCACCGGTAAAAAAATCGAAGCAGTCCGTCGCCGAGCCAAGTATCTCCTCATCGATACAACAGATGGTCTCGTGTTTCTTTCACATTTGGGAATGTCTGGTCGCTACACGCTCATAACACCGTCAGAAGTACCACGATACAACGCTCTCAACGGCAGTCCTCAGCACTCGAAGTTTGGTGAACTCACCGGCTTTGAAGGGCGCCATGACCATATGGAATTCCGCTTCGATGATGGCTCTGTGGCCGTGTATACCGACCCTCGACGGTTTGGTATCGCTGACGTGTTTGAACGCGCTGAAGAACCGGTTCAGGCACTGCTTGAACACCTCGGTCCCGAACCGCTTGAGCAGTGGTCCGCAGAAGACGCTGCTCGCCGATGTCAAGGTAAGCGCTCGCCAATCAAAACCACGCTTCTCGACCAGCGATTCGTGGTCGGAGTTGGCAATATCTATGCATGCGAGGCGCTGCATCGCTCGAACATTTCACCAACCCGTCCAACCCACAAACTTGTTCGAAAAGACGGTCGGCCGACCAAAGCCCTTGTTCTTCTGGTTGAGCAGGTGAAAGAAGTGCTCAAGGCAGCGATTGAAGTCGGTGGCTCGACACTGAATGATTTCGCAGCCGTTGACGGAACGCTGGGTTATTTCGGCCATCATTTCCAAGTGTACGACCGTGAGGATGGGCCGTGTTTGAAAGAAGGTTGCAACGGTACAGTTGAGCGGATTGTTCAGAGCAACCGTTCGACCTTCCTGTGTCCGCGTTGTCAAAAGTGATTACAGTACGTTGTAGACAACACTTGCTGCGAAAAACCATAATGCAATCGCTGTGGCTTTGTAGACCAGGTCGCCCTTTTGTCGAAGCAGTTCTAACGCAGGTGTACCCGTCAGTACCAACGCTACAAGCAGGTACCATGCCGTATCGATGGTCATGCCCAACATACCGATAGCTAACTTGGTGATGAATCCCATGTCAGGCTCCAACACTTGGGCAAGAACGGCGACAAGAAACAGCGCAATTTTTGGGTTAAAAAAGGCAATAGCGAAGCCTTCCGCAAACCCTTGCCGCTGATGCTGGCTGATATCTGAACTGATTTCCTGTAGCGCATCGACTTCCGCTCTCCACATGTTTATTCCATACCAAATGAGGAGTACGACCCCGATGATTTGCAAAACGGAGAACACTTCTGGTGAATTCTCAAGCAGAAGAATCAGGCCAAAAACAGCACTACCTGCGTAGATTCCGAAACCAATGCCGTGGCCTATGGCGCACGCTACACCTTGGCGGCGTCCACCGATGAGCGTGTTCCGCAGGACGACGATGAGGCTTGGACCGGGTGAAGTTGCACCAAGAACAAAAAACACGCCGGCAGCAAGAATTGCTTCCCATGCCAGTGGCTCCATGGTTCTGCCTAACGCCTCTCAAACATCAACGCTTCTCATACTGCGTACGCTTCGAGGGACATACCCAAACGAAGTTGTGCACACTGATGCCTTCACAGACCGTAAAAGAACATGGTTGAGGGACGGTCGACCGACAACCGCTCTTCAGTTTCCTTTGAGACGCGTAAAAAATCATCGTTAAAACGGTGACGTTTCATCACCAGTGAATAAGCGGTATGAAACGTTCCATTGAGTGTCGAGCCTTCGATGACAATTCGGGTGTCTCCCATACCGGGATAATCAGCATACTCCCTCTTTAATGTTCGCTCTATCGCGGCATACACTCTTTTTTTGCCGATATCCGGAAATAAAAACCCCTTTGCGTGATGCGGAAACTGATTTCATCATTCATGACGAATAAAGGCCTTTTTCACGAACGGATTTTTCGTCTTCCGTCCCGTTTGTTATCCTTTTTCGGGAATGATGAGGAATACATACCTGCACTGTACGCAACGCTTCGAGAGTGCACTCGGAATCCGGTTGGTCCCGGGAGATGTGGCGGGAAGCGTTCAGCCTCAGTTCCAGGTCCGAGGCGAATTCGTTTTCCTTGGTGCACCCATTCCAATTTTGGCGGATGTTTCTTGGTGTCTTCCTTGGTGATTTCATTGGTTCTTTTCTCAAGGTGCGAAAACGATTGGTCTTCCGGAGACAGCACTACGCCAGCCATGCGGAGTCTTCGGCGTGCTTTTTTCTCCGTCATGTGCTCTTTACGATGACTTGCTTGCAACACGGCCAAACCGTAGTGCTCTGCGACCCATGCTTCTTTTCTCCCACCTTCTTGTCGCCAGTATTTTTTCTTTCGTTGACGCCCGAGTTCCATATTACTGGGTTCGAACCAGCGCTCAGAACGCAAGGTTGGTTGTTTGGTAACTTTGAGTGTCGATACATCAAACGCAGCGAGTCCTGGCGATACGTGGTTGTAAGCACCCACATCCATAGCCACCCATGCAGGTCTTCCGTCATCGAGTTGGAACGTTGAGAACGCTACTTGGCCCGCATTTTTTCCGACTTTTGTCGTTGTAGAATGGCCAAACAACACCAAGCGTTCCGGGTCGACCGGTTTGTCGTGTTGGTACCATCGTTTACGGATCCATAGAAGCTCCTTTTCTCCTTGAGAATCCAAAGGCATTCGAGGGTCATAACCAGCATGAACCAGTCGTATGTTGTCAAGAACAATTTGTGTCGGAAGGGCGTCAAGCCACATGGCATCACTGAAGAAATTCGATTTCGCCCGCCATAAATCACCGTTAGCTCGTACGATATACGAGCCCCATGTCGATTTTCCGCCGCGTTTCATCCACGGTTGCCACAATTCGACTTCTCCATGTTCGGTGATACTGTTCAGCGCCATTTGTTCGTGGTTGCCTTTGATACAAACAATCCGCTCATCGCCTCGGATCATTTCAACAAGTCCAGCAGAATCTGGGCCTCTGTCAATCATGTCGCCGAGACAAACGATTCGGTCATCTTGACTCAAATCAAGCCGGTGAACCAGGGCTCTAAAGGTTGCAAAATGCCCGTGAATGTCGCCGACTGCAAAGATACGATGCCCAGCATCAAGTCGGGCCTGAAGGTCTGCTTCAAGACTCGGGTCTCTGCATGATGGTCCAAGGGTGATGTCTAATCTACAACTCATTTTTCCACCGGGGGGCTTCCCCGGTTTGACCATTCTACAGTGGTTATATTATCTTCGCATATGTTCAACCATTTTGAATGCGTTTTAGCGACCTTTCGGAGATCTTCCAAGGACTTTTTTGCCACGGAAACAGAATGCAATGTTCAATGTTATTTTTCCCTTCTATGTATGACTCGCGCATGTGCATGGTAAAGGGAGTTTCCGCGCATGTGCGTCACACCCAAATTTCCGGAAAACCGCACTTTGACCGAAACATTTATCCGTTAAACCCCCCTTGGGTTAAACAATCCGGGACAGGTGAAGGACATGAGGGTACCAGAATTCGACGATTACGATGTGTTGAAGCGGGCCCTCTGTCATCGCAGTTAATGCAACTGTTCTGGGCTTGAGCAGCGAAGCTGTGTTTACGTCAAACGTTTACGCTGACGCAGTTGCTTTCGAAACAGCTTGGAGGTATGGTGTAGCGGATAGCATCAGGGGCTTCGGATCCCTGGACCCCGGTTCGAATCCGGGTACCTCCGCCTGCTTCTCAAGAAAGGGGCATGGTGAAACGGATAGCATTGGAGATAGCGATTCTTCTGACCCTGGTTCGATTCCCGGTGCTTCTGCCCATTCGACGCACGGCGGTGCTTAAACGCAACAAAGGAGAGAGAAATATGAAAAAGAAAAACACAAACACAACTGAAAAAAGAACACACGCCAAACCGAGCACATTTGTCCTGGAAGGTGATACAGATTGGTTCACCCTAAACGGGTATCAAGACCCAAACTCCATTCTTGACCACGACGCAAACTTGGACGCTGCTGAGGCTTTTTTTGGCATCTTTGCAGCCTATAACCAGCACAATATTGCTAACGGAACCAAATGGAATACTTGGCCGAGTTGGGAGTTGTGTTTGACATCAATGGACATCGGCCTTCCCTTTTTTGATCCCAAGATTGACACTCACGAGGATTGGGTGCAAAGAGAACACTGGCTCGCCTTAGCTCAGACCGTCCATAACCATCCTTCCGTGTCGATGGATGACTACACCATCACCGTTCAGGGCCAGAACGGGAACACATTTGCTTTCGACTTCTGCCTTGAAATTGAAAAATGGGGGGCACCTAGCACGTTTGCCGAATACAAGTCGAAAAAGGAGGCTGCAGCGAAGAAACCGCGTGCATGGATGTGGGCTCCACCTGCATACCCTCATTCGAACCAGGTTGCCCATTCCCTTGGAGAGTATTGGTCGTGCCCCGATTACGTCACAAAATACGGTGGAGAAAGCACGGTTTACACCCATGACAATTTTTTCTGTATCGACCATCTTGACGGTTCCTTTCCTTCGAATGTGCTTTCGTTGATTCAACTCTGCATAGAAGACCATCACATTTGGGAGATGCAGTTTGAAGAGGCGATGAATATGGAGGCCTATGCTAAGGAAATGGAGAGAGAATGGCCGGGTGGAAGACCCGACCAAGACTGGGAGTACCAGTGAGGTGAGAATATGAAAAAGAACGACAAGAAAAATATGAACATAAACAAAAGAATACCGATAGTATCGTGGAAGCCAAATGCAAGCGCTCCCCTATGGGATGCCTCTGACCCTGGTGAGGATGAAGGTCCGTATTTCACAGACATCAACATCGACCACGTTAAGCAAATCGGTCCATCGTGTGTAGCAACAACGTTGGCGATGATTGCGAGGACAACAGGTGTAAACGCGAGTCCTGATGATTTCAAAAAAATCACCAACTCACAATCACCGCACTCATGGTCCAATGCGCTGAAGCCTTACGGCATGCAACTGGCGTATTGCAACAACGATTTGAGAAGAATCGAGTATTACATTGACGAACTGGTTGAACTCAACGACCTGTTCTTTCTCAGTTTTTATTCGATAGACCCACCCTACGACCCCGATGAAAAGGGCAAACTCTGTACTGCTCACATCGTTACGTTGCATAAGGACACCATCTATGACACTGCAAAACACAGTCAATCTGGTGGCGTCATTGCTGCACATGACTATGCAAGGCTTGAAAGACAGACCAAGAGAATCTTCAGAGTGGTTCCGCTTGGCCATCCGAGGTGTGTGTAATGAACCAAAGTAAGACGAGGAAATTACCCCTCGATGGATATGGAATGTGCGTTACCTACGGCAAGGACAACTCAGCAGGAATAGGTTTGCCAATTGTTGTTGATCTGGATAGGCCGCTGGTCATAGCCCATCCAGCAGCAGCCAATCACTACCATGCGAGCATGAGTTTGTTTGAGGATGCTGGGCACCCGTTTGTCCACGTGCTCGTTGATTACGGGCAGTATTGCCCGGATGAATGGCCCTACCATGCTGATGGAGCGAATCATGCCGTCTATCAAAGGCTGAACGATACCTCACAGGGGTATCCAGTGTTTAGGAAAGTCTGCATCGATGTTCCGCATTGGCAGGTTCATGTCGCTGGAGATGCCTACGAGTATCTATCCAATGCTCCACCAGTCGATATATTGTATGTTGATTGGTTTTCGTGGATTGATAGATTTATCTCGAGGGAAGAGCATGGATTTGCAGATATGATGGCGCAGTATATCTCGAAAATTAGAGACGGTGGGTTGGTCATTGTCGACCACAAGCACAAGCAATTGAGAGAGGGTGGATGCAGATGGTTCAACCATCCGAGTGAAACGTTCTCTGTCGGCCCGCACTCTGTTATGGAAGAGGTATGTGTCGTTGAATGGCTGGGTGAAAACGCCTATCATGAGATGCAAACATATGCCGCTACGGTGTACAAAGTCCATCATTCTGCCAACGGCCAACTCGGCCACACCGATTGGTTTGAGGAAATCAAACCGTGGTTTTGGAACACCGTTCCCGAGATGGGTCTGAGCCCGTCGCAAGTACAGTACATGTTGGATGAAGAAATCGAGGAGAGTATTCACCCGAATGCGATGACGTGGGAGAATTGGCACGACACATGGTCATCGGTTTACATGGACGGTAGAGAAGACGGTTTGTCCTTCAATACACCCGTACCTCCAAGATTTGCTTGGCCTCATGAAGCGTATTTGAGTTGTCTCCAGTGGCTTGTGAATCATCCACAGTGCTTGCAAGCTGAGATTGAAAAAAGATCATACAACCTTCAAGGAGAAAACTTTGTTCTCAATGTTGTTCATGGCGACCTCATTGAATTAGCACCTGCGTTGTACACCAAACACTCTGCCATAGCAGTCAGAAAAAAATTACAGCAACACGTCAAGGCGAGATGCCCGTGGTGGAAACATCAGACGACGACGATACAAACGCAAGAGACTTGGTCATCCAATCCAATTCAGCAGCTTCAATGGTCTGGAGAAAACGCAACACCGCATTTAGCCAAATTGTTGATTGAGCATTCCAAAGTTCAATCGCTTGGTGGAACATATCACAATTCAAGATATTTCCAGTGCAGGGAAATTATCACCGTTGCTCATGGAACGGCCACCTTGGATGAAGTAATGGCTGCAGTTGAGGCATATTATGAGGAGATGGGGCAAGATGTTTCAAGACCGCTGTATACTCTCGAATTGACCATTGTCCATCTCGATGAACATGAATACCAAGAACACAATCTATCAAATAAGTGGACGAGGAGAAGTTCGTCTTGATGGAAATTGTCTTGCACACAACTGCCACTGGCCCAGAGAATGGGGACACGCACTTTGGCACGTGACTGCACAATGATGTGATGCAAGAATGGTGGTAGCCCTGATGGGACTCCCTTGGTGTACGGTGCACGCTGCATAAGCAGAGGATCTGGTTCAATTCTAGAGGGGTTACCAAGTGATAAAAACGGCCTAAATGTATGGACGGAAACCGTATATCTTGACATCGGATTTTTCATTTGAAGTCGTCATGAACTTCGAGTTAACAGTGTCAGCAGGGAAGTTCTTTTTCATGAGACTTTCATTTATTTCAGGCTTTTGAGGCTTGCGTTTCCATTCGCAGATGCCTTGAACCTCCTCATGGTTTTGGCA
>JAKMGM010000025.1 GCA_022424925.1 Candidatus Poseidoniaceae archaeon | reverse complement strand
GAAGAGAACCCAGTAGGTCGCGGTCGTGAGGATGCTGCCCTGGTAATCAACTCCGATGTTTTCAGCAGTTCCCATTCCGATTTTGTTTCCGCAATATGGAGCAAAGCTGTGGACTTTCAAAGCGCCAAAAAGAGGTTCACAGAAGAACGAATTGTCGACCCGCTCAGATTAACTGTTGGTCAGGGTTCGTTTCTTGATCAGTTCCGCGATGCTTTGCAAGTCAGCACAGACCTGCCCGAGAAGGATACACCGTTCAATCCCGAATCCTTCCTTGCTTCAACTCGAGGCATCAACCAAGCCCGAGCTGCGCTTCAAGAAGGAACGGTCCAGAGCCTCAACCAACTCGGCATCGACATCAGTACCATGCTTCGTCAAGTCGGGCAGCGTATCGGCGAAGAACTGACATTCAGTCTTCGAAAGATAGAGGGCCATGTTGAATATTTGAACGAACTCATGGACTGGTGGGAGCATGCGGGCCTTGGCGAACTTGACTACGACAGCGACCCGTTCTTCCACATCATCGTTCGACTCGCTCACCCTGCCAACATGGAGGACCAAGAAGCTCTGCCGCTGTGGGAACTTGACGACGGTATCATTCAAGGTGCGCTTCTATCACGTTATCCGGATACCGGTAATGTCCGTGTACGCAGAGAAGCAGTTGAGGACAGTGACGAGCCAACATGGCGCTACACCTTGATTTTCATCGACGAAGAGCCTGAAGAAGATTCGGATTAAAACATCCTTTGATAAGTCGGCGTTTCGACTTACAATCATGCGAGCATTTACGTTTTTTCGCTTCATGCGACAGATTCTTCGTAAAAAACCCGCAGACCTCGACTGGATTCAGCGCCAAGGCTTGATTGCAGTCAAACTGGCGCAGATATTTGCTCTGCGACCGGACCTACTCGGGGTTGAAAAGTGCCGACAACTTCAGCAACTGTATCAACATGCAGCATCCATCGAATCCGAAAACCTCCACGAAACGATTGCCCTCAAAGCGCCAGAAGGTTTCAGCGATGCGTTTGAATTCATTGATGATGAACCGCTCGCTGCGGCATCAGTCGGACAAGTCCACCGAGGTCGACTGAAAACTGGAGAAGAAGTGGTTATCAAATTCATCAAGCAAACCAACGCCGTGGAGTTCAAGAAAGAAGTGGTTCGAATGCGCCGATGGTTGCGTATCTTCCTTATTTTTGCTCCGAAACTTCGCAAAGTCGGTAATCCAATGGCACTGATCAATCACGTTGCCGATTATACGTTGCGCGAACTTGACCTTCGCAACGAAATCAAAGGTGCTGAAGAATTGAAAGCAATACAAACATCACTGTCCAACGATTTTGAGATGTCTCTGCTCCGTTTCCCAGTGTATTATCCTGAACTTTCGAATCAAGATATCTTGGTCTCGGAATTCGTTGAAGGCATGTCACTTGAAGAAGGCATAGAGCAACAATCGCTCAGTTGGGACTTCCTGCTCCAATTCTTCAGAATACACGGGGCGTTCTTGTTCGGCATTGGAACCTTCCACGGCGACCTTCATCCCGGTAATTGTATCGTTGACAAAGACGGGCGATTCGTTTTCATAGACAACGGTGCGATTTGCCATGCGCCTCAACATGTGGCTCACTCACTGTTCACGTTTTTCGACCACCTTTCGCGTCAAGAACGGCATGAAGCATTCACGGCGCTTCTCGCAATGACCGAGATGTCACCAAACGAAAAGAAACTCAAGAAATACTATGCTACAATGGGTGAGATTTACCACGACTTTGAGAACAAACCAGTTGGTGAACAGAGCCTCACCCGTATCATGATGAAGACCGTCCGGGCTGCAGTTGAGCATGCAGGAGCTAATTTTGGCGAAGAAGCATTCCCGATTATTCGTGCCCTCATGTACCTCGACGGGCTTGTCATTCGAACCCATCCCGACGCTCTGCTGATCCAATCGATGGGTCCATTCTTGGAAGAGTTCAAAGAAAAATTGAACATTTGAGGTGGTGGGTTGAGCCAATCAATTGCCGTTCTAGGTGCCGGAATCTCCGGTCTTCGATGCGCATCGATTCTCAAAGAAGCAGGCTTCGACGTCCAAGTGTACGAAAAAGCACCACGTATTGGTGGACGAATGATGACCGACCACGTCGACGGTTTTCTTCTCGATCACGGTTTTCACGTGATGCAGTCTGCTTACCCAACTTCCCAACGGGCGTTTGACTTCAAGCAACTTGGTGCCAAAGCGTTTGAACCTGGTGCCGTTGTCGTCCAGCACAAAAAAGGTAAGCCCAAGTTTTGGCGATTAGCCGACCCCTTTCGCCGTCCTCTTCAGGGGCTCATGGGTGGTTTGAACGGCTTTGCCTCGCCGTTTGATTTGTTGCGGGTTGCTCGATTGCGATTCGCAGTACGCCGAGGAAACCTTGAGCGAGTGTTCGAAGGCGGTGATGAGGATTCACGCACAATGCTCCAACGAAGAGGTTTTTCTCAATCCATGTTTGACCGTTTCTTCTATCCATTGTTTTCGGGTATTTTCCTTGAAAATGAACTGCGAACCAATGAGCGAATGTTTCGTTTTGTGTTCCGTATGATGTCTGAAGGTAACATGATTCTCCCAAAAGACGGCATTGCCGCAGCGCCGCAGTATCTTGCTGAAACCATCGGCATCGACCGGATTCACTTGAACTCTGAAGTGGAAGTCGTCGACTCTTCGACCCTCAACATCAACGGTTCATCGCATACCTTCGACGCTATCGTTCATGCCTATAATCCTCGGCGGAGTGAGAGCAAGCGACATGTTTGGACGCTGCATTTTAACGCCCCTTCTTCACCGTTCACCTCCAAACATATCATGTTGAACGGTGATGTCAAGATTCAGAATCAATTGATTGCACATATTGCAGTACCCTCTGATGTGCAACCAAGTTATGCGCCCGAAGGCCGCTCGCTGGTCACGGTTACTGTTGTCGGTGAAACTGCTCAAGCTCGAGGTATAACCACTGCCGAAGGTGTCGAGGATGCAGCAGTTAACGAGTTGCGTTCATGGTTCGGAAGTCAAGTTGACGCTTGGCAGAACTTAGCGACTCAGCACATTGAACATGCCCTGCCGGAAGTTGGTGCTAAGACCAACCTCACCGGTCGGCCTGTGGCTTCCGACCGTTCCTATGCTTGTGGTGACCACACGGTGCACGGTAGCGTCGAGGGAGCGCTCCTTTCCGCTGAACATGTTGCCCAACAGGTGCTGGAATCGTTGAACTTCGAAAAGGCATGAGCGTTCGTTCACCCACGCCTCTCCACGCTTCGAAATCAACCGATGAAGAAAAGAAGTGGGTCTCATTGGTCGGCTCATGGCGAAGGAGGTGGAGATGCTTGGAACTGGTAACGCTTTCATGCCGTATGGCCGCTACCATTCCTTTGCGCTTCTTGATCGAAAGCACATCATCGACTGCCCCCCAACCGCCATGGCAAGTTTGAGACGCGCCCGCGTTCCACTCAGCGATGTTGAAACGATATTTATCACTCACATTCACGGGGACCACGTGTTTGGATTTCCGTTTATGCTTCTTGAACGCCGCTATATCTCTGACCGCGACATGGCGAAACCGCTAACCATTGTCGCTGCTGAAGGCGTCAAAGAACATCTATGGAAGTTGTGTGAGATGGCTTACCCGGGTAGTTTAGAGGAGATTTTTTCAACAATCACATGGCGAAATGAAGTGCAGGGAACACTCGATTGTGGTATGACGTGGAAGCGGTTCAGGGTTCTTCACGATGAATCTGTAGACCCGTACGGCTACCACTTTAATTCAGGTCAGAAAGGGAGTTTTGTCCACAGTGGCGACTCAGGCCCGTGCCAAACACTGTACGATGAAATTGCTGCTGCAAGCATGGCCATTATCGAGATGGGTCATCCAGAATGGGTTCAATCCGACCACCATCACAAGCCTTCAACCATCCAATCGCTTGCAGAGCGCGTACATTCGGTTCAACTGGTAGTAACCCACACCTACATCGACCAACCTGGCGTTCACACTGAAGTAACGGTCACCGATCAATACCCCGTACATCCGGAAAATGTGCATCACGCTGAAGACGGACTTTGCCTCACTCGAGACGGAGGCGATTGGCACCTCGGGCGAAAACGCTACGGTCTGTAATGCGAAGATTCGAAGCGTCGGAAAGTGACCCTTCATGATGTTATTTTTCCCAAAAAGAGTACATAAACCGACACCCTTCATAATATCATTTTTGAATCTATGAGGGAATCAAAACTCCTTCTCCATTCTTCCTTGACGGTCATACTTATGAGGGGGACTCGGACTAACGCACATTATCGCGCAATGCCCGTTGGGACATTCTCGATGAACACAGAACAAAGGAGGCCCCAACATGAGCGGAAACATTTTTGATGACTTCCTTTCAAGGCAAACTTTGTTCCTCAATAAGGAGAAACTCCGCCACGACCATCTCCCGAAAAACCTTCCACACCGAGACAAGGAAATCGAAGCCATTGCTTTCAATTTAGTCGAGGCTTTGAACGGTCAAATTCCATCCAACATGACGCTGTACGGTGTGACAGGTGCTGGCAAAACTGCTGTTACAAAATTCGTCTGTAATCAGCTCGAACTGAAAGGTGCAGAAAAGAATCGCCCCGTTCGCTCAATCATGGTTAACTGCCGCCAAATTGATACACAGTATCGGGTTTTGAGTCATTTGGGTAATTCGCTTCGTGAAGAACATGAAATTGATGAAATCCCGTTTACAGGCTGGCCGACCGATCGCGTGTTCGGTGAATTGGTTCGACGCATGGATGAAAAGGGCGGCGTGTACATTCTTGTGCTCGATGAAATTGACCATCTGGTTCGCAAAGCAGGCGACGACCTCCTCTACAACCTCACCAGTCTCAACGCTTCGCTCAAATCAGCTCGAACCTGCGTCATCGGTATCTCAAACGACTTGAAGTTCACCGATTTCCTCGACCCACGAGTACGCTCACGCCTCGGCCAACTCGACATTGTTTTCAATCCGTACGATGCCGGTCAACTGCAAGATATTCTACGACAGCGTTCTGAAGGTTCTTTGAAAGACGACATTCTCGATGACGGCGTCATCGCTTTGTGCGCAGCTCTCGCTGCTCAAGAACACGGTGATGCTCGATGTGCACTTGATTTGTTGCGCGTTTCAACCGAAAAGGCGGAACAGAGTGGCGACTCGACAGTCTCACAACGCCATGTACGAATGGCGCAGCATCAAATTGAGCGCGACCAAATGATTCCGGTAATCTCGTCGTTGCCAAGTCAGCAAAAGCTCGTTCTTGCCTCGGTTTTGTTAAACGAGAAGAATGGCCTTCGAAACATCCAGACAGGTGAAGTGTACGATGTTTATCAGCAAGCATGCCGTTACATCGGCCACAATGCACTCACTCAACGCAGAGTTTCTGGGCTTATCTCGAACCTCGATATGCTTGGTCTTATCACTGCTCGAACCATCAGTAAGGGTCGATACGGCCGCTCAAAACAAATTAATTCATGCATTCCGAACAACGTTGACCCCCAAGCCATCATGGTTGAATCGGAATCGGAAATGGAAGAAGTTTTTACCCGCCCATACCGCCATCAATCTCGACTTTGAGTCAATTTCTTCGGTGGTTTTCCAGTTCTGAATGCTTCGGTGTGCTTATATCCAAAAGGTAGGTGGGCGGATTATGAGCACAGAAACCAGCGACGCTAACCCTTCCTTCGTTTCGATGTTGTTGAATCCATCCCGCACCATGTCGAACTGGTACGCAGCCATTGGGCTGCTCGGCATTTTCCTGGCCATCCTCAACATTCTCGGCCAAATCCACCCGAGCTATCACGTGTCATGGGGTGGATTACTTACCTTTGAAGCTACGAATGCCGCATTTGAGCCAAAGGCTGACGGTACACAGGTTGTTGCCTCCGACTTCATCTTCATCGCATTGTGCGCTGGACTGGCAGGACTTGGAATCCGAACCTTCCTTGCTGATGAATCCGGAATCGCTGGTTGGTTGAAGGCCATCTTGGTGAACGACACTTGGCCGGCTTTGGTCGACCCAGATGCTGGTGGTTGGAGCAAGCTTCTTGGAGCATGGTCGCTGCTTCTTGGCATCGTGTTCTACTTTTACTACGGTATTGTAAACACAGGCTGGATTGACATCGGCGTGTACTCTGTGAGCATCTCCATGATTGCATTGGGTCTCGGTTTGCAAATGGCTGCAAACGCACCAGAAGGCGACGACAACTTGGACTGAGTTCACTTGCGACGCTTAGAAAACATCGGACTGTGTCCGTTTTTTCCTAAAATGGCATCGACTATACCATAGAACAAACCACGCCACAACGCAATACTCCATCGCATGGTAAGGTTGCGAATTTTTATGATTTCAATCACCGTTGATTTTCCCGCTGTTAACGCTCCACGGTTCACAACACCCAACGGCCCTCTCCACAGAATGAATTCGTGAACAACCATCATAGCAAGCGTGAGCAAGAGAAGTTGAGTTTGCCAGCGGGTCTGCGCGTTTTCCCATGACCAGTTTGGTTCTGTAGCCAACGACCATAGGAACGGAATTCCACATGCAATGGCCGTAACCCACATCGGAAAAACAGTAAGGACAAGTGTTGAACTTCCGATGAAATCCAAATCGGGTCCACGCCGTTTGCGGCGTGGATAGTGACGGATGATGCGAGTATGTGCTCTCGCATCCCTGGCTCGTTTGGCCAAAAATCTCGACGATTCAAGTTCAGGCACGTGCTGCACAACAGCATTTGGAGCATACACAATCGTTCCGCCTTCACTTGTGAGACGTAGACTCACTTCCATGTCTTCTGCGTGATACCACGAAGGGTCAAACCCTCCAATGGCGAGCAGACTTTCGCGATTAAACATCGAGCACGGTCCGTTTGCCAAACTGGTTCGGCGTGGTCTTGAACGGTATTTGTTGGCAATTTCAGCAGAACGAACACGGCTGACGATATCCTCGCCGTGTCGAAAAATAGTTCGTCCAGTTACGGCGACGACCTCTTCATGTTCATCTATCGGCTCGATATTTTCAATGAGTTTGGCAATCCAGTCTGGTTCAGGTCGAACATCGATATCTGTGATCGCAATCCAGGCACCTTGTGATTCATTGACCGCCCATTGCCGACCGGCTGAGAGCCCTTTTGCTTCTTGTGTTAGGATTCGCGTCGGGACTTCTCCTTCGGGGTTGTGCCATGCCAACAACCGTTCTTTTGAACCGTCCACCGAGCCGTCATCGACGGCAATAATTTCTATCGGACGATGCGTTTGCGCTTTGAGTGACTCAATGCATCCATCAACCCAATCAACGCCGTCTCGCACACACACGGTTATACTCACCAGTGGGAGCGTAGCCGACATCATTCCACCTCGAACAGCGAAAGAAGGTGGCGGCAGCGCTCTTTCACGGTAAGTGAAGTGTATTGAAGAACGACACCAGTACGAGGCTGACCGTACAGGATAACGGTTCCAATCGGTGCCAAACAGTGGAGAACAAGTGGTGCTAAATCCTCCTCACCTTCGACTTCAATGACAACCGTTTCTTCCGCTACAAGTGCGCTTGAAATGGCTTGATTCAGCGACGGTGTCAGTAGACCAGCCGGATTTTCCGCTGTTAACTGATGATGAAATCTTGAGGTGTTGACCTTGAGTTCTTCTTCCAATTCCGTACGTTTTGTTTGCCCGTCAATGAGGGCGATGTCGGGCGTTAGGCCCATGTCCAGCATCGTCTTGGTCGTCACGTCACCGACGGTGATGATGGCTCCATGCGGCGAAGGCAGACCGTCCAGGGCGGCAGCCATGCCGATTTCCGGGTCGTCTTCAGGCCCTTCGAACAATGTCCCCATCGGCGTTTTGAGTTCGTTATCCAGCGCAGCAGCCATTCGAAGGTTGGTTTGTCGTTGTACTGCCGACATCCAAGGATGGCCTTCGCGGTCCAAATGGCCGTTTCTAATGGCTGAAGAACTGATAATTCCGCCTTCAACCCCATCGAGATGCATGACTTCGATGATGTACAACGATGGCAGCCCCTTTGCAACACGCTGCTCGTTGATGGCGCCACACATACCTTTGGTTTCTGGCGTTGCAACGATGGCATCTGCAGTTCGATGAGCAGGTGCTGGTCCGTAGTTGTCGTTCAATTGATGTATTGTGATTTTACAATCGACTTGTTGCCCAGCCCAATCAAGCAATTCGTCTCGACGGTCTTCAAACGACTGCACGAATGGAGATTTAGATTCGGCCATTGCGTCTGAAGTAATGTGAATTTCAACGCTGTCAGCATCCTTGCTTGCAGCGTTCAACAGCAACCGGTGACCAGCATGAAGGCGGTCGAATGTTCCCCCCACCAAGCAACAGCGAAAACGCCGAGTGGGGTTCATGAACCGTTGTGATGGTGGCGGCTCTTTGATTGCATCGCCTCAAATCGAGGAAAACAACGCAGTTTGGAGTGAAGGAAAATCAGCAGGAGCTGTACCCCGACGCGTAACGGCCCTTTTCATCGCAAAGCTCGAGGGCCTGACCCAGCGTCAGGGCTTATGCTGTCCAATAGGTTGGTTGTCTTGTGTTCATCCTGTCGTCGCACAAGGACCCATTTACCTACCGGTTGGTTTACCGCTTTGCACCGAAGGTCATTCCCAAAAGGGTCACTTCAGTCTTCGATAGCGGACCGTACCATTGGTATCAGACTTCACAGCAATTTCACAGTAGCTCTGCCAGATGTTGCGGGTACGGCAAGCAATCCACCTGCCGACCCCTTTTCAAATCATCGAATCATTCTAATTTTGAGGCAAACGAACGTGCATAGAGCAGTGCTCCGACTTCAGCATCTCCCTGATGAAGAACATCCAACCCCATTGAAGGCCAAGAATCAACCGGCCGTGCAAGCCATCCTACCAACGGATGGACTCTGCCGTAGGATACAGGTTCGCCTCGTTCTGCAGTGGCTAACATATCGTAAACATCGAGGAGTGCAGGTTTTCCTAAGTTATCTTCGAGCAACAAGATATGCAGCACTTCATCGAGCATGATTCGTCCATCTGGATATGTTGTAGGCCACGCCGGAAATCCGCCTCGTTCACCCGCAGGTCGAGCAAGAAGTGCTGGCCAAGGCAAGACCGTCGCTGCTAACCATCGTCGGCCTGAAGTCGAAGACAATTGAACTTGCAACCATTCACTGGCCCACGCTCTCCACCATGCTGATGGCAACACTTTCATCGCATTCCTGAGGAATTCTGGCGTCATTGGTTCATCTGATTCCATGTGCTGAAGTAGCATACCCCAGACATACAGCGTTGAATCACTCGGGTGAAGTTTGGCGGCTGCTTTGCATTTTGTGAGGCAGTTTTCGAGAGGGGCGGACAATGACTCGCCTATTGGAAACAGTGATTCGAGGACGCTTTGCGTTTGGTGTGGTGCATCCAACCACCGAATACACGCTTGTTCGAGAAGTTCATGAAATTCTTCCGGCATCTGACCTGCCGCTAACAGTATCGATGTGGCCATCCAAGAACCGAGTTCATCGTCGTGCAAAAAGTGTTGATACTTGAGGATAGATTCAACATTATTGGTGAACCGCTGTCGAATTTTTTCCAGTGCTTTCAAATTCCATTCGGGTGATGCTTTGGGTAAGGCACTGATGAGTGTCGCCGTTTCACAGTTCTCTATCGGCAACAGGTCTGCCCATCCTGTCGGTAAAATAGAACGTAATCGAATCCATCTTGAGGTACGGTGTTGTTGAGGTGTTGCAATCCATGATGCCAACGGCATGGTGCTTTCGTTCATATTGGCCCACTGCTCATCACCTTGCGGATACATGCTCAACGCTCGCCACATTGACTTCTGGCGTTCAAAGTCCGATTCAGAATGTGAAAAACCTTCTCGATCGAAACCCTCGGAGGTATCCCAAAACATGAGCAGTTCTTTGGCCGATGCTGGGGTACGCTTGTGAACGGCATGGGCAGAGCGTTCATCGGAACTTTGTTGCAGTGTCAACGGGATATTCTTGCCTCGTCCGAGTTGTATCGTTGCCTTCATTAGCTTTTTTTCGCTGCGGATAACAGTCGTCGCCGTACTCAAGGATTGGTATTCTCCATCTGAAGTAATGAGGATTCGACATCGCCCTGTCGCGAGTAGGCGTTCGAGGATGCTGAGTGCCTCTTCTATCGAATACGGCCATTCAACAGCGCATTCACGCAGTGATTCATCTACATACCATTCCAGCAAGGAACGCGCACCATTGAGTGAGACTCCTGAAAAATGAATCGTGTCGATATCGTTTCCTTCAAGCCATTCAGTCTGGCCAAAATCAGCAAGCAACTGCCGTTGTAAGGCAATTGGAGGCGTTTGACCACCATCGCCGAGTAAATGGTGACGAACCTCGTGGTATTTTTCGATGAGGCGTTCTTCGGACATTCGAGTATGGCGAGCCCGCATCCAGTGTTTGATGGCGTTGATTGGAAGATAGCGCGTGGAATGTTGTTGCGCTTTGTCCACGAACGCAAGTGCGTTGGTACTGAGCGCACTGATGGCGAGTGACCGATTCACGGCTACGGTGAGGTGTGCATGTATGCCGCTTTGCGGGGTAATGTTGTGCTCAGTACCTGTTGCAGTACCGAGGACGTGTTCACCCTGGATCAGTGCCATTGGCAACGATGCATCGACTTCCGGTTCAGAAAACCATGTGCCGGGGCTGAGAAGCCATTCATTTCGAGTGTCAAGCAACGTTGCATGCACGAGCCCAATTCGGTCAACTTCCTCTGTCCAATCGGTAAGCGTTCCACTCAACGCCTGTTGGCGGGGAGGTTCGGTAGTTTGGAATGATGAAAGCGTATACCACTGAATCTCTCCAGTTCTTTGAACGGCCCAGCGCCCCCCTTGCCTTCCTTTGGAAACTGGAGATACCTCTTCTGCTTCAGTAATACCTCGATTCGGTAATGAAAGAAGCCTTGAACGCGGTGGTTTCACATAACCAAGCAGGACATGAGCACCGTCAAGACTCAGGACGATGGCTTCAGCTTGCACCGGTCGTTCACGAACATGTTGCTGCGCTCTGGCTAGAGCATCTTCTGCTAATCTGGCTCGACCTGCTTCGTTTAGGCGGTGTTTGGCGCCCCGGATACTACCTTGTTCGTCGCGACTGACTTCACCCCGTTCTCGCAATTGCCGCAGTGCCAACGAGGCGTGAGGCATGCGGAGGTTGAGTGATTCAGCAATGTGCGAAACAGTGCCACTGCCATCGATAAGCCAGTTCAAGACGCGACGTTGGTGGCCGCTTCGAATCTGCTTTGCTGACATCAAAAGACACCTTGAATTGACCTTAAGGGGCCTCGTAGTTAAATGTTCCAGTTCGATTGACTAATTAGTTACAATTAGTTACACATTTCCACTGGAGATAGTGGGTTTTTACTTACATGTCGGCGAGCAGGTGTGAAAATAACACTCAAAACACATACCAAATGTAACTATCATCCATTTTCTACGGGAAGGGTTATATCAGCACCCTCGTTCATCTGTCACAGTGGCCCTCTCCCTCTGTGGGAAACGGCCTCATGACAGGAGGAAATACACATGAAAACAACCAGAATCAGAGAAAAAATCAAGAAATTCTTAGGAGACCGACCACGTAACACTGCTGAGATTCTGGAACACATCAACAGTACCATGCGTCATGGTACCACCAGCCAACAACTCGGTAACGTTCTTTCGAAGGACAAGGACATTGTCAAGGTCGGTTACATCAAGCGCTCTGGTATCCTCTCTGGTGGATATGACATTTGCGAATGGGCTACCCGAAACTGGGTTTCCTCAAACTGCCCCGGATGGCAAGAAGGAACACCGATCATCATCGACAACGACGGTAACGTCACAACCGGTACCAGCACGAACCGCACTCTTTGAGTTCGTTCAAGCCTCAGGTCTTGGTGTTCGAGTTCCTTTGACGAGGGATTCAATAGGGATGAGTATTTGGGCACGGCATGGATAACTTGGATACAACTGAGAACTATACCGTCCGCGACATCAATTTGGCCGAAAAGGGAGCTCTACTCGTTGATTGGGCACGCGCTCGAATGCCTGTCATGGCGAAAATCAAGGAAGAAGCAGAGCAGACCAAACCTCTTGCTGGTATGCGAGTCGCTGGATGCCTTCACGTCACGAAGGAAACTGCTGTTCTCATCGAAACCATTCGTGCCGCAGGCGCTGAAATTTCATGGTCTGGATGCAATCCGCTCTCAACCCAAGACGAAGTGGCTGCATGGTTGGCTGCTGAGGGATACTCTGTTCACGCTTGGCACGGTCAATCGAACGACGATTTCTACTGGTGCATCGACAGAACACTTGAGTTCAAACCAACCCTTACGCTTGATGACGGTGCGGATTTGATTGTCCGTGTCCACGGTGAAAAGTCTGAGTACTCTGAAGGCGTCATTGGCGGCACTGAGGAGACAACAACCGGCGTTCACCGACTGCGTGCAATGGCATCGGCCGGCGACCTTCGATACCCTGTCATCGCAGTGAACGATGCAGTGACGAAGTGGGATTTCGACAACGTGTACGGTACCGGTCAATCTACCATTGATGGTATCCTGCGTGCTACATCAGTGCTCATCGCTGGAAAGACCTTCGTCGTGGCTGGCTTTGGTCACTGTGGAAGCGGACTTGCAATGCGCGCTCGTGGAATGGGTGCGAACGTCATCATCACGGAAGTCGACCCTCTTCCCGCTCTTCGAGCAGTTATGGAAGGCTACAGTGTCATGACAATGGATGAAGCCGCAAAGATCGGTGACATCTTCTGCACATCAACCGGTATGGAAGACGTCATCACCGGCGCACATTTCGACTCGATGAAGGACGGCGCTATTATCTCCAACACTGGACACTATGATTGCGAAATCAAGATTACTGATTTGGAGGCGCGTGCATCCTCTGTTCGAACGATTCGCCCAAACAATGAGGAGTTCCTCATGCCAGACGGTCGCCGAATCTTCTTGCTCGCTCGTGGCCGCCTGGTCAACCTCGCAGCTGCCGAAGGGCACCCGTCTGAAGTCATGGACATGTCCTTCGCCAACCAATTCCTCTCGCTGTGCCGTTTGGCTAAAGACGGTGCCTCAATGGGTAAGGAAGTCTATGATATCACAACTGAGCAAGACCAAGAACTCGCAACCACGAAACTCAACACGCTTGGTTTCAGTATCGATGTCTTGACCGACGCGCAACTTGCTTACCTTGACGATTACACCGTCGGAACATGAGTTCAGCAAACATCGTTCTCGCTGAATTGCGATATGATTGAGCCTTTTTGTTGATCAGAACTATCTTTCAGTGTACTACGACCACTTTTCCCATTCACCAGAAGTTTGGTTACGAACAAACCACGTACCACTCGTGGAAGGGTATTCGATATATTCATGCCCGTCGTCTGCACTTATCGCCCCTCGAAGGTCAATCGCGGGCGGGTGGTGAGTCTGTGTGTCGAGAGCCGCCATAGCCCCCACAGACGTATCCCTCATAGCGAGTTCTTGTTGCAGTAGTTCAGTTCGTTCCGCAGTACTGATGGTTCCGATAAGGCCGAAGTATGCATCGTTGTAGGCGATTCTTTCAATATGTTCGGGGCTTGATGAGAGAAGGTCCTCAATCAATGTATTCAACTTCGTACGCGTCTCTTTGGTGATTTCATTGTTCGTGTAACGTGCGGTCAAGTCAGCGTTCAAACGCAAGAGTTCTTCCGATAGCATGGCCATATCCGAAAAGTAGGCTTGGACCAGTGATTGAAGGTAGGTCAGTTCATTTCGTTCTTCGTTCGTGAGCTTGTTAGAGCGACGAAGAACTTGTACCCACCGGAATGCATCTGGCAACAGTGCCGCAACAAAGTTGGTTTGGAGTACGGCAAGTAGGGCCAAAACAATGGCGCCGACACCAACGGTTGTTCGTGCAGAATTTGAACCACCGGAAAACAGAGCGTCAACGAAGGAACTCCCTTCACTTTGCGTATTCATAGCACACCCTTCTGCCGTGACTTGAGCCCCTATCGTCGTGTTTGGGCATATGTCTTTCAAATCATCAATACCGTCATTGTCACTGTCAATCATACAACCTGTTTCATCGACATACTCACCCAATGCGCTTGTTGGGCAAGCATCATTTTCGTCTTGAACCCCGTCGCCATCTGAATCAATGTTTTCAGATTCGTTATCGGTATCAGTTGAATCGTAGATATCTGCGTTTCCATCACCATCGCTGTCAGGGCAACCAAAGAATCCGTTCGAAGTCGAATTACCTTCCTCTAAAGGACAATGATCGGCACCAACAGCACCATCGACAAACTGACCCGGCCAGATGAACAAGCGGGTTTCGTTCCACGTGCTGTTCCCCCAATTATCTCCGTATCCGTCCCCGTCACTGTCGGACCATTGTGTTGAATCGCTAACAAAAGCATCAGAATTGTTGCCGGATGGGTTGTCTCCAAAACCATCAGCGTCGCTATCGTTCCACTGCGTTTGGTCGTTTGGAAAGGCGTCGACAGTGTTGAGATACCCATCGGCGTCTGAATCAAGGTTGTTGTTGATGAAGGGATAAGTATCGCTGTTATCGCCGATTCCATCACCGTCGCTGTCCATCGTTTCGAACGGGTCGTGTGGTAATGCATCAGCGTTGTCACCAACCCCGTCTCCATCCGAATCCATCGTCTCATTTGCGTCAAACGGGAACATGTCACTGTTGTCACCAACTCCGTCGGCGTCAGTATCAACTGTTTCTGTAGCATCGTTTGGAAACGCATCGATTGAATTTGCCACGCCATCTCCATCGTTATCCGGACAGCCAAGCGTTCCTATCGTTGAATTTCCGCTGGTATTCGGACAAGCATCGGATTGGTTGCCTTCCACATTATCGCCGTACCCGTCGCCGTCCGTATCCAGCCATTGCGAAGCGTCGCTCGGAAATGCGTCGGTACCATCAGCGTAACCATCTGCGTCCATATCAGGGCAACCTACAGAATCGAGTGTCGAAGTGCCCGAATCGGTTGGGCAGTCGTCGATCTCATTGCTGACGCCATCGCTGTCAAGGTCATTCGGTAAGTGAAACACGAAGCTGCTGTTCATCGGGTGTTCATTGCCCTGTGAATCCCAAATCGAAGGCGTAGAATGGCCATTCGTTGCCATTCCAAAGGGCGTGCTAAAGGTGATGGTTGTATCGTTCACGACCGTTCCAACAACTGAACCATATGCGCCAAAGTCCACGCGTACTTCGTTGGTTTGACGTAAACCAGTCGATTTGGAAGCGTATTTTAGAGTGTTTGTATCCTCATCACTGAATGCGACATGGATGATTCCATTCTGATCAATGAACATCGAATTCCCTTGACCGACATCACCTGTTGTTGAAAGAGAACTCTTTTCCCACGAAGCGGTTGTCGAATTGTACACGGCGTATTTCAAATCCCACCCAGACCATGAGTTGTATGCAATATGAGGGTTTCCGGAGAAATCCAGAGCGATTGACGGATCGCGTCCAGTGTGACCTGATGAATCTATGATCGTGGTGCTCCATTGGCCATTTGGGACGCCGGTTGAGTACCGTAAATCATCTTCCTTGTCATCGAAGTGGGCGATATGAAATTGCCCTTGTTGATCGACGACCATCGATGTCATGTAACCAGGATACAAACTACTGGGAGGGTTTGCTGCGTCAGGTGTATATCTGTCCCACGAACCACTTCTGTTGGTGATGAACGATAATTTTGAATCGGCACGATTCTGGTATGCTACATGGATGTGGTCACTCTCATCGATTACAATAGCCGACTCACAACCACGATTACTGCCTGTCTCCAAGTATTGATTTCCCCAACTCGTTCCATCAAAAGACGCAAGTTTGAGCCCATTTCCGCAGAAATCACCTTCTGCAGCATAGGAAATATGCGGATGATTGTTCGAATCTACAGCGATGCCAACAGGGCCAAAGTTAGCGCTTGGAGAGACTTCTTGGCTCGTCCAATGCGTTCCATCATAGTGCATGTACACAAGCGTTTCAGCCCATGTGGAGTCTGTTGTGTAGGCTGCATGGAGTTCATCGTTCTCATCAATGACCATGTGAACATCCCAGCAGTATGTTTGTCCACAATCTTGGATTTTGACTGAATTCCAATTTGTTCCATCAAAAACACTGTGCCGAATCTGGTAATTCCCACCGTTGATGTGAACGACGTGGACGTGACCGTTTGAATCGACGGTGACGGCATTCCATCGGCCGGCTTCGTCGGTGTAGTCAGCAGTAGTCTCCACCCATTGATGGTTCAACCCATCGTTTGTGGTGTTTGAAAAAGCAAGGTTGGCGAATCCAGTGCCGGTAATGGTAACTTCAGTCTCCTCATCGATAGGACCTGTTTGCGGCGTCATCGTCCATGATTCTGAATCAGAGTTCGAGGAAGTCAAGTGCGGAGTGGGTTGACTGAAATCCGAGGTGGAGCGGGAAGATTCGCTTATGGCCAATGCCACACCCCCTCCGAGAATCATAACGAGCACGAGGAGTATCGCCTGAACTCGCATAATATGGTCAGTTCATCCTACGCTATAACAGGCGCGATTGTACAATGCACGCTTTTCATCGTGTTCAGTTGCCTTCGAAGATGGCCATGGCTTGTTCAACCGAAGCCCCTTCACAGATGATGGCATGACACGCAGCAGTCATTCGGACTGCAGACGCAGTGTCTCTTTGGTGGATGTTTCTGCCTGTAGCAGCACCCATACAGTTGCCGACACTCATTTGTGCATGAAGACGCTCAAGGAATTCAAGAGCAGGAAGCGAGCCTCCGCCTGAGCAGATGATTCCTGTACGGCCGGCAGCCTGAGCAGCGATGGCAAGGGATTCTGGTTGGGTCATTCCTTCGAATGCACGAGGATAGTTGACTTTTGCAAAATCAGCGCCTATACATGCAGCAACGCCAGCAGCGCCCGCGATGAGTTGAGGGTCTTTTTCGTCTGCAACAGCTTGCCCTCGCGGGTACATCCATACAACGGCCAGCATACCAAGTTCGTGTGCTTGGCGGATGAATTGAGCAGCCTCAGTCATCATATCGTGTTCGTATTCGCTCCCGATGTAAATGGTGTAGCCAATCCCGACAACGTTGATGCCGTTGTGTGTCAAAGCCATGACATCGTCCATTTCCCACATTGCTTGGGATACAGGGTCACGTTGGCTGGTTTTGACCATATGGGATTTGGAATTGAGTTTGACTAAATACGGCAAGTCCGGATAATCACGGGCGTACTGTGAAATGAGGCCAAGTTGTCCGGCAAGAACGCCAATGGTTCCGGCGTCATGACAGCGTTGACCGATTTCAAACAGGTGCTTTGGGTCGTTTGAGGTGAGCGGTATTGCATCACCACCATCGTAGAAATCGTCGTTGAGGTGTTCAATTTTCTGGTCGCAGGCAAACAAGTTCATCTTGCCAGTTCCAGCAGTTGCAGCATCCATGTTTTGGACGTACGTATCTATCAAATCATTAGGGACATCTGCGGGGACATTGTACTTCAACATCGTTCACCTTGAGTTGGGCGAAACGCACCGAGGACTTCAAGACTACGGCCAAAGTTTTCCAAAAAGACACTGGAAATTTCGATGCCCGCAAGATGGCTGATGTACAGCTCCCATACGCTCCTTGACCTACTTTGAACGGTATAGTACATCTGCAACTTGGGGATATACGTCAGTGTCTCAACATCGTCATATGAATTCAACAGAGCCGTCGTTGTTCGCTTCTGATGATGACCCAGGTTGGTATCATGACTCAATGAAACCATGCATGCCTATGTGAACTGTACAGGTGTTGTGTTGGTGCGGGTGTGAGTAAGCAGGTTAGAAGTACTACCAGTACGCATGCCAACGAATCCCACGGCATCAAATTGATTGGAATAATGTAGTTAGATAGAAGTGTTGAACATTTACTTTTGTTTGTCGTGTTTCTATGTTGAAGCATACTTGTCCCTCTATATCGGGGTAAGCCATTTAAGTGAGTTTTTTAATCATAATTCATGAGAGGTGTTGCCGAAGGTATGCCTCTCCTTCAATCGGGCCAAGC
>JAKMGM010000131.1 GCA_022424925.1 Candidatus Poseidoniaceae archaeon | reverse complement strand
GTTCATCATCACGTGGAATGACACTTGGCGATTACCTCGAAGATATCCGGTGATTCTGTGAGCGAAATCTCAGTCCATGCAGTTTGGCTTGCACAAGACGATCCCAAAAAAAACACCGCAGTCCTTGCATCAAAACGAGGCAATCTCAAACTTCACAAGCGAATCAACACCCTGCCCAAAAGGGGCATAATTCTGGAACCACTGTGCGGTAAAGTCTTCGGCCCTGAAGATCACGTACTCCTGTTGAACGGCGGCTCTCTTGTCGGTCTTGACTGCAGTTGGGCTCATATTGAGAACAGCGTTGAACAAGTCATGCGAAGAACGCGTTTACAACCGCGCATGCTACCACTGCTTCTTGCCGCAAACCCGGTCAACTGGGGTAAACCTGGCCGTCTAACAACCGCAGAAGCAATCGCCACGGTACTGTACCTCATCGGAAAAATCGAACAAGCGCACGAGGTGCTTGGTGCATTTCGTTGGGGTCAACGGTTCTTTGAACTGAACAAGGAGCCTCTCGACGCTTATGCATCTGCTCAAACCAGTGCTGAACTTGTAGAACTCCAGTTTGAATTCTTCGACATTGAACGACCCGAAGAGCCTTCAAGTTGAGGGCGAGTCGACTCACATGGGCAGCAGTCGTCGTGTAGGGATACACAAATTCGATACCGGCGAGGTACAACTACAAGATGATGAATTGGCGGTCGAATGCCTTGTCCACCTTACTGCGGATTCTGTTACCATTGCGAGTCTTTTAGCATCTCCAACGCAATTGAGAGAATTGTTTGTCGGCCATGCCTATGCCGAGGGATATGGCGATGTACGCAGCGAGCTGTTCACCGTCAATGAAACCGAGACAGGTTCTGTTCTCATCAACATGGAAAAAGAGTTGCAACGCCGTGAATCAAGTGAACGTGTCGTCACTTCCTCCTGCGGCGCTTGCAATGCTGACGGTTTGGATGAAATGATCGCTTCGCTGCGTTTTCATTCTGGACCACACCCCGTGTTCAGTCACGAGCTTCTATATTCAGCACTCGAACAGATGAAATCTCAGCAAGTGGGATTCCAAAAGACAGGTGGTATGCACGCAGCAGCACTCTGGAACGTGGACACAGGATTGCGTTTTGTTTCAGAGGACATCGGACGTCATAACGCAGTGGATAAGGCCATTGGAGCAGCATTGCTCAACAACTGTAAACCGGAATCTCAATTCCTGCTCCTCTCTGGTCGTTGCGGATGGGATTTAGTCGCCAAAGCATCGCGCTCTGGTATCGGGACAATTGTCTGCATTGGTGCATGTTCAACCCTTGCTGCAGATACTGCCAGAAATTTAGGTATGCGAATATTTTCATTCATGAAGCAGGATTCGAACGTGGGAATCGGCGTCATGAGGTGATGATGAACGAAAACCCTTGAAAACCCCCCTTCATAGAACGTAGTGGTGGGGCTTTGAGAGAACACGCACGAGCGGTAACCCCACCCGACAACTTGCCTCTCCGTATCGGTAAGAAAAAGACCATGGCTGCCGGGATTCCCGCCGTAACCTCTTCGTTGAAACACGGTCTTCAGAAAATGGGTGTGACTCGGACGCTCAAAACGCTGACAATGGTGAACCAACTGGATGGATTCGACTGTCCTGGTTGTGCATGGCCTGACCCATCGCACCGTACCCAGTTTGAATTTTGTGAAAACGGAGCGAAAGCCGTGGCTGATGAAGCCACGAAAGCAAGGGTGACTCCCGAATTTTTTTCCAAGCACAGTATACAATCATTAGCGGAAAAAAGTGATTATTGGCTTAACAAGCAGGGAAGAATTACACACCCAATGTTGCTAAAAAATGGCGAATCACATTACCTGCCAATTAATTGGGAGGATGCCTTTGAATTGATTGCTTCAAAGATCAACGAAGCGAAAAACCCTGACCGATTGGTGTTTTACACATCGGGTCGTACGAGCAATGAAGCAGCATTCCTGTACCAAGCCATGGTTCGGAGTATCGGCACCAACAACCTACCGGATTGCTCAAATATGTGCCATGAATCAAGCGGCAAGGGTTTGGGTGGCTCCATTGGCATCGGTAAAGGCACCGTTCATTTGGATGATTTTAACCACGCCGAGGTGATATTGGTCATCGGACAGAATCCTGGGACAAACCATCCGAGAATGCTTACCGCTCTACGAGATGCAAAGAAGAACGGTGCTACCATCGTTCACATCAACCCACTTCCTGAGGCGGGCCTCGAACGTTTCAAACATCCTCAAGACTACATGAAAATGGATTTTTCCTCAACCCAATTGTCTGATTTCCATCTCCCAGTACGCATTGGCGGTGATGCTGCTCTGCTCAAAGGGTTCATTAAAATCCATGAGGAAATCGGACACCTCGATACTGACTTCATACAACGGTCGACAAGCGGGTTTGACGAAATGATGAAAAACGCCCGCTCAACTGCATGGGAAACGATTACCAGTGACTCGGGTCTATCTCACGAGCAAATCGTCGAAGTGGGTGAAATCATTGCTCGCTCAAAAGCAACCATCGCTTGCTGGGCAATGGGTCTCACACAGCAACCAAACGGTGTTGCAGTCATCCAAGAAGTGGTCAATTTGTTACTTATGGGTGGGCATGTAGGGAAACCCGGTGCAGGTTTATGTCCGGTCCGAGGCCACTCAAATGTCCAAGGGGATCGCACTGTAGGGATTTGGGAAGCTCCACCAGTAGCGTTTCTCGAACGCATGGAAAAGGGGCTCAACATCCCTATGCCGCGTGAACATGGTTTTGATGTAGTTCGTTCTATTCAAGCAATGCGAAACGGTATTGTCGATGTGTTCTTTTGCATGGGTGGTAACTTTATTTCTGCAACACCGGACACGAACGCTACCGCAGAAGGTCTTCGTAATGTTGGACTCACTGTACAAGTTTCAACGAAACTCAACCGTTCACATCTGGTTACTGGCAAAACAGCGCTCATACTTCCTTGCTTAGGCCGTACTGAACGTGACATGCAAGCCTCAGGTCAACAGTTTGTCACTGTTGAAAATTCCATGGGCATTGTCCACATGTCAAAAGGCACACTCGAACCATCTTCTCAACTTTTGAAGAGTGAACCATGGATTGTTGCGAATTTAAGCGAACGCCTCTTCCCGGAATCCGTCATTGATTGGAAGGCCTTAACGGAAGATTATGATGCGATTCGTGAACTGATGGAACAGTCACTTGAAGGATTTGACAACTACAATGAGCGGGTTCGTCGAGAGAACGGTTTCCTCCTGCCAAATCCGCCGCGTGATTCACGGACTTTTTCAACACCAACTGGTAAAGCACACTTCACAACTCATGAATTGCCAAATGTAAGCCTCGATAGTGACCAATATGTGATGATGACGATTCGTTCACACGATCAATACAACACCACCATTTACGACCTCAATGATCGTTACCGCGGTATAAGCGGTAATCGACGCGTCGTGCTGATGAATGCCTTGGACATGGCAGATCGGGGGTGGAAGAACCGACAAGTCGTTTCCATTACGAGTCATTTTGACGGGAAACAACGTACTGCCGAGCATTGGCAACTGATTTCGTATAGCATACCTCGTGGAAATGTGGCGACATACTTCCCGGAGGCGAATGTTCTTGTTCCTCTCGAATCAACTGCTAAAATCTCAAACACACCAACATCAAAGTGGATCATCGTAACTCTTTCTGAAGCCACATCAGATGACTTCGGGGATGAGCAGGAATGAGTTCTATCGGCTATCTTGAACTCATCAAGACGAATCACGAATACCGCCGACTATGGTCCGCATCTATTGTTTCAATGCTCGGCGAATGGTTCAACACCATCGCTCTTTTTTTACTTATTTTCAAGTACACTGATTCCGAATTTCTCTTGGGCATCCTCTTCACAGTTCGTATGCTCTGTTTCGCCATGCTACAACCCATCAGCGGTTTACTTGCTGACAGAGTGAACCGCAAGCACATCATGATTGCATCCAACCTTGTACAAGTTATACTTGCCTTGTGCTTCTTGGGTGTGAACGGTCCAGAGGATATCTGGTGGATGATGGGATTGTCAGGAGTGATGATGCTACTTCACGGCGCGTATGTTACAGCAGAAAAGGCTGCAATGCCAAACATCGTACCGAAAGAAGACCTCGCAACTGCCAACGCCTTGAGCGCTGCTTCTTGGTCTTCAGCACTCTGCTTAGGGGCAATGCTTGGCGGCGTTATTGTCGAGTTTTATGGAACGGATGCAGCGTTCATCATTGATTCAGTAACGTTTCTCATTGGTACACTTATTCTTCTACCTCTGACCCTTCCACAATCATACAGCGATGAAATGAAAGGTCCTTTGCTCTCGACAGCATATTCCAATATCAAGAAAGGACTCGGAAGGATTCTCGAGGAATCGAGGTTGTTGCGAGTCGTTTTTGCGAAAGCTTCGTGGAACATAGCCGGGGGCGGTTTAGCAGGTGTCTTTTTGGTTGTTGCTGGTTCTGATGTCGAGGGTTTTGGTGCAGCATTGGGATTCGGCTTGTTCTTCTTCGCACGCGGAATTGGCACTGGCATTGGCCCGATACTCGCACGGCGATATCTCAAGAACGAAGAAAGATGGCCCATGCTTATTGGGTTACTCGTGGTTGCATCAGGTTTTTTCTATCTCCTCGTTGGCTTAACACTCGACATCAATATTTGGTTAACCGTGATGCTTGTGATGCTTGCACATTCGGCCAGCGGAGGAAATTGGGTTTTGTCTACAATTCTAACGCAGCGTTGGGTTGAAGATGAAATACGTGGACGTGTATTTTCCATTGACATGCTTACTATGTCGATTGCATTTTCTGCATCGAGTGCCTCTGCAGGATTCTTGCTTGAGCGTGGTTACCTAACGCTGCAAACAGGGTTCCAAAGTTTTGCGATCTTGATGATTGTTTCTGGTTTCGTATTCACCCTATGGCGACCTGGAACAGTGAAATCGAATTCGTAAGCATCCTAAGGCTGTTGCCTCAATACGAATCCTCAAAGTCAGAGCCTCTAACCACCTGCCATGACCGGAGGGTTCGAAGGGTTGCGGAAGTACCTGGCTGAAGGCATTCCAAAGTCACTACCGCCCTTGCCGGATTGGGATGAATCGGTAGATCATGCCCCCCCTCGCCGTCAAATATTGAACGGAAAGGAAAAACGATTGGCTCTACGTAATGCGCTACGGTATTTTCCAGAGGAACATCATGCTGTACTGGCTCCAGAATTTCTCAACGAGTTGGAAACATTCGGTCGAATCATCATGTGGCGTTATCGACCGACGGAATATGAGATGCGCGCCCACCCAATCGACGCATATCCTGCTCAAACAGTGCAAGCAGCCTCAATCATGCTGATGATACAGAACAATCTCGACCCGGCAGTGGCACAATTCCCACATGAATTGATCACCTATGGTGGAAATGGTTCCGTTTTTCAAAACTGGGCACAATATCGGTTGGTCATGCACTACCTTTCGACGATGTCGGAAAACCAAACGCTGGTCATGTATTCAGGTCACCCAATGGGCTTGTTTCCGTCCCACAAAGACGCCCCGCGCGTCATAGTGACCAACGGAATGGTCATCCCAAACGCCTCATCACAAGACAACTACGAGAGAATGAATGCTTTGGGCGTAACGCAATACGGGCAAATGACGGCTGGTTCGTACATGTACATAGGACCACAAGGCATTGTCCACGGGACTACCATAACACTACTCAATGCAGCCCGCGCCCATCTCAAACTACCAGGTGATCAAGGACTCGGTGGCGTCACATTCGTCACCTCAGGCCTTGGAGGGATGTCCGGTGCTCAGGCTAAGGCTGCGGTTATCGCAGGTGCTTCTTGCATCGTTGCTGAATCCAATGCGCATGCTGCTTACAAGCGTCATGAGCAGGGCTGGTTAACTACAGTAACCGAAGATGTGGACGATGCAATCGACAAGATGCTTGCCGCAGCAGAAACACATACTGCAATCTCCATTGGATTTGTCGGAAACATTGTCGAATTATGGGAGCGCTTGGTTGAGAGGGATGTTCAGGTTGACCTTGGTAGCGACCAGACAAGCTTACACAATCCGTTCCAGGGGGGCTATTTCCCTGCAGGCTTCACGTTTGATGAAGCATCTGTTATGCTCTCCACGCAACCTGAACGGTTCGCTGATGAAGTGCGAGCAACATTACGACGCCATGCTTCAGCCATAAACCATCTTTCAGAGAAGGGTATGTACTTCTGGGATTACGGTAACGCCTTCCTTTTGGAAGCAAGCAGAGCTGGCGCTGAGATCATGTCAGAGGATGGCTCTTCGTTCCGCTACCCGAGTTATGTCGAGGATATTATGGGTCCAATGTGCTTTGACTACGGTTTTGGCCCCTACCGGTGGGTGTGCTGCTCAGGTGACGCTGCAGACTTACAAGTCACCGATGAAATTGCTTGCGATGTTCTCGAGGGGATGCTCGTTGATGCACCTGCAGAAATTCGTCAGCAATTGGTAGATAACATTCGCTGGATTCGTGGCGCAGGCGAAAACGACATGGTCGTTGGGAGTCAGGCGAGAATACTCTATGCGGATGACGAAGGGCGCAGGAAGATTGCATCGGCAATGAATGCAGCAATTGCAAGTGGCCGTATATCAGCGCCGATAGTACTTGGCCGCGATCACCATGACGTGTCAGGAACCGATAGCCCGTATAGAGAGACTGCAAACATTCGTGATGGTTCGATTCAAACGGCTGATATGGCCGTTCACAACTTTGTTGGTGATGCATTTCGCGGAGCAACTTGGGTGAGTTTGCACAACGGCGGCGGCGTCGGCTGGGGCGAGGTGATGAACGGTGGCTTTGGTATGCTACTCGACGGCAGTGCTGACTGCGAGGCGAAACTACAGCGAATGTTGCATTGGGACGTCAATAACGGCGTGGCTCGTCGAGCATGGGCCCGTAACTCCGGTGCCGAATTTGCTATTCGTAAGGCAATGAAGGCAGAGCCTTTGCTTAAGGTTACATTACCACAGCATGTTGATGAAGCACTCTTCGACACTCTTTTCAAGGAAGTTTAGAAATGACACATATTTCTCTCGACGGACATACTTTGACTGCTTCGGAAGTCATGCTGATTGCACGAAAAAAGGCAACGGTTTCCGTGTCAAGTGATGCATTGGAACGTGTTCATTCGGCACGCTCAGTTGTCGAACGCATTCTCGCTAATGATGAGACTGTTTACGGCATTAACACCGGTTTTGGAGCACTCGTGCACCAACGAATATCTGCGGATGACCTTACGCAATTGCAGGTGAACCTCATTCGCTCTCATGCCACGGCGATTGGAGAATTGATGTCGAGCGAATCGGTTCGAGCAATGATGGCTGTTCGTATCAATTCGTTAGCAAAAGGCAACTCAGGTGTCCATCCACACGTCCTTGAACACTTGGTTCAGTTCCTTAATTTCGATATAGTACCCGCGATTCCGAGGATAGGTAGTCTTGGGGCAAGTGGAGACTTGGCTCCTCTTTCCCACATGGCGCTCAGCCTCATAGGTGAAGGTGAAGTCCTCGACGAAAACGGTACGACAGAACCTACAGTGAATCGCCTCACTGAGCACGGTATGATTCCTCTCGAACTCCGAGCCAAAGACGGGCTATCTCTCATTAACGGAACAAGCCAAATGTGTAGTTTCCTAACACTTGCCGAGCAACGTCTTTCTCACCTGTTAATTTATGCCGACATGATACTCTGTACTTCGATTGAAGCGCGTCAAGCAAGTGTACAGCCTGCTGATGAACGCGTCCATAACGCTCGTCCCCATCACGGTCAACTTGCAGTCTCGAAACGAATTCGAGCGCTCCTCGCCCACTCCCCGATTTTAGCATCCCACGCTGATTGCGATCAAGTCCAAGATGCCTATTCGTTCCGTTGCGCACCTCAAGTTCACGGCGCCGTATATGAGCGGTTCAGTTCACTACAGCACACGCTCGATATTGAACTGAACAGTGCTACTGACAATCCGCTGGTATTCCCTGACCGTTCTAACCCAGGGCCACATGAAGTCGTTTCGCAAGGTAATTTCCACGGAGAAGTCCTCGCCCTCACTGCAGATTCAATGTCAGCAGCCATCTTTGAACTTGGCTCGATTTCTGAACGACGAATTGACCAGATGCTCGACCCCGCTCGCAGCGGATTACCGGCCTTTTTAGCAACAGATTCGGGGCTCGAATCCGGGTTGATGATTGTCCAATACGTTGCTGGCGCTTCACTCGCTGAACTTCACGGGCACGCTGCCCCGCGAACGATATTCTCGACATCGACTTCTGCCGGCCAAGAAGACCATGTGAGTATGGGCGCAACGGCATGCTGGAATCTCCTACAAGCAACGGAACGACTTTCGGAAGTTCTCGCATGCGAATTGGTCGTGGCATGCGAAGCCTTGGAGTTGAATTCAAATCAGCCGTCACCTTATGTCGTTGCACTCAAGAAGCGTGTACGAACCATTGTCGCTCCCCTCGAAGGAGATAGAAGTACAAGCGCTGACTTGATTGCTGTTGCGAAAGAACTTCTTGATTCTAAATGGCTCGCACGCATAGAGGCAGAACTTGGTAGAATTGAACGTTAGTTGGTAAAAAATTTCCTTGAGAGTTCATCAAGACCCGTTAGTTGCCGTATTCGGAAACGAGCCGATGCCAGTTCAGATGCTGAAAATAGATCGAAATGTGCTGCGAGGTGCGCATCGAGTTCAACTGCTTTGCGAACTTTTTCCTCAACAGTCGAATACAACGCGTATGCTTCATTGCTGTCTTGAACTGTGAGGGCGGGCTCAACTTCTGAGACATCAATCCCCATACGTCTCCATTGCAGAATCCGTTTTCGAAGTAAGGCATTGGTGAAACCATTCGGCGGTAAACGAGTTAGATGTACGAGGATGGGGGTGCCGTCATCCAATGTCTCCATGGAGCCCCGTATTGGTTCGGAATTTTCAGGCTCGAATGGTTCTTCAAAACGCTCGATGTCATCTGAATCTTCATGACCAGCTATCTGAATATTCGGTGCTTCACGGTGCAGGCGTGCAAGCCATTGTGAATCGAACGCCAATGGCCGTATTGGCAGAACAATTGTCCAGTGCTTGCGATGGACGGATTCTCGCAAGAAACGAACAAAAGCCAACGTTTGGTTACTTCCGTGTTTTGTAGCAAGCCATTCAACTCCCTCGAGGATAATGATTCCTTTGTGATGTCCCAAGTGGTTGAGAATAAGTGGCTGTAGTACGTCAAAATCAGGCTGTAATGCCCCATCTGTTACGCGCTCAGTAATCCAGTATGCTTCCACTTTGCTAATGTCGATGTGTTCCAACAATCGCCTGTGGGGTAGCCGCGATAACAACAAAATGTGGTTACTTTCGTTTGAACTAAGTCGGTCAACCCATGCCAATAATTCATCGTCACTGGTGAATTCAGTCGTGTATATATTTCCATATTCTATTGGCTCACCCCCGTACGCGCCTACCGCTCGTATTGCATGTTCGTCGTTCAAAGTCTATGAATCATTATATCCGACGATGCACTGGCAATAACAGGTGTGGAAATGACTGAAGGTACAAATGAGGAAGTTCCGATGGCCGAATGTGGCGCATGTAGGTCGATTGTCCCACTTGATTCTGAAAATTGTCCAGAGTGCGGCATCTCATTTTCTGGTGTTTCAGATGAGTCGCTCGGAGAATGCGGTGCATGCCATGGTCTTGTCGCCCTCGATTCAACGAAGTGCATCCATTGTGGAACGATTTTTGTTGCTGACGATGTTGTTGAAGTCCTACGTAAATGGCTTGAAGTCACAGGAATCGACATACCGACATTGTTCAAAAAATTCGACACAAATGGCGATAACCTCATCGATTCAACTGAACTTAAGACGGGCTTACTCAGCTTAAACCTCGCAGATCTTCCACCATCGCAAGTCGAACGCCTCGTCAAGACCATAGACGAAGATGGTGACGGACAAATTGACCTTTCTGAATTGCATGAAACTATAACTGGCCAACCGCATATTTCATCCGACACCCAACTACCAGACACTACTGCGGAAGATTCCACTACTGATGCTGACGATGATGTAGACGCAGAGCATGAGGCAGCGGATACCGAACATATCGACACATCCGAAGACAACGTTTCAGAGGATGAAAGCACTGAAACTTCAGATGACGGTGATGATGAAGTTGAAGAAATCAGTGATGCAGTTGACGATGAGAGTGAAACGGTCACAGAGGAAGACGATGACGAAACTGAACATATTGCGGCAAGTGATTTCGTCGATGACGAAACTGACGATGTTTCGGATGAAATCGAAGATGATGTCGAACTCGAATCGTTTAACGCTGAAACAATCTTGCAGATGATCTCTGACGCCATGGATGAAGCTGGGGAATCACCAAACCGATTCTTCCATTCACTCGACAAAGACGGTAATGGATACATCTCTGCGGAAGAATTCACCGAATCAATCGCTCAGCTTCTCGACACTGAATTTTCGCACAAAGACATCGAATCTTTCCTCTCAAATACCGATGAAGACAACGATGGTTCAATCGATATCATTGAATTTGTTGAGGCACTCGAATCACTTGACGACACGGATGAAGCTATTGATGATGAAGCGCGTTTGTCTGACAAGGTCGACAAACCGTTCCCAACCGATAGGCAGAAGCGCATGATGGGGAAGCAGTGGAACGACGTGGTATGGCCACTCATACACTTGTTCTTCGGGCTGTTTATCGCAGCATGGCTCATCAACGGAATGGGTGGTATTGGACCGCTTGCTGTGAGTGGTGAAGGCGGAAACATCCCACTTGAAACGGCATATGGCATCGGATACGAATCGTATGCCGAAGGCGATATTTACCCCTGTGAACCAGATGTACAGGTTGGTGAATGTCGAAACTCCCTCACTCCATTGTCGGGTGACGCATCTTCCATGCCTGCCGGATTCTACTGGGATGGTATTCTCATGATGGTTCTCGGTTTGGTAGGCCTCTGTGGTTCTTTAGCAATGCATTTCGTTGTTGTGCCAGGATGGAGAGCACGTGCAAAAGCAATGAAGGAAGTCAATGACGATGTCGAAGAGGCGCGTTCGGATGACTCCGCTGAGGACGAATCCGAAGACGAGAGTGAAGAAGAATTAGTAGATGACGAAACTGCGACAGATTCAGAGACTGAGCAAGAACTTGACGACGACGATGACGTAGAGTATGAAGACGACGACGAAGAAGATGAAGAGCAAGAAGACGATGAGGGAGAGGATGATGAGATCGATATTGGATCTCACATAGGACTTGCATTTGAGGATGAGGAAGTCTTCGGAACAATTGTTGAGTTTGATGATGAGGAGGAGACCGTCACCATTGAAGAGGATGGAACTGGCGACCTTGTCACTGGATACCAAGAAGACATTTTCTTGGAGTGAAACCATGTCAAATGAGGACCCCCTGAATACATTTCACGGAAAATCTTCATGTCCTGTGTGCGGTTGTATCGAACGTAAAGGTTCTGTTCGTTGTGCTGAATGCGGAACATTCCATTCCGGCATCCACCTTGAAGAGCGCGATGCACCACCTCCTGAAGCACAACAACCACGAGAAGCAGTCGACCCAATGGTTTACTCACTATCAGACCAACATGCGATACCCGATGAGCAATTCCAAGAGATTGAGGATATTGCTTCATGGGATGGCGGCTCAACGGATTTCACTGTTGAGGATGACCAGCGTCCTCTCTCACGTGTTGACCCAGATGAACTCGAACTACCTGCTCCTGAAGACCTCACTGAGTGATTTCACAATAAGTTTGTTTTGAACTGTTTAGGTTTTAATCGCCTTTTGAAAGCAAATTAAATGTTAATCATAAATGGATGTTCGAATGAATGGTGGGCTCGGAGAGAATTGAACTCTCGATCTTCGCCATGTCAAGGCGACGTCATAACCCCTAGACCACGAGCCCTCAAGCAAACCGAATCACCGGGTGTATTAAATCGCATCGGTTTAAGTTTAGCTAACTATCTTGGAAATTTTTCCATTACAGTCTTGTTTTGAACATGTACCCGCCATACGTGTACGTCAATTAGACATCTTGATTAGCTCACCATTACTTATTGGCCCATAACTCTTACATTTTAGACAAAAACCAGATACTTCAGACATTCCACTCAAACTAACCAGTTAGTGAATAACTATCAATTATTCCTTTGAGAAATTGTATTGAATATAGTTTTGCAAAAATTGTGACTTTTCCACGTTAGTAGGGGGGGTTATTT
>JAKMGM010000100.1 GCA_022424925.1 Candidatus Poseidoniaceae archaeon | reverse complement strand
ATACTGATGTTAACTCGACCCAATCGATAACGATTTTACCGTTTTCATGTACGCTAACAACCGGCTTGAACCCATCGTGCGGTGTTCCTTGAACCGACTGGAGAATTGCTTCCAGTTTACCCGGCGGTAGTCGTATCTCGAATTCATGATTGGTCTCTATGTTCGAAGACAGTTGTAGGTTTTTCAGGCGAGGAACCGTTTTGTTTTGGCTGGTTTCAGTCTGTTCCGATGCGTCCTCATCGTCATCCATTTGGCTCTCCTCGAAGGAATCCTCATCGCTTTGACGTGTTTCAGTCTCCTCCGATTCATCCTCATCGTTGTCTTCATCGTCGTCCATTCGGCTCTCTTCGAAAGAATCGTCTTCAGTCACTGGTTCAGGAATAGTGAGCGTTTTCTCCACCTCTACTTCGGTTGGATCGGATGGCAACGAGTTTGTATTTCGGTCATCATTCGAGTATATTCCTTCATCATCATCAAGTCGCTGCATCATCAAGAATCCCCAACCCAAAGCGATGAGGCCAACGCCAATCCATGAGAGTGATTGCATTGTATCGTTTTCTATCTCGCTGCTAAAGGCGATGAATGAAAAAATTGAACCATAGCCACCGATTATTCGACGCCATCTGGCTTCGTTATCCGGCGCATAGCCTTGCATTCCTACGGCAATGAGGACTGCGGTCGTTAGCAACCACCCTAATGTCATTGCTTCAAGGTCAGAAAACAGCAGCATGATTCCAGATAACGTGTACAGCACACCCGAGATTCCTAGCCGGTCCATGAAGTCGAGGAATTCGTTATCATCGCCCCATTCAAAGGCCTCCAAGTCGTAAACTCGATCGTTTTGAAGAGAAAGCCACAGGATGCTCATGCCTTCGATGAACAAGAAGCCTCCCAGCAGTACACCTTGGGGTAGCGAGTCAATGCTGAGTTGTATCAGCAGATTTGAAAGAGCTAACCCGTGAATTGCTGGTGCAAAAAGTACGGCAGTCGTGTATCCTTTCACAAGAATATCTCGAGTAAGAATAATCGCACCTAATACGGTTCCAATGCCCATGAACACTTCAAAACTGAGAATAAACAGCACGTACGTTACGATGTAGATGGTGTTTGAAATTTCAAGCCTTTTTTCTTCGGTGTAAAACTCCTCCATTGACGCTGGGACATTCTTGAACAGAATCCCTCTGCTGTCCATCGAGCTAAAACCTAGTGCAACCAATGCAGTGAGTAAAGCACTCCATGAAAATGCTTGTGTGAATGTAACATTCACGTCTTCGATAATCATTCCAATAATCAAACTCACCATGAATCCAAAATGAAGGAATGGTAGGTCACGAATGCTTCCATTAAGCCATGAGTTCACCATGAGGTAAGCAAAGAATATGGCTGGAATCCACCCAACGCTTGTCGACGCAGAAAGCACACCGACCAAGGCCCATCCCCACATCCCGTACCAGGGAATTGGCATTCGTCCTGAATCACTGTCTTTGACTAAACGGTTGTCCATAATGATCGCATAGGTCATTTGGCCAGCGATAAGAACGCCGCATATTCGAGGGAGCCCGAGGAACCCTTGTTCCGTGAAATCATAGGAAAAGGAATTGAAAGATTCGAATACAAGTCGCGCAATTCCTGCGGTGTTTATCCAAGTTGCTTGAAGTAAAATAAACACTGCAGGTGACAGCAGTAGCGGTACCACGTGACGGTGGCGAACTGAACGAACCGTCACCAAACCGAGCATTGTTAGGAGCAACAGGCCACCAGAGGTGTCAAGACAAGCAAAGGCAACTAAACCAAGCATTGCCCATACATCTGCATTCACCGACAAGTGGTTGTCATCTATCCCTCGTTTTGTGATGAGATTGTTGACATACAATGGGGCACTTAGCAAAAGTACATCCAGTACAATGGGTACTGGCAGCCATGCACTATCTGCGTATTCGCTCATGTAGAGCATTTCATCTTTGATGATTTTGAAACTCAATGAAACAGGTAAGGCGACAGCAAACAACACCCATACGCCTGCAGAACGTGCAACTGAAGAGATGACTTCCATGTTTCGTATTTCATGAACCAGTCCGTATACCGGGACGAACAGCAAGAGAATCCATGGGTATTTGATCAGTGATTCCGAGCCCATTTCATCAAACCCATCCCAGGGGTTTGACATACTTACCAAACTGAGACTCATCATCATAAACGGTAACAGTAACGAAAAACGAGTGAGTTGCGTCCAACTGTTTGTTTCTTGCCAGTCTTCGAGCAGTTCTGTGGTATCGGTTTTTGACATATTCCACGTATTCGTTGCGTTATCATAGGCGGGTGAGTTTGATGCGAAACGCTTTGTCCAATTGAAAAGTAGTCCAGCATCTAATTCTATAGTTCGGCTCCTGTACAGTAAGATGTATGTCGCTGCGCCGAGCAAAAAGATTTGGTAATTGAAATGTTCAGGTAAGGATGCAGTATCCATAATCGAGGGTACATCTAGCCGGTCAAGTAGCGCAAGAAGAATCATAGAAACATTGGCGATAATGACGATAAACGTCGCTTGCAATTTATTTTCCCATGGGCTGTCTTCTGTAAGCTTTGAGAACGAATCTCGTGCGATGTAGAGCATGTAAGCGATGAAGATCCAAGGCATAAACCATTCTTCGGCTTGTAGAATTGTTCTCGACAGTACCAAGGAGGCAAGCATTACCAGGTGTGTCCATGGAGAAATCTTCTCTTTTCTACGAGCGATTTCCGATATTGTGAACAATGCGATTGGAATGACGATATGCATGCCGTCGTATCCAAATGTTTGCGCAAGCGGGATTTCTTCGATGTTCGCAATGACATCGGTTAAGAAATACGCGACTGCAAGCGTTGCGAACGTGTAGTCTGCAACCCAGCGCCGGGTTGCCTTTGCTATGAAAAGCATGTACGGAATCATGAACAAAGAAATTGCCCAGGGCAGAACGCTACCGTCGTTGGGCAGTACCACTAAGGCTGCTGCTAAGCCAATCGGCATCCAAGGAACTCGCCGCTGCTGGACTGCTGGGAAATAGAACGCAAGGACTGCAATCCAAAGTGCAACACTCAAACCGAACAGATGGTCAATACCCAATTCTGTAGATTTAATCGGGCCGAGATGGAGATTAAGATTTTGCGTTCGAGCGATAAACATCGCAAAGACAATTTCTCCGATAAGCACAATTGATGCTTTTTGTATCAATCCTGAACGGAGTTCTTCCTTCGAAGCATAGTATCCCTGAATAGCGATGATAAAAACCAGTAAAGAGAGCGCACCGCCTTCGCCACCAACTTCGGCATTGGTGTTGAACAATTCAAACAAAATTGGGGTAAGGCCGGATACAACAGCAACGACAACAAAGTTGAGAGCTTTGTTTGAACGCAGTGCCATTTCCATCGATGCGAAGCACAACAAAATAAGAGAGATTCCCATTTCATACGAAATCACGTTATCTGTCCAGCGCATCCATGGCCCCATTCCTGCTGCAACCAAAATGAGTATTGGTGCATAGGCTGCAACTGCACGACCAAAACCAGTCGTTCCCTTGAACCGCTTGAACAGTTGAATTTCCGCGAATATAAGTGCGAGTACAGCCGCTGTTTGGACATAGATGCCGTTCGCGTTCGGATGCCAATCGACCCACTTCTCACTCTCTGCATCAGTCCATCCACCGGCAAGGAATTCTTCTTGCGCACCAAACATATCGGTTATTCCTTCACCGGTAAGGAAACCAATCAGCCATCGTGAACCCCATACCGTGCCTACCGTGGCAAAGAAAATCCCTATTCCGAGCATGTAGTCTTGGACTTCATAGAGAACATAGTCGTTTTTTTTGCTTTGTGCTGCAATCCAACCAATGGCAATTCCTGCAGATAAAAATCCACCCAAAAACAAGATGAGGAAATCGGAATTGGTTGCATCATCGGCAAAAGCAATGCTAAACAAGCCACCCCATATTGCCGCCAGAGCAATTCCCATCATAATCAGTTGCGAGAACTTCATCAGGCTTTTTTCGGCACTGTTTTGGAAATCAAACTGGTCGGTGGGGTTTCGGACAATCAGTGGCTTCTCATCACGAGCAGAGCCGGTGAAGATGGTTCCATTCTCGGATAAAAGCTGGTTTTCATTCATTCGATTCAATGAAGATTCCGCTTGTCGTCTCGGGGCTGTTCGTCGTGGAGCAGGCATAGTGAACATGTTCTTTTTAATCCTGGAAGTATTAACTTTTGACCCGTATTTTTCTTCATTACGGCCTTTGTGGCTGTCTCATGCGAGGTACACTGTTATTCAATGGGTTCAAATGTCGAACTGGTTTGGGAAGGTCGGTGAAGAAATGTTTGGAACCCGCAAAGCAATAACTTTCCTGTGTTTGAGTATTATGGTCTTGCCAACATTGGCTATGGCCGTTCCCGTTTCGAACGACACAGAACCATCCACTGAAGATGGATGGTGGGTCGAAACGACTGTTGACCGAAACGGCAATGGAATCGGTGACATGATTGAAGTTCACAAGGATAGCCCTTACTTCCTTGATGAAGACAACACGCTCCCTCTCATCATTGACTTCGACCATACGCCCGGTGCAGAAGAAATCGCTATGCTTGAGCGAGAAATTGGTTACACCCATCAGTGGACGCTCGAGTATATCGATGCGTTAGCAGGCAGAGTCCCCGTCGACCGAATCCTCGATGCATCAATCCTTCCAGGTGTAGTCATGCTCGAACTCGATGGTCTGCTCTCGGTTACCAACGGTGATGCAGCGGTGCTGCACGGTGTCGACACCGTTTGGACCGACACTGGATATGACGGTTCAGGTACAACTGTTGCCATCATTGATACCGGAATCGACGGTGCTCACGCAAGTCTCGATGATATGGACGATGATAACTCAACAAACGATCCGAAAGTGATTGCGTTCTACGACCCCGTCAACAACCCCAGCCTCGTCAACGGGACTGAAGTGTTCCCATACGATGACCAAGGTCACGGTTCACACTGCGCTGGAACAACTGCGGGTACAGGGGCGCCAAACTATGACCACATTGGGATGGCTCCACAAGCGTTCCTCGTTGGCGTCAAGGTTCTTGACGCGGCTGGCTCAGGTTCGTTTGCTACCGTGATGGCAGGGATGGAATGGACAGTTGATAATCGATATGAATACAACATTCGAGCAGCCTCAATGTCGCTTGGAGGTTTTGGTCTTATCGAGTGGACTTCTTCCGAAGAAGACAGCGTCAATCGCATGGCTAATGAAATGGTTTACAACGACATCGCTCTGTTTATCGCTGCTGGAAACTCGGCAGGACGAGGTACAATCGGTACTCCAGGAAGTGCGGAAGACGCCATCACAGTTGGAGCTTTAGACAAAGATTCCAGTATTGCAATCTATTCGAGTCAAGGCCCAACTGAAGAAAATCGCGTGAAGCCAAACGTTGCATTTGTGGGTTCTTCGGTCATGTCAGTTCAATACAATTCCGGAGACCAATATACCGACATGTCGGGAACTTCCATGGCTACACCCGGTGCTGCAGGCGTTGCAGCCTTGATGCTCCAAGCCAATCCCGATTTAACACCGTTTGAAGTTCGTAATATCATGCAAGAAACGGCTGAATACCGCGCTTGCACCTACATGGGCGACGCAGCCGGAGTTGATGGATGCGATGATAATGATGTACAACATTTAGTCACCAAGAATCGACAAAACAACGTTTACGGTCACGGTGAAGTTCGGGCTCTTGAAGCCGTTTACGAATCTGCTGAACGTGATTTTGAGTTTGACCCTTCTTTGGAAGTCATGCTCTCCACCTCCATCGGCGAGGACAACAGAATTCACATGTATCCTGATGACCTTTTGAGCTACTCTGCGACCGGCAGTGTTGACACGATTCAGTGGCGAAGCAATCACCTTCGTGATGATTGGACCAATATCCATACATTCGATGCAGGTGACACCACGGGTACACTGACTGCTTTAGACATCATCGAACAACTTGAACATCTGCCGGGAACCTCACTTGATGGCAACCACACCATTTCCATTCGCGGCATCAAAGCCAACGACACAGGCGGCCACACCTCATCCCCATTGATCACAGCAAACATCATGCTGATGGATACAGCCTCAGCTTACGAATCACAATCCAATGGAGATGGGGTTTCGAGCGCTTCGATGCTTCTTGGAGTTGGCGTTTTTGTCGTCCTTTTCCTCATCGTTCTCCTTGTGATTAACGTGATTACAAACAAAGATGAAGGGACGCTTGCTGGAATAGATTTCAATTCCCTTGGTGATGAAGAGATGACTGAAGTCATTGCACAACAAGTCGATGAGGAAGAGCGATCGTCGTCTTAGAATCTTCTGTCCCACAAATATACTAAAAGTCCGAACTCGCAGGTGAGTTCATGCAATGGCCTGTGGATCCCAAAGGGCCAGAGCATCCACGCTTGAATCGAATATACAGACTGGTTCGAAGATTATCGAGGTCATTGGTCAATATCTGGTTCCGTGAAATTAACATCGTCGATGATGAAAATTTGCCAAAGGAAGGTGGACTCATCTTCATTGCTTGGCATCCAAGTGGCCTCATCGACCCAATGCTCCTGCACGCCTCACTTCCTGGAAAGGTTTCGATGATTGCGAAACACACCCTGTTTGAAGTCCCTCTTCTTGGCCGAGTTATACGCGGGGCAGGAGGTGTGCCCATTGAACGGCCCCAAGATGCAGAGGACGCCGGGGCTGCAAAACAACGAAATGAACTTCAGTTGGATCACGTTGCTTCTGTTGTATCCCAGGGCGGTCGTTTAATCATATTCCCGGAAGGCACGACTCATACTGATTCTTCAGTGAAGCGTGCCCGTTCAGGTGCCGCACGAATCTTACTTGCAGCTCGCCGAAAAGCCGAGGCAGAAGGGCGCGCTGAACCCCAGTTGGTGCCCGTAGGCCTGCACTATTCAGAATCTCAAACCTTCCGCGAAAGAGCAGCAGTTGTGGTTGAGCGGGTTATGGAATTTGACGCAACACCTCCACTTGTGGAGGACAGCGCAGAACAAGATGTTCTGGACAGGGAATGGGTTGGTAAAGTGACGCAATCGATTGGCGTTGAATTGAACCGTGCGAGCCTTTCGAAAACCACATGGAGGGAACGCACTCTGATTTGGAAAGGCAGAAGTTTGGTTTATGCTGAAAAAGCCCGACAAACTGGAAGTAAACTGGTGAAACCATCCTATGCTGAGTCTGTATTGGGTGCCCGAAGGCTTCGTGCCGGATGGGAATATCTTGCGCAAGAAGATTCATCCAAAACAAAGCAACTCGTTCACGATTGTGAAACGCATTTTGAGCACTTAGATGAGCGAAACATCACCCCTTTTGATGTCGATGCACGACCCGAGCAACTCACCAAAGTTGCTTCTGCTAAAGTGTTGCTCTCCTGGCTTTGGGCCGGTGTTTGGATGTTTGGACTCATTACTTGGAGTGCAGTGTTTGGAAACCTTGTCCCGTACCGTGGAAACGCCATTGCGGTCAACATCATGAAAAAGCGTGGTGCGGAGCAATCGATTATCGGGACTTTGAAAGTTCTTACTGCAGTCGTCTTTTTCCCCCTGTGGTGGATTATTGCTTCAGGTGCGCTTTCATGGATGCTTCTAGCGACTTCAAGCCCTGTTAATGAATTGCTGCAGATGCACTGGTTGCTTGCCATGTTAACCGACCTTCCGCTCGTCTTGGTATTCCTTCTGTTCTTCATATGGTGGCCAACTTCCGCCAAATTACACCTTCGTTTGTACGCACGTTTGGTAACAAGTTCACGTTCCATGCGCCGATGGAGAGCCTGGAAAGACGAAGAATACAATTGGCAAGAATTGGTGATTCGGCAGCGTCAATTGGCCGGACAACTTGTTGGTCTCGGCGAAGGACTCGTGTTACCTGGCGATGAAGATTGGAACGACCCTCCATCAGGTTCAGACGATGCAGATTCCGTTCATCGAAGGCAGACTTCATCATCTTCACCAAATGCTTGACTCTTCATCAACCATCGAAGAGCGTACCCTATGTTGATATGCGGGGTCCACTACGTCGCCTTTGGCGACAGAACATGGTTGGAAGCGAACACATCGAAATGATACCAACTCCGGCAAAGAAAGTCTGGTCCGCAGAGGTCAACGGAACGCCTGTTGAAGTGTTGGTCGCATCCAACGCAGTTCTTCTCGATGTACTTCGCGACAAGGTCGGAACGCTCGGAGTGAAGCGAGGTTGTGACCTTGGAACCTGCGGTTGTTGTACGGTCATGATTGACGGTACACCTCGTCTATCTTGCCTCTGTCTCGCCGGGCAGGTTCAAGATTCGGCCATCACGACAGTCGAAGGATTGGCTGACGGCGCTCACCTTGCACCCATCCAATCCTGCTTTGCAGAGTACGGTGGTTCGCAATGTGGATTTTGCACACCAGGCTTCCTCATTTCTGCACAAGCGCTTCTCAACGAGAACGATTCACCAACCGATAAGGAAATCGCTTGTGCGATTGAAGGCAATCTTTGTCGCTGCACGGGTTACCAGCAAATCATTGATTCAATTCAAGGTGCAGCTGCAATTCATCGAGGCGAAGTCGAGGCAGCAAAGCCAGCCAGCGATCCCCATCCTGACCCTCACCCTGAAGGTCCCGAAGAACCCAATATGCCTCCAGGCCACGCACGGTGATGAACATGTCAGGAGGATATCGTCAACAACCCGGTGGCTCAGGCCAAACTACTCGCAAGGATGGCAAGCGAGTTGCAGGTAAGCAATCGTTTCCTCCACCTGGTTCTGGAGGTTCTCGACCGCACATGACGCCTCGAGACTTGGATTACATCCCAGAATCCGTCGGTGGCAAAGAAGAGCAGCCTGCTGGCTCACACATTCATGACCGCGTTCGTACCGGTACGACCGTGGGCAAGGAAATACCCTTGGTCGATTCCAATGCGAAAGTTACCGGGCAAGCATGGTACGGCGATGACGTCCGTCTGCCAAACGAAATCATTGGCAAAATCCTCCGTTCACCACATCATTACGCTCGTATAAAATCAATAGACACGTCCAAAGTCGAAGCACTTCCCGGCGTCTTGGCGGTTGCTACAGGTGAAGATTCTCCTCACCGCTTTGGCGTACTTCCGGTCACGAAAGACGAACATGCAATGGCAGTAGAAAAAGTCCGGCACGTTGGCGATCTTGTGGCTTGCGTTGCTGCCATCGATGAGGCTACTGCGATGCAAGCGCTCAACCTGTTTGAGATTGAATGGGAAATTCTCGACCCGGTTTTTGACCCGAAGAAAGGTCTTGAAGACGCTGAAGAACCTATTCACTGGCGCGGTAAGTACCACTTGTCGAAGACCAATGTACAGAAGCGAGTTTTCCAAGAGTTTGGAGACCGTTCGCTGGTTGAAAAACCGCTGGCTGAATCCCACGGGAAGTGGAGCATGGCAGGTGTCCATCACGGGTTTACCGAACCTCATGCTGTTGTCGCCCATTGGGGTCCAAACGGACGGCTTCAACTCTATACCCCTCAACAGGTGCCGCACTATACGCACCGCGCGCTCTCAACCGTACTCGATGTTCCTATGCATCAAATCAATGTCATCCGGACCTTCGTTGGCGGTGGTTTCGGCGGTAAATCTGACCCGTTCCCGCACGAGATGTGCGCTGCAATCCTTGCTCGAAAATCAGGTCGGCCTGTGCGTATCACCTTTGACAGAGAGGAAGTCTATTGGATTAACAGGGGCCGTCATCCAAGTCATATCGAAGTCAAGATGACAGCGGATGATGAGGCTCGAATCTCCGGATTCGATATTGATGCGCTTATTGACGGAGGAGGTTTCGCTTCTTTCGGACACGTCACGTCGTATTACAACGGTGTTTTGGCCACCGCTCCATATGAACTGGGTTCGTTCCACTATACTGGAGCTCGTGTGTGGACCAACAAACCCGCATCAGGCGCCATGAGAGGTCACGGTGCCGTGAATACTCGCTGTGCCGTCGAAGTCGGTCTCGACGAGATGGCAGAATCGATGCAAGTTGACCCTATCGATTTGAGGCTTGCAAACCTCCTTCCCCCTCACAGCAGAACAATTAGCGGTTTCCGTATTACTTCCAACGGCATGCGTGAAGCTCTTGAAAAGGTGCGTGAAGGTTCGAATTGGGATGAAAAGTTCCGTCAATTGCCACTCGGAAAGGGCATAGGTATCGGCTGTGGCTTCTTCATTTCAGGTTCCGGTTTGCCAATCCATTGGGATCCAAACCGTTTCCCGCATGCAACCGTCCACATGCAGGTGGACATGGATGGGGGCGTAACGGTTCACACCGGAGCGGCTGATATCGGGCAAGGTTCAACCACAGCAGTGGCACAAGTTGTCTCTGAAGTTCTGGCTTTACCGATTGAAATGATCCATGTACGAAGTCACGAGAGCGACACCTCTCCGGTCGACCTTGGGTCGTACTCCAGTCGAGTCACATTCATGAACGCCAACGCAGCAATTCGAGCTGCTCTTGAGATACGGGAACAGTTGCTTAACGCTGCGTGGGAAATTCTCGGATACCATCCTGACAATCTTGTTCTCAACGACCGACGCATCTACTACAAACATGACCCTGCCATTGGAGTTTCTTATCTCAAAGCACTTCACAAAGCACAGGAAGACAAGGGTTCGTTGATTGCGAGTGGAGCCTATCGTTCTCCGCCTATGGGCGGGGTTCACAAAGGTGCAGCAGCCGGTCTCGCTCCAGCGTATTCGTTTTCTGCCTATGTCGCCGAAGTTGATGTGGATGTTGAAACTGGAATTATTCGCTGTACTGATGTATGGGCGGCACACGATTGCGGCAAGGCGCTCAATCCAATGGCAGTGAAGGGACAAATTATCGGTTCATGCCACATGGGATTGGGTCAGGTTTTGTCTGAAAAGATGGTGTACGGCAGGACAGGTCACTTGCAGAATGCAAATTTGCTTGAATACAAGATTCCTTCGGTGCACGAGATGCCAAATGTTGAACCTATCATCATCGAATCGTGCGACCCCGAAGGGCCTTTTGGAGCTAAAGAAGCTGGAGAAGGGCCACTCCTCCCTATTTTGCCTGCAGTAGTTAATGCGGTTTACGATGCTGTAGGAATACGTCTGCGAAACTTACCCCTAACGCCAGATGTCGTTTTCAAAGGAATTGAAAAGATGCTCAAGGAAATGAAAATTGATGACCCGGAGGATTTGCCCAGCCCTCGATTGACACATAGCCCATTGCAATCCACGCTCGTGGCGCGTGCTCAAGAGCATAAAGTTCGAGACAAGGCTCGTCAGCGAACTGAGGACACGAGCCCGTATGTCAACGGTGTTTTGTTTGGATTTGACCCAACAATTCCGCTTGAAGACCAAGTCGAAGGTTGGCGAACCGCCACCGAACCCAACCCAGAGCAACTGGCTGAACTTGGGTTGGCCGGTCGTGCTTGGCTGAAAAAAGAACAACGCGAAATGGGAGGTGGAAACTGATGCTCATGCCGCCGTTTCTTTTGCATAATCCGGTGACCGTTGAGGAAGCTTGCGCTCTAGCAGGTTCACTCATGGAAAAAGGCGAAGCGTTTGACTGGGTTGCAGGTGGTACAGACTTGTTACCAAATTACAAGTGGCACCTCAACCCTAAACCACACGTTATTTCTCTTGCGAAAATCGAAGGTGTTGACACGTTGTCATTGAACGAAATCGGCTGTATGGCTCGACTTTCAGACCTCACCAAGGAAAACGGAATCCATCCTCTCGTTGTGGAGGCTGCAAGTAAAGTTGCTTCGTCATTGGTGCGCAGAAACGCAACTTTGGGTGGTAATCTTTGTCTTGACACGCGATGTTTCTGGTACAACCAAGGCGAGGATTGGCGACGCTCAATTGATTGGTGCCACAAAGCTGATTGCGGTACAGGTGCGGATTGCCGTGTTATCCCCAACCAGAATACGCTTTGCGTTGCGACTTACCAAGGAGACATTGCACCAACGCTGATGGTACTTGGCGCAGAAGTCCATCTCATCGGTCCGAATGGTATGCGGACATTGCCGCTCAGCGAATTTTACCAACTTGACGGCATGAAAAAGAATGTTTTGCAACAAGGCGAATTTTTGCTCAAAATCACCATTTCTGAACATGGGGCCTCACGTATCGGTTCGTATCAAAAACTCAGAGTTCGAGATACTTGGGATTTTCCCGAAGCCGGTGTGGCTGCCTCTTGGATTCCTGGAGATCCATCAACGCTGCAAATTGCAACGACTGCTCTAGAGTCAATCCCTCGAATCCATACAGAAGAAGTAGCTTCTGTACTGGAGCAAGGTTGGGATGGCATGGCTTCAATCAAAACGCTAGCGGCAGATATACGGAAGAGTGTCAAGCCTGTGAACAATACATCCCTTCCACCACGATACCGTAAATCGATGGTCCGAGTTTTAACGAAAAGAGCTGTACAGAAAATGCTTGATTGAAGTGATATGATGCGGCAGAAACTTTTCGTCTACATGGTGACAGTGGTTCTCTCTCTGTCTGCTCTTGGTGGCTTTTCAGCCAGTGCCCAATCTCCAATTGATGGACCCTCGTGGACACTCGGTTGGGCAACAGACATGGATTCGACGTACATTGTTGATATGGACCTTGATTGGGATGCAGAAGGCGAAATTGTTGTTTTTGTTGAAAACAACAGGATGGCTCAACTTGAACTTGCGCTTGAATATGAGTTTGACACTTGGGTTCCTTTCACGTTTTCAGGCCCTGACACCTTTACTGTAGGCGCTAACGGAAACGAAACATTCACCATTCGCTTTGGTTCAGTGGCCGATGAGGATGCCCGAGAGTACAATCCGAATAATTCGTCATTGTTGACAGTCACTGCGGAAGAGAAGGTCGGCGATACCACCGCAAGCACACAAGAAATCGAGGGCGATGTGAGTGTTCCTAAGATTTTTGACCTTCGACCCGAGATATCTCTGCCTGAGGAGCAGTTGTTTGCAGGTTCAACGATTGATTTCACTGCACACATTGTTAACAACGGGAACACCAAGGATGCCATAAAAGACGCATCTGTACAGTTCAGGAGCTGCCCCCACCTTTCTCTCGATGTGGATGAACTTGCCAACACGGTTGTTGACCCAACCGATGCCCAGAACGGGAAAGATACTTTTGTTACCTTGACGCTTGAAGCATCCTCCAGCCAACCCAGCCGAGTGTGTGAAGTGACTCTATCACTGGAATCCGAGGGCGATGAAGCATTGCGAAGTGCAACGTTTGAAATCGATGTGAAAGCTGTCGAGGCTCAAGAAGACCAATCGTCTTCCGATAATGGGGTTCAAGATGGTGATGATACGCAATTGACAGAAGAATCGAATTCAGTGCCTTGGCTTGGCGCAGTGGAGATACTTGTATTGCTTGGATTGGTTTCCGTTTGCAGAAGAGGCACACACGAAGTGGAGTAGCGTGTTATTTTCTCCACATTCCACTCTTTTTTCCCACGATTCGACATTTGAGAATTTTGATTTCCGTGCCATATTAACCTGTGGCCTCAAATCATGCATGAACAAGCATTAAGTGTGGACCGATGTTCCGACGCTTGTTATACCGTTGTTACTACGGCAATCGCAGAAGGAGTGAGGCAAATGGCAGGTGAAGAATCCGACAAGATTTCCATTGAAACATGGCTCAAAGTCGGTTTTGTTTCATCGTTGTTCTTGTCCGTGGTCGTTATCACACTGGTGAGTTGGGATAAGACCACTGTCCTTTCTCCATACAACAACGCAGCCGATGAATATTCAATGCAACAGTTGACTGAAATGAGAAATGTAATCGAAGACAGAGATTACAGCATTGCAAATACGATGTCCACGCCTATGCTTGTCAACGACTGGAACGATCCTCACCGAACATTGCTCGTAATCGCTGGCCCAGAAAAACCGTTTGATGCTGCTGAAGCATCCGCACTCCATGATTTCGTGACCCAAAAAGGTGGCAAAGTTATCCTTGCTGCCAGTTCAATCAACGCTCAGTTGGTTGCAGAAGAATTCGGAGTCAAATATTTTGATGCTCCAGTATATGACGACCAACGGTATTACGAAGTTGAGGACAACCTCGGCGAGATTCAACCTGCAGATTACCGAAGACTTTGGTCTGCCGCCAGCGTCAATCAAAATGTCAGTGAAATGGGCGATGAAAAACTCATTCCATGCTCGACGACTGCTGTTTCGAACGCCCAGGTTGACAACTGTCGAATGCCGGTTTTGTTCCACCGCCCGACCGCTATTCAAGTGCTCGACGAACAGATAGATACGGAGCGGGACATCAATATTTTAGCAGCCGCATCCACCTCTGCTCGAGTAGCCAAGTATCCGGACAATATTGACAGTGATCTGAACCCTACGCTCGGTGAAGGCATGACCGGACTTATCATCCGAATCGATTATCCCGTGAGTAATGTTTTGGACAAGAAGCCGAATAACGACATTGGTGAAGTTGATGTCACCGGTTCAATTGTCTTCGTTTCAGACCACTCTGTTCTTGCGAACCACTTGTGGGATGCAGACCTCGCAGACGAAAACGGCTACCTTCAATGTACATCTCCTGCATACTTAGAGAACGGTCACAACTGTTGGGATACCGATCCAAATGGTCTGTCTTCTGCTCAAGGAGATACGTCATGGAACGGCAACAGCCAGTACTTCATGGCACTTATTTACGACATGATGGAATTCGATAACTCTCAACTCTCGAACACCATCATTCGTTCTCCTTCCGAACATTTCATCGTTTTTGATGAAAGTCGACACGTGTCAAACCCCCTGACCTCTCCTTTTACAGAAGCCATGGGTGCAGTTGTGCTGCTCACCAGTGATGTTGTTCTTAAGTGGCTCATCATTCTCAACCTCTTTGCCCTACTCGCAATCGCCATCATGGTCGTGCCCGAGAAAGAAAACTGGCGACACGTCTTTGATTTGACACGGTTTAGAGAGCGTCCCAAGAAATTGGATGCCTCGCAATACCAAATGCGAACTCGAGAAGCCCTTCTCTCAAAGGTTCGTCAGTTTAACGACCTCACGCGTGACGAATTCATGCGAAAGACACCAGCGGAAATCATGCAAATGGTTCGTGACCCGCGCCTGGTTGAACTTATCAGTTCAAACCGTTCCTACTCCAACGAAGAACTGAGGGAAGTTATCCCTCAAATAC
>JAKMGM010000089.1 GCA_022424925.1 Candidatus Poseidoniaceae archaeon | reverse complement strand
ATCGCCGACCTCTATTTTTTGCTCATTCTATAGATTACATGGGCGCGATTGTAACAAATCCAATTCCCGTGATTTTCATATTGCATATAGGGTTTGATTTCCGATTACCGCCAGGTATGTTTGTTCGTCACGTGCAGTTCCCCAAGGGTCTTTTCACACTCGGGAGTTGTGCTGTTTCCACTTCGATATTCAATTCTTCAATTGGAAAAGTAGGGTTTTTGTCATTTGTATTCTGCTACACCTTGATGTAGAACTGCCGACAGCATCCTCCATGCGTCGTACACCCGTCATCCATCTGCGTGGCGTTAACTGTGCTCTTGCTCAAGCCATTCTTGAGCGTCTTCTTCGTGCACGAGTCGACATTGTCGTTCCTCAATCCTCACTCGAGTATTACCGTGAGCGTTACTCGGTCGAACTTGATTTTGGAGATTGTACTCTGTACGGTTCGAATGAGCGACCCTTAGAGGGAGGTCACAGACTCTTCTTGCTTGGACAGGGTCCGTTCAATTTGCTTAGTGATGGGGAATCTGGATTGGATGTCGATGGTTTAGAGGTTGTACTGGCCTTACCCGGTCACACGGGTTTCGAAGTCGAATACGATTGGATTGACGCATTGGTTCTTGTGCATGATTTGTTGCCTCGGGCGAAGGACCCAGATTGGGAATCTCCACTTTTCCCCGAATGGATGAGGTGTTTGAAATCTGGCTTACAGCCGAATGCTGGTGTTTCAGAGCACTGGTGGGTGAGTGATGTTGATGTCGCAGATGCGATGGTTCGAATTCTCCTGAGTAACGAGCCGTTTTCGAAGCGAATTAGCGTTTCTGGGCGGCGCTCTTGGCCGGAAAAACAAACGCTTGTGGAACTCTCAATGTTGTACAATCGAACGATGGCTGGAAGGACAGGCCAGTTTAGCGTTGAACATCTCACTGCTGCTCCAACGCCGGTTATTGAGCTTCAACCATTAACGGTATCTCCTCAACTGCCCATGAGCATAGAAGAGAATGCAAACGCTCGGCCAGATCTGTCCCCACTTCACGATCTCTTGCACCGTATTGATGGCGATGGTTGGCGTCCACTGATACCTATTCGCACTGCTCTTATGCATGCATTGGCCGATTACATGGACTAGAATCAAAGGGTCTGCGTTCCACCTTCAGGGAGCGCATTCAACTGCGTTACATCTCCAACAAGTGTAGGCCCGTTCATGAACGTGCCCATGATTCCCGTGTCACCATCTGGGTTGTGGGACAACGATAACCACGGTCGTCCATACGCATCGATTTGCATATCGATGAAATCGCCAAATCCTCCACATCGTTCGTATCCACAGGTGGGGCTTGCGTTGTCAAGTGGGTCATCTGGCGCATTGAGTTGGACGGTCGTAATCAGAGGTGTTTCATTAAAAGCATCAGTGATGACAGAGATGTAACCGTTCCATGCACCATCGCCTTCAGTACCTATGTACCCAAAGGCAACCCTCCCCGGGTCGCCGGCTATGACAACAGGGAATCCCGTGCCTTCCAGGTGACTTGGTCCAATCATTATTGCATCAGACCACGTGTTTGCGTCATCGACTGAATACGAAAAGTACGGCATGTTGTCAAGACCCATCCACATAGCATAGACGTTACTTTCGCTGTCAGTATCGACTTGTGCTTCTTCTGCGTTCCACGTATCGGCAGTACCGGATTCCTCGGTTGGTAGCACGTGCTCTGTCCAAGTAATGGCGCCATCATCGGTTTTGTACATCGAATAGCCTTGTCCATCGCATCCTTTCTGTCCGCGATAAAAGTTGCCATTTTCTGCACCAATGATGTGTGCAGATAGGCCGCCGCTTTGACAATCGACAGGCGCTCCTGGAAGTTCAGGCCCCCACGTAAATCCGCCGTCTTGGCTTGCGGAGCAGAGCGGAGAAGGGTAATTGCCGTTGATGCAGAACACCCAAAGTGTTTCATGCAGTATACCTCCGTATGGAGAGGAAGCTATGGTCTGGTGGTCTTGCACAGAATACCCAGTTGCAACTGACGGACCAACCCACGAATCGCCTTCATCATCAGTCCATTCCACCGTCATACCGCCAAGCGCATGCATGTCAAACTTCATGATACGGTCGGTCCAAGGATCGACGTAAACATACGGGTCGTTTGAATTGACAACAGGTGGGAAGGCACCATAGATATCTTGACAACTGAAATCAGATAGACTTGTCATTTCAATCATGTTGGTGCATTGGACAATAGCGGTTGAACCGCCGTTTCCATTTCCGTAACTCGTGAAGTAGATGTTGTTGGTCGATGTGATACCCATGGTTGGTTCGAACGTTGAGTACCCAGTCGCATAGTATGTCCCTTGGCTGTAGAAGGGGATGTTTGTCCCACCGAGTGCCGTTGTATTGTCCATGGCATTGACACCACCGGGATAATGGTACCATGTCAACGGGTTTTGACCCATTTCAAAGTCAAAGAATCCACCCACTTCTCCCGTTTCCGATTCGGTTGTTTCGGGGGCGAAACACCCGGCAAGTGGCATGAGCGCGACAAGCATGGTTAGGAGGACTGCAACAGGTCTTGATTTCATTGTGTATCGCCTCTCTGAAAGATGTCCGCTCCGAGTAATGGCAGCAGTACACTTGCATCGCCTTCGACGCACATGTTTGGTGCTTCAGGGCGCATTTTCCCCCATGAAATTGCTTCTCTCAGGCGGGCTCCGGAGAGGCTTCCATCATGTTCGGGAGCTGTTGTAATGTAGACTGCGGCATCGAGTCCACCGCGATATTGATTCCACCAAATCACGTGATGCTTCGAGATTCCACCGCCGATCATCAATGCATTCGAGACCTCGACATCCCATGTCAAATCGCTCATAACTTGCTCGTCAGCGAGCGTATCGATGTGGAAATCCCGATGCTTTTGTCGTAGCATGAACAGCTGTGCACCAATCGAACCGTCGGTGATTCCCGGTATGACGACGGGAATCTTGTGCTTATATGCCCAATAAATCAGCGAGTCTGGGGTTCCGATTCTCTTCCCGAGTTCCCAAACAAGATGTATTGAACCAAACCCGAGCCATGCATCAGCGCCGGTTTTACCAGTCTCCATTAGTCGGTCCTGGTACATTTCTTCAAGAACGGGGGTGAGCACATCTTCGATGATTTCTCCGTACGATGAATTCGGGACAATTACGTTACCTAAACGCATGAGGGAATGTTCCCCTAACTCAATATCATCCAATTCAAATGCGCCGTGATAGTAATGCTTGTGAGAGCGGGCGATATCGTGGTCGAGCATTCCACATGTGGTTGAGACCACGTTGAACATGCGTTGCTTCAAAGATTCAACAAAAAACGAGCGTGTACCTGTAGCGCACAAGCAAGCAGGGAACGAGAGCCAATTGCAGACCTTGCTGCTGTCTCCATCTACTGCGTTGAGTTGCGTCTTCATGTCGAGTAATATGTCACGTGCAGTCGCTAACTTCGTCGCCGTGAATCCGCCGGCACTGGCCATTTGGTCCAGCAGTGAACGCGGAGAGGAGAGTTCCGAGAAGACATAGTCGGCTACGGGTACATCGAAATCACCGGGCTGAATCGCCATGATTCACCCATCCGTTCTTCCCTCAAGAACTTGCCCTTGCGGTTTCCAAGCCGCTGATATGCCGCTCAAAGTCGTTGTTCCAATTCGAACACTCGGTCTCGAAGGCGTGCGGCCTCTTCGAAATCGAGATTCTTTGCGGCTTCCTTCATCGCCGAGCGTAACTCTCCAAGCAAGTCTTGGATTTGTGTTGGCTCAAGCCCTGAAAGCACGTCATCAGGTTCGTCATATGTCAATTGAATATTCGAATCTTCAATTGGTTTCTTTGCCATGCTTCCTTTCGAACCGTCTTGTCCATCGCCCGCAGCCCAAGCGCCTGCACCGAGGTTCAATCGTTGCGCCCAATCTCCTTCCTTCCGACCGCCTTTCTTTGCGATGAGCCGACGTGTACCGTCTTTCGATGTCGATGTTCCCGCAATGAGGTCGTCGATGTCAGAATTCATCTTGGGCAATGTTTTCTCAATGGTTTTCGGTACGATTCCGTTCGCATCATTGTGCGCTTGCTGCCGCTCTCTCCGTTCAAGCGTTTGTTGGATTGAAGCGCGCATAGCGGGCGACATACTGTCGGCGTACAACAGCACGTGTCCGTTTACATTGCGAGCAGCCCTTCCAATGGTTTGAAGCAGACTTCGTTCATTCCGAAGGAAACCTTGTCGGTCTGCGTCAAAAATAGCGACCAAACTGACTTCGGGGATATCGAGTCCTTCTCGTAAGAGATTGATGCCTACGATGACGTCGATATGGCCTATGCGCAAGGCGTTGATGATTTCAGTTCGCTCGATTGTATCTATTTCTGAGTGAAGGTAATGCGCTTTTACGCCCATTTGGTTGAGGTATTGAGAGACTTCCTCCGCGAACTTGATCGTAAGTACGGTGACAAGCGTTCGTTCTCCTCTTTGTATTCGAATATTGATTTCAGAGAGTAAGTCGGCCACTTGGCCACTGGTGGGGCGTACTTCGATTTCCGGGTCAAGCAAGCCAGTCGGCCGAATCTCCATCTTTGCGATACCGTCAATGTGCTGTACCATTTGGTACAGGCTTTCGCTGTCGGGATGTTTCTTTTCGCGGTCAGCATGGCCAGCTCCTCCGCCGGATTTTGCATGGAGGAGGCCGTTTGGTAACGGTTGATTCGTAATCTCGCACAGATGGCGCAACTCACGTTCCCCCGGAGTGGCTGATACATAGACCATCTGTGGCACAAGTTTCTGGAATTCAGGGATTTTAAGCGGCCTGTTATCTGCAGCGGTTGGAAGCCTGAATCCATGCTCAATGAGGCTCTCTTTTCGAGACCTGTCTCCGTAGTACATGCCGCCAACCTGGGGCAGTGTCACGTGGGATTCATCCATAATCACGAGAAACTTATCCGGGTTTCCGTGGAACTGTTTAGCACAGGCTGCAAAGAAATCCAGCAGACAGTAGGGTCGTTGTCCACGTTCACGGCCGTCAAAATGCAGGGAGTAGTTTTCCATCGACTGACAATGCCCAATTTCTCGAATCATTTCCAAGTCGTACCGAGTTCTTTGTTCGATACGGTATCGTTCAAGCTCCTGTCCGAGGCTTGAGTAGTGGGCGATTCGGTCATCCAACTCGTCTTCAATCGAGCCGAGAGCAGATTCGTAACGCTCTGGGCTGGTCATGAAAAATTCCTTTGGATGAATCCAAGCCTCATCTAGCGTGTCAAGCACCTCCCAAGAAACTGGGTCGCAAACTTGGATTTTTGTCACGCCATCAAAATCGAATTGGATGCGCAACGGGTCGTCCCTGCTTGGCATCCACACATCCAGCACTTCTCCACGTAGCCTGCATTCGCCTCTGGACAGATCAAGAGTTGTGCGTTTGTACTGGAGTACAATCAATTCCTTCAGCAAATCACTGGTCTCAATGTGTTGTCCAGTATGAACGCGAACGTGATACTCCAAGAACGTCTCAGGAGGATTCAACCCGTAGATGCACGATACCGACGAGACGATGACGCAGTCCGGACGCGTTACCAAAGAGGCTACGGCAGCAAAACGTTCTTGCTCGATACGTTCGTTGATTGACAGTTCTTTATCGATGTAAAGGTCACGTTTAGCAAGGTATGCTTCCGGCTGGTAATAGTCGTAGTGTGAGACAAAATAGTCGACAGCATTTTCGGGGAAGTATCCGGCCATTTCTTGATACAATTGCCGTGCTAGCGTTTTGTTGTGGCTTATGATGAGCGTTGGAATGTTGAGGTGTTGAATCACTTGAGCCATAGCGTATGTCTTTCCACTACCGGTAACGCCCAGCAGAACGGCCCTTTCTTGGCCTTTTTCCAATTGGGAAATCAATTTTTCAATTGCTTTTGGCTGGTCACCAGATGGCTGAAATTCTGAATGGAGTCTCAAGCGCTTTGAATCTGGGTGTAGATGCTCTAATGCTGCACCTTCGAGCGCACGAGAGAGATCAAACGGGTCGCGCTCGGTTAGGTCTCCAAGCCCGACATCAATGTTCGCCTTCGCTTCGAAGGCGCCATCATCGTCCCACTGCTCTACCATGCGTTCACCTGTATTTTTGAGAGACATCAAGGGGCTTTGAACTCTTACATTAGGGTAGGTAAAGTCCGCCGTTCACGTGAAGGATTGCTCCTGTGACATATGCTGAGTTTGGGCCGACCAAATAGGAGATTGCACCCGCCATGTCGTCTGGACTCCCAATTCGTTTCAGCGGGACTTGCTGTTCACGTTGGCGTCTTTTTTCCTTTGAATCTCCAGCTAAAATAGCGGTATCAACGAAACCAGGCGCAAGTACATTCACACGTTTACCCTCGTGTCCTACCGCTTGCGCCAGTGAACGTGCCCATGTCGATAATGCCGCTTTTGAGGCGGCGTAGTCAGCGCCATGAGGGGAGCCTTTGGTGCCGAGTTGTGAGCCTATAACGACCATCCTCGCATATTCAGTAAGGTGAGGCTGCACGGCTTTCCAGACGGCGACGGCTCCTTCGAAATTTGTTGCCATCGTCTGCCGTAGTGATTCAAGTGTCATTTCGTCAGCAGCGATTCGTTCGTACGCCCCGTGGTTGAGTACCAAGACATCAATTCCTCTCGCCATCCATGGGTGGATGCCAAGCAGCCCCACTTCTCCGCCGTCTGCACAATTGACCTTTACCGCCAGTGCATCGTTGCCAGCAGCTCGAATTTCTGCAACAACCATTTCTGCCGGTTTGGACGAGGTGTTGTATGTCAATAACACATCATAACCGTCTTCAGCAAGGCGTTTAGAGGCAGCAGCGCCAATTCCGCGCCCGCCGCCAGTGATGAGTGCGACTGGTCGTGACATGAAGAGGCCTGTAAGCCAACCATCATCAAACCTCCATTCCTTCAAACCGTGTATCAAGACTTCAAATGTTCAAGATGCAATGCGTCAAGAGGCAGACCTTGCTGGAGTTGCGAACGCACATAGGCAACGATTGTTCTGCTCTTTTCGGTTTTGGCTGCGTCCCGTTTTGCGAGATTACGCATCGGCATGAACATTCGAGGGTTGTCATTGAAGTGTTCCTTGTTGACCTCCAAGAAGTCCCAATACATGTCCGAAATTGGACACGATTTTTTGTGATGCAAGGAACAATCACCACAATAATCCCCCATTTTCTTGATGTATGGTGTACCACAAACATAGGGTTTCGTCGTCATCACGCCACCAACAGCATATGTCCCCATTGCCAAAACATTCGGTTCTACAACCCAATCGTACGCATCGGTGAACATTGCCCAAAACCAATCGGTGAGTTCACGCGGGTTGACCCCGAGTAATGTACCGATGTTCGCTAAGACCATGAGCCGAGGAACGTGGTGCGTGTAGCCCGTCTGAACGACTTGTTCAACGGCAGTATCCAGACAGAGCATACCACTTTTCTTTCCCCAGTATGTTTCTGGTAGCGGGTATTTTGCCTCAAGCACATTGAGTGTACTGCGTGGCTGAGCCCATTCTCCCTTCCACCCTGCACCGGGACGCAGAAATTCGACGTCTTCCGGAATTTCGGATTGGAAACCGTCGGTGTGCGCATGCACGTGCCGAACAAATTCCCTCCATCCAATGATTTGACGTACGAAACCTTCCTTAGAATTGAGTGGAATATCAAGTTCAATGGCCTGGTTGACTACAGCACTGGGTAGCAACCTGTGCAGGTTGAGTAACGATGAGATTGTGGTGTGAAACAGCGTTTTGTGCTCGACAGTCATGGCATCTTCATACGGACCAAACCAAAACATAACCGATTTTTTGGCCCAGTCCCACAGGGCATCAGATTGTGCAGATGTAGAGGGCAGGTTGTCAATTTGGATTTCTCCCGGGTGATGGCTAAAGCGTGTTTTCACCATATCGACTACTTCTTGAGTCACTGCATTCGGTTTGAATGATGGAAGTTCCGGAAGTTCGACTGCCCCGTCCCAAGGTAGGCGATTTTCACGGTCAAACGACCATTCCCCCCCAACCGGTTTTTTATTTTCATCGACCATGACATTCTTCTCTTTGCGGATATACCGATAGAATTTATCCATCCGCCAAGGGGGTGAATCACCTACCGATTTGATGAAATCTTCGGGGGTCGTCATCCAACCTTTGTGAGGCAGAATACGTACGCAGTCTTCTCGTTGCAGTGCTTCAACCGTTTTCCGAAGGTTGTATTCTGCTGGCTCATTGACCGAGATTTCACCGAGGGTTGATGAGAGGTCACGCAGCGATGTTTCGTAGGACTGGGTGCTAAATTCATACCGTATCTCATACCCCCGGTTCATCATTTCCAGTGCAAAATTGCGCTGGTTTGACAACAGCAAGGCCAGTTTCTGCTTGTGGTAGGGTAATTGGCGTGTTTTCCATGTCGTCTCAATGAAAATCAGCCCTGTCGTATCAGGCTGGGCATCAGCAGGTAGCAGTTCGTGATGCAGTTGGTCATACGCAACATAGTGCCAAGTGTCAACACCATTTTTGGGTTGACCCAGAGCATGCAGGAACGCTGACATATTTTTCTATATTGTATACTTGCTTTTGAAGCGTTGTCAAGTCTCATATCCTCTTCGAAAGAAGCCATCATTCAGCGATTGAAACAGAGTGAAATGGCAGGCGGTTGAACTCACAAGTCTGGTTTCAATTTTCTTCGAGGAATTGTGACAGTTGTGGGGGTTGCCATCCTTCCGGCTTGAGTACCTTGCCATCTTCTCGACGAATGACCTTGCCATCGACTAATTTGGCCATGTTGGAACGATGTACTTCATTGAAAGCATCGTCGTAGATGTTTTGCATACCGTGGTTGATGATGGTTCCAGCAAGGATGTATCCAATGTCTGCAAGCGCATCGAGAACCTCAACCATATCGCCGGCCCGAGCAGCCTCAGCGTATTCTTCGACTTCTTCCTTTAGGAGTTTGATTCGCAGTTCAATCATTTCATCTGTTCCGAGTCCAGGGGAGTCGAGTTTTGGGATTTCAAAGGCTTCATTAAATTCAAGCAGTGATTTTACAATAGGGTTCATGATGTACGGTGATTGCTTAAAGCACATCAACCTTCCATAGGTGAAGTGTGGTCTAAAGAACCAATTAGCATTCAGGTGAATGGCTTTCAGTCAAACGCGAATTCAGAGTTTGGCTCCAGCATGAAACCGATAATGAGTGCAAACAGAAGCATCCATCCAGTCAACATTGAGGCTCGGAATAAAACCGTTTGAAAATCTTCAAACTTGTCTTTTGCTACGACAACCCAAATGTTCAACCCGGCCATTAAAGCCGCAGCACCGAGAAACCAAATCCCGTCCATTGGGTTAGAGACGGCAAAACATGCAAACCAGACAAGTGTCAATTGAACCGTAGCACGTGTTGTCAGCTCTTCACCGAATCGAGATGGGAAGGAGTGTACACCGCTGTTACGGTCATTCTCGACATCCATGCGAGCATAATTGATATCAAAAGCAGCGATCCACAACGCAACGCCCACAGAAATGGGTAAAATTGTGTTCAACCACAAATATTCGGTTTCAGATTCGAACATTCCTGTAATTGCAGCCCATCCATGCACGTCTGCTGCCATTGCTGCCCAAGCACCTGCGGGTGCAAGACCCAGGCAGAGTCCAAGCCAGAAATGGCACAGCCAGGTGTATCTCTTCATGTAGGGATAGATCACGAAGACAAGAACAGGTAGCCATGACATCAACAGTGCAACTCGGTTGAGTAATCCAGCGCTCACAAGGAGCATGGCGAGGAAGAAAGCCGAAAGCGTCCATGCGGTACGCAGACTCATTGCTCCCGAAGCGAGATGACGGTCTTTCGTTCGAGGATTTGCTGCATCAATATCTCGGTCAATGATTCGATTGAGAGCCATTGCTAGGCCTCGTGCACCCACGGCAGCCAAAAGAATCCAGAGTAAGTCAATACCCGGAGAGATGTTGAACTGCTCAATGGCAATCATATAGCCGATGAGAACGAATGGGAGAGAGAACAAGGTGTGTTCGATTTTAATAAAGGACAGGATTTGTTTCGCATCCATTACTTCGGTCCCCCAAACGAGAGGTGGGGGGGCCACTCATATGATTCTAATTCAGGATGTTGCGCCACCTTTTCCAACGTCTCAGGGGAATGAAGAGTAATCGATGGCCATCTTCGTACGCCGTATTCTTCGGAGGGGATTGGTGTAGTAGCATCCCAGCAAAGGCGTGTTTTATGTTCATCGAACGTGAGCCCACGCCCAACATCAAAGCGGGAAGTGAGTTGCCAAAGGAGCCGCCGCCGAGCCTTTTCGCAGTGTAAATCTAAATCATCATTGGTGATGAACAACCAGCGAAGGGATTTCTTATTATCCAATTGCCAAATTGATTTTCTCAATTGAGAAATACGCTCCCTTCTTGCCGCTTCAGCCTCATTATTTGACTCATCTTGTCCGTCTCGGGGTGTTGGTGAGCCTTCGACAGAGGTCGTGACGACCATGATACTGCTTCGCAACATTCGCGCATCGGTTACATGTTCCATTGCCAATACTGATTCGAGGCCTTCAAACCCTGGCGCTTCTCCGATTCCTTGTCGCCATTCGGGCGTCGGTTGAGCATACGACCCTTCGAGGGGTTCAGCGTCAGAGCGGGGGTCGCGCTGGGCGAGCGTCGTAGCATCGATGAGCAACTTACTGTGCACGTTTTCATAGGGGCTCGCAGCCTCAAGAGAGTCTGCAACCATGCCCTCAAGAACCAGTACATCCGTTGCGATGTCAACCTTTGAGTTCAATGCATCGAGCAGCGTTTCGAGGTCTTTTGGGTCTTGATGCTCGTCAATAGCAATGATGGTTTTCAAGAACATCATCTGTCCAGCGCCGAGCAAACCGAGAGCGGTTTTTCGACCTTGACGAGGATACCGTTGTTTTGAGGCAACAATCGCAAGATTATGGAAGCCTGTTTCCATCGGAAGATGAACGCTGCGGACATCTCTGTGCTGGAAATTGAGGACTGGTGAAAATTGTCTTCCAATGGCTTCACCAAGATGCCCGTCTTCCATAGGTGGAAGGCCAACAATTGTGGCGGCCAAAACCGCATCTTTACGGCAGGTAATCGCCGTTACATGCATCACAGGATACTGTCCGGTGAGCGAATAGAAACCAAAATGATCGCCAAACGGCCCTTCAAGCCGTGTTTCACCAGGTATGCAATATCCTTCAATCACGATATCGGCTTCTGCAGGAACCATCAGGTCTTGTGTGAGAGCTTTCGTTATCGGTAGGGATTTTCGACCCAAAATCCCTGCAAATTGATATTCGCTTAGGTTGTCCGGAAGTGGTGAAATCGCTGAAAAAATAAGTTCAGGGGGGCCACCCATGCAGATTGCAACCGGCATTCGCCCATCGCCGCCAGCTTCTTTGATGGCGGCTGCATGGTCTGCAGCGTGCTTGTGAATCTGCCAATGTAGCCCTATTTGTTTTGGTCCAAACACCTGTGCACGGTACATTCCAAGGTTATGCTCTCCATTTTTGGGGTTCTTCGTAACAACAAGTGGCAGGGTGACAAACGGACCACCATCTTTTGGCCATGTGGTGGGGATGGGTAGCCGTGTGAGGTCGAGCGGCAACTCTACGCGCTGACAATTTCCTTTGCGCTTTTTACGGGGGGGCATGGCTAATGCATCTCGAATAAGTGGAAGGCCTTTCCACGGTTTTCGCATGTACAAACCGATATCTGGTTTCATCATGGCGACCATACGGTCTCCAATTTCGGTTTCATGACTCGCACCAAGGGCACGCAATGTTCGATCCTGTCCACCAAAGAGGTTCATTGCCAGCGGTATGTCGCTTATGCTACCGTCTGGGAGGCGTGGTTTTTCGAACAAGACTGCTGGGCCATCGTTTTTGACCAACAGGTCTGCGATAGCACCAGCCTCGAATTTGACATCGACTGGACGTGATATGCGAAGGAGTTCTCCGCCTTGCTCGAGATGGTCGAGCCACCGTTTGGAAGTCCTCCACGCCACAAACGGCCGTGGCAGAACCTCCCTTTGAACCGTCGTATTCGCTCATGGGGGGACAGAGAACAAAATACATGCATTGAAAACCTCAGCCGTCAACCGCTACGCATGAAAACGCTGCTCATCACCTTGGTCTTGTTGTTCGCCGGCTCCAGTGTTGTTTCTGCTGAGCAAAGCTCGCAAAGCGACGTTATTGTAACGGTGGATAGCACGAACTTTCGTTTCAGCCCGTCCGATGTGACTGTGCAAGAAGGTCAAGCCGTGCGTTTTGTCTGGAGCGGCCAAGCACTCGGTCACAACGCCGTTGCCAATGACGGCTTGTTTGATTCAGGAGAGCCTGAGCGCGATGTAGACTACCGATTTGTGTTCGAAAACGGGACTGTTGGCGTGCACACCTTCGTGTGTGAACCTCATGAATCAATGGGAATGGTTGGCACGGTTACCGTTGAAGCGGCACCACCGGTGGTTGTCGAGGAGCAGGAAACGGTTGAAACACCGGCCCTATCGCTGCTTTCGTCGCTAACATTACTCGCATTTGTTGCTGTTTTCCGCCGCCCTGCGGGAGAGTAAGCGACCGTTTTCTTCATGGACTTGATTCTGTAATTGTGGTTCATGGCGGAGGCAGTGCAGATGCTGGATGTTCTGGTAATTGGCGCAGGACCGGGTGGGGGTTCTGCAGCATTGCATGCCGCACGTGCTGGTTTATCCACGCTCATCGTAGAAGCAGACCCCGAAGTAGGTACTCCTGTTCATTGTGGTGAGTGCTTAAGCCAACTCGCAGTGGATAATCTCGACCTTGAGATTCCCGATCATGTCAAAGCCCTTGACGTCAAAGGCATACGAGTTATCTTTCCAGACGGAACTGAAAAACTTCTGACTGAAAAAGGATATGTGCTCGAAAAGCATCTCTTTGAGCGATGGTTGTGCGATGAAGCCATCAAAGAAGGCGCAGAACTTCAACTCCACCACCGTGTAACATCAATGGAACGGATATTCAATAGCGAAAACCAATTTTCCTATTGGGAAATTGATGGTAAAGGTGAACATTTCCCCCTTCGATGTAAATCGGTCATCGATGCATCGGGTGTTTCAGGTGCAGCATCCAAATTGCTCGATATGGGTACTGAGGTCGAAGTCATCGCTGGGTTCCAATACGAAATGCTTGATGTGGAGAACGACGGATATCTCGATTTTTATCTCTGGCCGAAGTATTCCCCGCACGGCTATGTTTGGATGATTCCTAAAGCCGGAGGCCGAGCGAATGTGGGCTTGGTTACTACGGACAAAAAAGGCGCTATAAAGTACCTCAATTCCTTCATTCAAGACACATATCTTGACGGCAAGCCGACCGTGAACCCACCATGGCGAGCAGAGGGAATCAAGGTTCGTCCATTCGGCGGAACCATTCCGATTTCAGGGCCACGGTCGATTACGGTTGGGGACGGCGTAATCTTGGTCGGTGACGCAGCAGGCTTCACTTCACCCTTGTTCGAGGGTGGCTCGCACCTTGCGCTTTGGTCGGGAAGGCAGGCTGCTCAAACCATTGCAGCACTCATGAAGTCAGACGCCGTATGTTCGAAAGACAACCTGATGGCGTACGAGAAGGAATGGAAGAAGGCCTTCCCTCCATATTCAAAAATTTTGAAGGGTAAAACAGCCCTCTACGAACTCACCGACGAGGAAATGTCAGTCATGGCTCGGTGTTTACCCGAAGAATTAGGCAACATGTCACCGCTTCAGAAGGTAGGTATTGGCTTCAAGATACTTTTCCGAAAGCCGATGTTGTTCACGAAGAGTGTCATTCACGTGCTGCTATCGTTTGGCTATTCAAGAGCCAAATTTTTCGGTTGGTAATCCGAACAGCGTGGTAATGTAAATCGCGCAACCTCCTTGAAGGAGCATCACGAGCAACGACCATGTGGGGTGTAACGATGTGGCTGGCTTTGCTGGCTGCTTCGGTATTGGTGGTACGACCACTTCTTCACCAGCGATCCAAAGCAGCGTCTATCGCTTGCCACGTTCTTATGGCGCTGCCGTTCTTCGCTTTAGCAAGCCGGTTTTTGGTGAACGACACATCGTATGCTCATGTTGTTTCGTACGGGGGGGAGGGTCTGCCGCTCAAGTACAGGTTCGCTGCGACTTGGGCCGCTCGAGAAGGCCCACTGCTTCTCTGGGTGATGTGGATGACGTTGTTGGCGTATGTATGGCGGACGCGAATGCCTGGTGAATTCGATGAACGAACACACATCTCTCGCCTCCGCTTTGTCAACGGGTTTAGCCTGCTGCTGTTGCTTTTGGCCTGGAACCTCGACCCGTTTAAGGAAAGCACGGGCAACGGCATCGGTCAAGGTTTGAACGAACTGCTTCAAACCGACTTGATGGTTATACATCCACCGCTTATTTTCCTTGCCTATTCGCTGTGCTTGCACATCAGTGCAGTCGCACTGTCTTCGATGTTTGGTGAAGCGCGAGGAATTCGAGAGCGGATGCTGCACATCGTTCGTCCTGCACTGTTTGTTTCGACCCTCGGGATTGGCTTGGGCGGATTGTGGGCATACTTGATTCTTGATTGGGGCGGATACTGGGCGTGGGATCCGGTTGAAACAGGTTCGCTTCTCCCTTGGCTGGCATTGGTTCTTCTGTCTCATTTGCGCACACGTCCCGGAACAACTTCGGATAAAACGTGGATTGGGGCGGGTTTGGCCGCGGGTGGACTGGCTTTATTCGCTACCTTGGTCACCCGTGCGGGCGGCGTATGGGCCTCTTCAGTTCACACATTCGTTACCAATTCCGAAGGAACCGCACCAACCGATGCCTTTTCGCGAATGCTGGTACTGAAAAACGATTCAACTGCGGGAGTCGAAGTGATGACCTACCTTGTGGTTTTGCTGCTTTTCATTGGTTTCTGGCTGCAATTGAACCGTCAATCCTCATCGAAATGGAACCCAACACCCCGTTCACAGAGACTGTTTGCAGTACCATTCATCGGAGTCATAAGTGCTTTATTGATGCGTAAATATCTTGAAACAACGTGCGAAACAACTGTTCTCTCAGCTTGTCCAACGTATTTCGACCCGACTTTATTCGCCTTCATTCCGTCGTTTGTCTTCGCATCTCTGGTCTTTGCCCCGTTAGCTGTTGAAAGCTTCAGCGCACCGGCAACTTCGAAGAAACCGGCCGAAGGTTGGAGTTTCTCCGGTCTGTTTGTGGGGGAAGATAACGAGCGTTCATACCTCCAATTCCCGTTGCTCATTGGCATCTCCTTGTTGATGTTCTCTCTGACGGACAACTACCTGTATGTGACGTTCTTTTTGTTGTTTTTTACACCTCTGTTCTACGCCGATGATGCTACGAAAGAATGGGCACTCGGTGCTGGGGGAGTAGTGCTTGGGCTGGCCGGCGCTTGGTCAGGGATGGTTGATGTTTTTGCAGCGGCGATGATGATGCTGTTCTTCATTCTGCCTTGGATGGTCGCACCTGAGAGCGAACAATCATCGAAGTTTTCGATTTTTGAGCGTAAATCTCAACAAAAAGTAGCCTTGTGGTGCTCGGTTCTCATTGTTGGAACCTATCTTATCCTCACCATCGTCTTGCTTTTGTCAAGTATCGATTCAATCAACTTTGAGGGTCATGAGTTGTACGGAACACCGTTCGTAATGGCTCTCGCTGGTGCTCTTTTCCTGTACAGTAACCGGCGACATGATGCGAAGAGGAACGCAGTGTTGTTGATTGTGACACTCGTGCTTTCTATCGTGTTCGCACTGTGGCAGCCCACTGCCTTTGGAATGGACTCCAGTACGGCGATGTCTTCGCTCGTTGTGCGAGGAGTTTTGGCATGGATGACCCTTCCTATCGTGCTTCTGGTCATCGTACCAATGGCAAAAGAAGTGCTGGTTACACAAGGCATCAAACGTTCAAAGGAGCCTTGGTGGCGAAGGATTCCTCTTGGCGCCCATGCAGTCCATTTGGGTCTTCTCCTTCTCCTCCTCGGCCATGTCTATACGACGGTTCTTGTTGACAGAGGTGATGCCAGTCACCGTGTAACGATGATCAAGGACGAAACAGTCATCCACGGCAACTATGGTTACGAATTCACAGGGTTACGAATGACTTCCGAAGACCTTGAAGTCGGCGACGGTTATGTCGGAATCCAGATTGATGTTTATGCGATGGATGACGGTGATTTAGGTGAGAAAATTGGCACGGTTGAACCCGGTATGATGCGGTTTGACACAACAACCGACTCAGGGTTTGTCCTTCAGTCGAAATCGCGTTCTGAAGTCGATACTTTGACCAGATGGAGTGGTGATATCGTGTTCATCTTTGACGGCAGCCAAGCCAATGGTTTGATGCAACAAACTGCGCAAAACGGCTCAGATTCAATTCAACTCGTTCGTGTCACGGTTTACGATTTGCCAGCATCCCATTTGGTGTGGCTCGGCTGGACCACCATGCTCTTTGGAATGGGAATGGTTGTTTTCGGAGATATCAGTAAAAACAGGCGACTGAACGATAATCTCAGTGCGACTGTTGAAGAAGAGTGAACAACACCTCCGCCAATGCAATTATCAAGGAGGCGACGGTCGCCGGACTACCCGAAAGGGAGGTAATACTATGGAAGACGGAACTATTGTCCACGTTGATTATGAACTGTACAACAATGAATCAGGCGATCTCATCGAGACCACACGCGAAGCAGTTGCAAAAGAACACGATGCTCACCAAGAGAACCGTTCCTATGAGCCGATGGTCTGCATCGTCGGTGGTGGCCAACTTATCCCTGGTTTTGAAGAAGCATTAGCTGGCGCAAAGAAAGGAAAAGAAACCGAAGTCGTCATCGCACCCGTTGACGCATACGGCGAAAAAGACCCGGAACAAATCGAGACAATCAGTATCGATAAATTGATTCGAGCCGTCCAAGATCCGAACGCTCTCTACATTGGAGCACCAGTGACCATCAACGGTCGTCAAGGGCAACTCTCCTACCTCGCCGCAGGTCGAGCGCGAATTGATTATAACCACCCAATGGCTGGAAAGTCACTCAAGTATTCGTTCAATGTTGTTGACATTGTCGAAGGAAAGGAAGACCAAGTTACGGCACTTCTCCAGGCAAACACCGGTCATTCAGGCTTTGAAGTCTCCTTTTCCGGCGACGACCTGTCCATTGTTTTGCCGCAGACCATGCTGTTCGATACCAACGCAGCCATGCTCAAATTCCGTCTGGTTACCACGATTCGCGACGCTGTCGAATGCGGTAAAGTCTCGTTCATCGAAGTTCACGAGCCTCGTGGATTCGGTGTAGAGGACAGTGACGACCATGACCACGACCATGACCATGATCACGACCACGACCATGAGCACGACCATGACGAAGACTTGTCTTCGCTTTCTGTTGCACAACTCAAGGAACGCTGCAAAGCTGCTGGACTCCCTGTTGGCGGTAAGAAAGCCGATTTGGTTGCTCGCCTCTCACAAGAAGAAGAGTGAAATCCATCGAAAGGAATACGGCATATATGTCCCCAAAGGATATTGACAAGAGCCGCTTCGTATCGACAGGGACAGCCATGTCAAGCCTTGAGCAACTTGAGGAACAGATTATTGGTGATGAACCAGCATTGCCGTGTGAAGCCTATTCCCCCGTAGAAAAAGTCGCACTTTGGCTGGCCATGCTTACGATTGGGGGGGTCTTTGTTGGGTTCTTTGTAGCCAATGATGTAGTTTGGACTGACGGATTGAAGCCGGTGGTCTGGGACCCTATTATGGAAGATGCAGGTTCCGCTGGTGATGCGGATTACAATGCCATGAACACGCTTCTTTACACATTCAGTATGCTTGCAAGCGTCATTGTTTTCCAAGCTCTCTTTCGAAGATTGAACGTACCTGCTGACGATCGAATGCTGATTGCCTTGCTCGCCTGGGTTTGTCTTGCCCCAGTTCTTCGGGTTCTCGAGGATGCCGACTTCTTCAGTTCAGATACGGATTGGTTGTTTATTTCTCCGATAATCCACCTTCATTTAGCGGCGTGGCTTGTCGTTCTTGCAGGCATTTCACACTATGTCGCATCACAATGGGAAAACGACGGTACCGACAAATCTGAACATAAAATCCTCCGTTCTCTCATTCCACTTCTGTCGTTAGCGTTATTCTTCCACTGGAGTTTTTTGTATCAACCGGCGTATTCAAACCACGAATCGATGGGCATGTTTTGGGTGTGGTTGGGTCTTCTCGCTTCCTACGTAGTTCTTTTTTCCATTTTGGTGAAAACTCGAGGATGGCCGGCATTGACGCGTGGCTTACTCGCATTTGGTACTGCAGCCAGTGTTCTTGGTGTGTTTCACTGGATGCAATTTCTTTCTACACCATGGGCTCAAGAGAGTTCACGCGTTTCGGAAACCGTCGAGTTATGGCCTGTAGTCGTTGTTTTAGGGATTCCAGGTCTCGTTTGTTATCTCATGTACCGATACGGTAGAGATGACGCTTTGCAGATGAAACTCACCGGTTATGAGGCTGGTGTTCTACCTGACGGTGTACGAATCAAAGCATGGGAAGCGAATGGAGATGAGATACAAAACCATCCCGTTGAAATGCTCTCTCGCCGAGCACTGCTTGCAAGCCCGATGGTTCTCGCCATGGTTTTCGGTCAGTTGTGTGATGGTTTCGCAACGATGGTTGGCATCGACTACTTTGGTTATGGCGAGAAGCATGTTGTCAGCAACCAAGTCATCGTTTACGGAGGCCAAATCAACGATATGCTCGGTGTTCAATTCGGTGAGGGTGCCTGGTTATTCGTTCTTGTCAAATCGATTCTCATTGCCGCAATCACGCTGATGTTCATTGACATGAAAGTCGAGAAGCGTCAACGCCACATTCGTATTCTCATCGTACTGGCCGTGCTCATCGTTGGTTTAGCCCCTGGATTGCGTGACATCGGCCGATTGATGCTCGGCGTGTGATGCCGAATCATCCTACGTTTGGCTGTAGTAGTGTTAAAGACGGCATCCACCTCGCTGTGTTTGAGGGGTGGAGATGGACCGATTACCAACTCGCGTGAATCGAAGTGACCCAGAGTTTGGAGAACGGAAAGCGTTCAACACCGCCTTGATTGAAACGCTTCGAGAACGTTTGTCAGTCGCCTCGAATGGTGGCGGTGGCAAGTACGTTGAACGCCATCGAAGTCGGAACAAGATGCTTGCACGGGAACGCATTGAGCGTATTATTGACCCGGGAACAGCCTTCCTCGAATTATCCCCCCTCGCCGCTTTCGATCTCTACGATGGACGAGCGCATTCCGCCGGGATTGTTACGGGAATTGGCATGGTTCATGGTCGCGAATGCCTCTTTGTAGCGAACGATGCAACCGTGAAAGGCGGCTCGTACTATCCAATGACGGTGAAGAAGCACATTCGCGCACAGACCGTCGCTCATGAGAACCATTTGCCGTGCATCTACTTGGTAGATTCAGGCGGCGCTTTCTTGCCGATGCAGGATGAAGTCTTTCCCGACATCGGACACTTTGGCAGGATTTTTCGTAATCAAGCCCGTATGTCGGGTGACAAAATTCCACAGGTCGCAGCAGTCCTCGGTTCATGCACCGCAGGTGGCGCTTATGTCCCGGCGATGAGTGATGAATCAATCATCGTCAAAGGCAATGGGACAATTTTTCTCGCCGGTCCACCTCTTGTCAAAGCAGCAACCGGAGAAGAAGTGACAGCGGAGGAACTCGGGGGAGCCGATGTTCATACCTCCCAATCTGGTGTCGCCGACCACTTTGCAGAAGACGAACCTGAAGCATTGCGCATGGTTCGAAACGTTGTTGAAAATCTTGGTCCGCGAACGCTTGCACCAGCCGATAATGTGCCCGTTGAGGTGCCTGCACACGATGTCGAAGACTTGCTAGGGCTGATTCCCAGCGACAACAGAACACCGGTCGACATTATGGAAATCATTGCACGAATCGTAGACGGCTCTCGTTTTCATGAATTCAAATCGCGCTATGGTACAACCCTCATCTGTGGCTTTGCACATATCCACGGCCATAAAGTTGGTATTGTTGCCAACAACGGTATTTTGTTCTCAGAGTCGTCGCTTAAAGGCGCTCACTTCGTTGAGTTGTGCGGTCAAAGAGGCATCCCCCTCGTGTTTTTACAAAACATCACTGGCTTCATGGTCGGCAAGGACTACGAAGCAGGTGGGATTGCGAAGGACGGTGCGAAACTCGTTACTGCTGTGTCATGCGTCAATGTTCCGAAGTTCACAGTGATTATTGGCGGTTCTCACGGAGCGGGAAATTACGGCATGTGTGGTCGAGCCTTTGATCCGCGATTCCTTTTCATGTGGCCGAACAGTCGAATCTCAGTGATGGGTGGCCCACAGGCAGCAGATGTACTCGCCACGGTCAAACAAGACCAGCGTGCTCGGGAAGGCCTTCCTGCAATGGTCGGAGATGAACTTGAAGCGTTCCGTGCCCCGTTCCTCGAGAAGTACGAAACAGAAGGCAGCCCCTACTATTCAACAGCCCGATTATGGGATGACGGCATCATCGACCCGAGAGATACTAGAGACGTGCTTGGGCTGTGTATTGCAGCTTCCCGTAATGCCCCACTCCCCGACGATGCATTCGGCGTTTTCCGAATGTGAAGAAATCAATTCAAAAATAAAAAAGGCAATTGGAGTTTTAAGCATGAATGCGATGGAGAATCCCCCACAAACAGAACTTGTTACCATGACAATCCAGGGTTCGGGATGCCACATTAAATTAGACCGTGAAGACAAGTTTAACGCGCTCAATGTACAGATGATTACCGAACTGTGCACGTTGTTTGATTGGACCGCAGAACGGAGTGTTGGTACACGAGGAACGCTTCATGATACGAACGGTGAACCTTTTTTGCGAACCCTGGTGCTTTCGGGTGCTGGAAAACACTTCTGCGCTGGTGCTGACATCAACATGATGCGTGATGCTGGAGCCAACACTGCCGAAGAAAACCGAATCGATTCTGAACGATTGGACCGCCTGTTTAACGGCTTGTGGTCTCATCCATGTTTCACCATTGGTGCCATTCAGGGTGTTGCACTTGGCGGAGGTGCTGGGCTGGTTGCGTGTTTGGATTATGTTGTTGCAACCTCAAACGTAAAACTCGCTCTTTCAGAAGGTAAACTCGGCATACTCCCTGCGGTAATCGGCCCATACGTCTACCGTCGTCTCGGTTCAGCTTGTTTCCGAAGGCTTGCCATGCAAGCCAGCCGCATTGGTGCAGAAGAGGCGCTGCGTACCGGTTTTATCGAAGCGGTTGTCGAGGGTGTCGATGATCTCAATCCAAACGTTGACCGTATTCTCAATGAAATCCAATCAACCGGCCCTCAAGCCGTTACCTTGGCAAAGGAACTCACGCTCAATTTTGACCGCTGGAACGGAACCGATGAAGAATTACGGGAATACACCCTCGATTTCACCAGTCGAATGCGTGGCTCAGCGGAAGGTCAAGAAGGACTCTCTTCCTTCCTCGAAAAGCGAGAAGCAAACTGGAAAACGGAATAAGTGAACACAATGGTCAGCAAAGTCTTGGTTGCCAATCGTGGAGAAATCGCTTGTCGTATTCTCCGTGCGTGCAATGAAGCAGGCCTTGCTACAGTTGCTGTTTTTGCTGAGAACGACGCTACCTCGCTGTTCGTCGAACTCGCAGATGAAGCGGTCATGCTTTCCGGTGAAACGATTACTGAGACATACCTCGACCAGTCTCAGATTCTTTCAATCGCTGGAGCGAGCGGTGCCGATGCTATTCATCCAGGTTTTGGTTTTCTTTCAGAGCGCGCAGATTTTGCTCGTGCCGTGACACAAGCAGGCATCCAATGGATTGGTCCAAGTGCCGATGCCATCGAGAAAATGGGCGATAAAATGACTGCCCGTATCACCATGCGAGATGCTGGAGTCCCCGTTATACCGGGTGAAGAGATTGAACAGACCGATGAAATCGAGGCGTTAGCGGCCATTGAGCAGGCGAGCACTCGGGTTGGATATCCGTTGTTGCTCAAGGCATCTTCTGGCGGTGGCGGTAAAGGGATGCGAGCAGTTGAACGACCGGAAGAGTTGCTCGACGCTGCACGTGGTGCTCGTCGTGAAGCCCTTGCAGCGTTCGGTGATGGACGCGTATACCTTGAGCGTTTGCTCACCGGTTCAAAGCATGTGGAAATTCAAGTCTTGGCAGACCGTCACGGTCGAACCATTCACCTTGGAGAGCGTGAATGCAGTGTCCAGCGGCGGCATCAGAAGGTTTTCGAAGAAGCCCCGTGTGCTACTATGACTGAAGAAATTCGTGCCGCAATGGGTGACGCAGCGGTTGCAGCAGCTATGGCAGTCAACTACGAGGGGGCGGGAACGGTTGAATTCCTTCTCGCACCAAACGGTGAGTTTTTCTTCCTTGAAATGAACACGCGTATACAGGTTGAGCATCCGGTCACTGAACTGGTCACTGGTGTTGACATTGTGCGCGAACAGCTCCGAATTGCTGCTGGAGAACCCATGTCATGCGGCGAGCTTCACATTCGTGGTCATGCAATTGAAGTTCGTTTGTATGCCGAAGATGCTTCCAAGAACTTCCTACCAGCGATTGGTCCGTTGGCAGTGTTCATCCCGCCTGAAGGCCCGGGTATTCGTTTGGATACTGGTGTTCGTCAAGGTGATGAAGTAACGCCAAATTATGACCCAATGCTGGCGAAATTAATCGTATGGGCCCCTTCTCGTATTGAGGCATTGCAACGGATGCGAAGGGCACTGGATGAATTTGTAGTTCTCGGGACAACGACAAACCTACGGTTCTTGCGAGAATTGTGCGATGTTCCCGATGTGATTGATGGGACGACAGATACCACCATGATTGACCGGCTTTGGCCGCAAGGATGGAACCCTCAAGTTCCACTTGAGATCGAAGATGCCGCTTTGATGGCAGCCGCAATCGGTGAAAGTGCAGGCCTGCATCGGAGGTCACACACATCACCCGATGCTCATGCTTCTGCTGGTCCAGTGAGCCCATTTGCCACCTTGAATCGGAGGTTTCCCTGATGGAACATCAGTTTAGCGGCCCTGACGGTCCAATCGATGTAACCGTCGAGAAACGTGGTGATGAGTGGCTGCTTGGTGGGCGCAAAGCAACTATTGAGCGAGATGGACGTCTGAAAGTTCACCTTGCGAATGGAGAGGTAGGCTATGCTACGCTTGCTAAAGTTGGTGACCATTGGTGGGTTCATTTTGCCGGTCATACCTTCAATTTGGAACGTATTGAGCCCGGTGCATCACAAAGTGGCAACGACGGTGGACTTACGGCTCCAATGCCTGGTAAAGTTCTCGAGGTCTTGGTCGATGTCGGACAAACCGTTGAATCCGGTCAGACATTAATGGTTCTTGAAGCCATGAAGATGGAACATCGTATTCTCGCTGCAACCCCGGGTACGGTAACAGAGGTGTTTTTCGCATCTGGCGATCAAGTTCAGCAAGGTTCCGTCCTCTTAGCCAAAACAGAACCTGAGGATTAGCGTCGACGCCAATCTCCTGACTCGATGCGTTTGTTCTTGCTCTCGTTGTGTTGATTGTACATGTACGTCCAAGCCCACTGTGGGCCGTCATTGGTTTGAATCTCGACGATAGTTCTCGTGTAGAGGGAGCCTTCAGCACCGTATCCGTAGAACCCTTCGATACTGTCGAGCGTTTGCAAGGCTTGGAACACTTGGTCGAGGTGGTACACTTCGCCTTGTACCGTACCGTCTCCTTCGATCAATCCAGGATACGCTCCCAAATCAATCAGGTCGCCTTTGACGGTGGCCGATTTGCCTTCACCGTTGCACACGTGTGCAGTCGTTGCTTGTCGAATTTCACCGAGCATGAGTGTGCCGTATACAAAGAGGCGTTCAACAGGGAAACTTGGTGAGAAATCTTCAATAGCGTTTTTCAATTCTCCAATTGGAAGATTTCTCTTCAAAAGACCTTGTTCAATGCTTTGGACATACCTGTTTGTTGGTTGAACAAATCGATTCTCTCTACGTTCTGGAGTAACGCAATAGGTCATTGCTTCGACCAAAGTGCCGTTAGGAATGGCGACACGAACTGCTTTTCGGGCATAGATTCCTGCGCCAACTCCTTCCTTTTTGTCCATGACTTTCGACGCGTTTTCATCCATTGTGAACAAGACACCTGGGACGGCATGACCCTTCCCGTTCTCGATAATATCGGCAGCACCCCCGTCTCGGCTGTGCGAGTAATAATGGAATTTCATGGTATAATCAGGTAACCAGCACGGTGTTTTTTCGACAAGGCCTTCTGGAGATAGATGCTTTTGTTCGCACCAACTCTTCCAATCAGACCAGTCGAGATTGGAGCCGTATCCGAAGTAAAGTAGTTCACCGTCGGTCATGCATTACAATGTTCTCAAGGCTATTTCAAGCCTTATGTTCATCCCCACGTGCATGGCTCAAGGATTTCTTGACCGCCCATGAGTTCCTGCAGGACAACCGGGATGCGGACTCGACCATCCGGCATTTGGTTTTGTTCCATGATGGCCACCAAGGCTCGTGATGTTGCTACAGCGGTCGAGTTGAGTGTGTGGGCGATTGGTTGTCCCGAATGACCGGGTTGCCCGTACCGAATCTGTAATCGGTTGGCTTGATAATCGGTACAGTTTGAACACGAGACGATTTCCTTGTACTGGTTAGCACCGGGTATCCAAGCTTCAAGGTCGTATTTTCGTGCTGCAACGGTTCCCATATCCCCTGTACAAATGTTGACGACTTCATAGTGCATCTCAAGTGCGTCCCACAGGTCGATGCAGTTTTGCAGTAATTCCTCTTGTAGCGCCCATGATTGTTCAGGAGAAGCGATGATTATTTGTTCAATCTTCGTGAATTGGTGAACGCGCCAAATCCCCAAATCGGACTGCCCGTGTGATCCAACTTCTCTGCGGAAGCAAGGTGAGACTCCGACAATACGCAACGGTAAGTCTGCTTCTGGAATCGTCTCGCCCATGAACATCGCAGTAAGCGGATGCTCCGCAGTCGCAATCATGTAGTATCCATCGGGCTCGATACCGTACATCACCGTCTCAAAGTCTGACAGGTCTGTAACGCCTTCATAGGCCTCGCGGTTCATCATTACCGGCGGCTGAACGAACGTATATCCACGCTCACGAATGAAGTTAACAGCGTAGTGCTGCAGTGCGAATTCCAGCCGTGCTAAATCTCCCTTGAGGAAGTAGAAACGACTGCCGACTATTTTTGCGGCTCGCTTCAAATCGACCCACTTGTTCATCTCAATGAGTTCGTTGTGGGTTCGAGGGTCGAAGTCAAAGTGTGGTTTTTCCCCATGAACACTGTGTTTCGTGTTGCCGGATTCATCCGCACCCTGAGGAACATCGGGGTGGAGGATATTGGGTATCGACATGCGTAGACGGTCACGTTCAGCAACAGCATCCTCGGTTTTCTTTTCCATATCTGCAATTTGTGCGCCCAAGTCGGCCACTTCGGCTAGGATGCGATTTGCTGCATCTTGATCGCCGGCCTTCTTTGCAGCACCAATTCCACGAGCGGCAGTATTCTTCTGTGCTCGAAGTTCGTTTGTTCGGAATTGAAGGTCGATCCATGCTTGGTCTAGGGCAATGACCGCGTCGATGTTGTCATGTGGAAGACCACGCTTGTCGTGGTCTTTACGTATCGATTCAGGTTCGTTGCGAAACACATTGATATCCAGCATTTGTATCACCTTACAGGGTTAACCCAAAGTCGAAGATAGCCCAGCCAACTCCAGTGACGAGTCCGCCGACCAAGTAGCCAAGTATCGCACCACCGTTCAGCAACGGGAGGCCAGCCTGTGCTCGGCCACGAGCCACATAGGTCATCAGCGCAAAGTAGCCGATAAGACCACCGAGCAGTGTTGCAATGGCGATTTGGAAGCCCACTGCGCCGTCGATGTATTGCGCTGAAGACAAGACCAACATTCCAGGGAAAATAACGTCTCCAAGGCCCATGAACATTGCATCTTTACCCTGTTTCTTCGGTGCGGACTGTGCGGTTGGACGCTGTGCTGGTGCAGCAGCGTGTTGAGCAGGTAATGCGTTCTTTTCTTTCATTGAAACCGTCTCGTCAATGAACGAATACCCTTTCTCTTGTGGTGCAACCAAAAGTATCGGTAGACGCAGTCCAATCATCGTGTCGGCAAGGTCGAGCATATGTTTTGAACGGTACACGGCCCAAGCATCGTATACTGCCGCAGCAATCATGAAGATGATGATGAGTGTTGGGACAAAGGTGACGCCCAGCATCACAATGACGCCTGAACCCACCAATACGCCAACGGTGTTGACGACATACCATTCGCTGTGGACATAGAGGAGAATCATCAAAACGATAGTAATAATCAATGCGGCAAGCAGTGGACCTTCAGCGAATTGTGCACCTTCAAGTGCCAACATATCATTTTCAATTGGACCAGCGTTCAGGGATATATCTCCCTCGCCGTATGCAGCCATGAATTGAGCGGAACTGTTGTTTACAGTGAACCAAGAGGCTTGCAAATTTTCTTCGACATCAAACGATATTTTGTTCTTCAAGGCCTGTGTATGCAACCAATCTGCACGCTCATCGGTCGTGATTAACAAATCGCTAAATCCACTTTGGTCAAGGTCTGTAATTAAGACGGATTGAATTGATTCTCCATATCCAAGCAAAGCCAGTTTTGTTTGGGGTTCAAACATTATTTGCTCGGATTCATTCCACTCAAATGCCGTCACATCACCGTTTTCTTCCCCGAGTAATACCATGCCTTCGTGACCGTTGCTTTCGTTGATCATTACTCCAGACCACGGTGAATGTCCGAAATCAGCGCTTGTGAAATTGCTTGTTGCGTTTGATTGAAACAAGACTTTTGCAGGATTCTTCGCATTTGGATCCAACTCAAGAGCGCCGGAGTTTCGTTCCAACTCGATGACGACAGCAGCGGTTGGCGTGACGATGAACACCTTGTCCTCATCAATCATTTCTGCATGGATGATGCTGACATGCGTTTGAAGTTCAGGAGGTAGTGACCACGCTGCTTGGTATGTAAGATTCCCGGGGTTCTCTGAAAAAGTGTCATACCGAACCATCTGCCCGTCTTGGTCCATCAAGTACATGGCGTTATCAGCATGGAAAGCAAGAGAACACCCGCCAACCATTCCTCCAAGCGGAACGGGACTGTCGGTATCGAGGTAGCGATGGCATGCATATGTATCCTGAACTTCTCCAGTCTCCGCATCGACATACCACACAAAGGCCTGGTTGGTGAAGGAATAGTACTCATCTGAAACGACAACGTTCAATATTGCCGTATCCGCGTATGGAAGTCGTTCTTGCGTGATACTCCACTTTGGGGTGTTGGTTGAGAACCCTTCACCGTCATAGACACTGATTGAGTCGTTCCACATTCCGGGGGCTCCGATGAGCGCATTGGTAATGTGGGTGTCCATTCCGTGATGCGAAAGATAGGACATGTCGACTTCGCTGTCCGATGTGTATTCAAACGGGTCAGCCTCAAGGTCGAGAACCATCACGTGCGTGAGCGGAACGGTAGCGTACAGTAAGGCGATTGCAAGAACGCTCATGATGCCGTATTTGATAATCCACTCTTTCTTGTATTTTGCAAGCAATAAAATCGCAGCAGTGAAGATGAAAATCATAACCAACTGTAGTGCAATGTAGCGAACTTGACGGGCTCCATCGACCCCATAAGCCTGCAGTTCTGCGATATCGTACCACGGTCGAATGTAGAGCGATATACCAATAGTGAGGATGAACATGAACATCATTCCCATCATCGATGGAAGTTGTTCCCTCATCATCCACAACAGGCTATCTTCCTTGCGTAAATCCGCTTGTACGGCGGCAAATTCTTTCGAAACCTTTCGCTCCGGTTTCGAGGTAGACTCCTGCTCGCTCATGCCACTTGGACTCCGGACACGCATATGAGGGTCACGCATACTACGCCCCCGTAGGGGGCGAATGAACCCGCTTGAAATGATGCCAAAGAAAAGGACTAATCACACCAACCCTTCGCAGAGCCGTGAATGCTGCTCGAGTGTGGCTTGAATCAACCAAAAAGCGCGGTATGGCGCTTGGTTTGAAAGGCACGAAAACCGTCCTTGATCGGTTGAATCTTACGTTGCCTGAACACATTCTTCACGTTGCAGGTAGCAACGGCAAAGGAACAGTTTGTGCACTCATGGCAACCGCCCTCTGCCTTGACGGAATCGACAATGTTCTGTTCAGTTCGCCTCACGTCGTTCGTCTCGAGGAGCGCGTTCGCCGAAACGGGGTTCCAATCAGTTCCGAAGCGTTCGATAAGGCCGTTGAGATGGTTCGTAAAGCTGCACTTGGTGCTGAAGACGATTCTTCAATTGACTTGACGTTTTTTGAAGTGACATACCTGGTCGCCATGGTCTGCTCGCAAGGATGTCAAGTTTTGATCTTGGAAACGGGGCTTGGCGGTCGATTGGATGCGACGCGATGCGGTCCAGCAACCGCGTGCTTGGTGACCTCAGTTACCCGAGAGCATACGGATATTCTGGGTGAAGATCTTGCGACGATTGCTCGAGAAAAAGCAGCCATTGCTCGACCTGGTCGTCCGTTACTTGTTCGAGACCCCTCTGATTCGAATGTTCTCAAAGCCATGGCCTATGAAGCACGCCACGCTGGAAATACTGATCTAGATGAAATCCCATCAGCCTCGCCCTTTCAAATCGTCTCAATCGGGGACGGCGCTACGGTTCGAGATGAGGCGCATGCTCTCGCGCATGCTCTGTTCCAGACCATTGGTTTCTCAGAGACTTCACTCGACCAAGCACAAAAAGAACTTCGCTGGCTGGCACGAATGCAGCACCTCACCCCGCAACAAACATCATCGCACGCTTATCTCCTCGATGCGGCACACAATCCGTCGGGTTTGCGTCGTATCCTTCCTGAATTGGAGCGTGCGCTCTTGCAGCATTCGCCTCATTTGGATTCTTGCCCGGTATGGAGCCTGTTGCTCGGTTCTTCACCGCAAGACAATCTTGACGACTTCATCGCTCCGTTGCTCGAATTGTGCAGCCGCTTCCCACCACGCAACATCGTTCTTACCCAGCCAGAAGGAGGTCGTTATCCCGCCGTTCCCGTTGACGAATTGGCCGAGTTGAGTTGGCGAAGAGGCGATGTGGAAAGCCATGCTTCGCCTCGAGAAGCAGTCAATGCTCTTGC
>JAKMGM010000087.1 GCA_022424925.1 Candidatus Poseidoniaceae archaeon | reverse complement strand
AGGAACTCGTATCTTGAGCCATGTAGGGTTTACTTGCCGATATATCCGACCATGAATGAGAACCACCGAGCAGGTCAAAAGCAGTGGATGTCGCAGATGTTGTCTCTACCGTAACAGAAGCAAAAGTACTGTCAGGATCACGTAATTCGATACCGGTTGTCTCTGCGGTGATGTTCGCCCACTCCAAGTGAACATGTCCCAGCCCTGTGCCTACGATTCCACGCTCCTGCACGTCGAGTTCGAGCCCGGTAAACGAATGATTCCCATTGCCAGATAGCGAAAGGCCGTTGCTGGCATTGGATATATTCAAGTCGCTAAAAACACAGGTTCCTGAGCAGCGTTGGTCAACTGCGGCTGAAATAACCGAAGTATTACTTTCGAAAGTTACATCCGCAACAGTATACGACGTTGCGCCATTTGAAAGGAGTAATCGCTGGCCAGAAACCGCAGCGTTCGAGACTGTCAAATCGTCAGTGTCTGCAGCATCGATGAACAATTTGATTTGAGAACCGGTGATACTGTCAACAGTGGTCGAAGCACCTGCTTGTGTAGCGATGGCGACCGTTGACTGGAAGAAGCCCATGCCAGAGGCAGACAGTGAACCGCTGCTGGAACGCAGTCCAGTACCCACCTGCGTCATAGTTACCGTATCTACAACCGTTGTTCCGGTAGACCAGATGCCTCCTGCCACGTCTGTAAGTGTCGCCCCAGACATATTGAAAAATCCAGAATTCCGAATAACCTCGTAATCAATGTGTTCGGCGGTCAAATCCTCAATATTCGAAGATTCAAGGTTGTTGATGCCAATATAGGCATCACGGATGGTGAGTTTGTTGGCGGTAAGTCGGCCATCAACCATGAGCGCTGTTTCAGCGTTCTCGATAGAGACCGTATCCAATACTGCATGGCCCTTGTCGGCAATGTGCACACCTGTCCACAAGCCAGCGCCATGTGACCCTGCAGTTAGAGGCGTTTGCGATGAGAAAAAGGTAGATGAAGTCGCTACAAGAGTGCCGTCGACCCGAATCCAATAACCATCTCCCCCGTCCACAGTTGTTCCGGGGGATAGTGTCAGCGTTGTGCCGTTTTGTACGGTTACATTGCCTGTCAAGATGATATTTCCAGACCAGGTTGTGTCGACCTGAACCGTTGAATCGGCAGCATGAGCAGGCGTAGACATCAAAGAAAATGGCGTGAGCACCAAAAGCAGGGCCAAGCAGAGGGCGCGGGTGGTTCGCATGAACCGTACTCTACAGCACCCCATATGAAACCAAAGGTATGCAGGGTGTCGAAGTTAAGGAAAATGAGAAGTGGGCCCGCCCAGATTTGAACTGGGGTCTGACGGCCCCCAGCCGCCAAGTATAGGCCAAGCTAACCCACGGGCCCAGATGGAATTTCTCATTGAATAGAGGTACTGAATGGCGCCGTTTCAGCGATGAGGTCAATATGACCAACATACATTCTTCGGCAACAGTATCGCATAAGACCAACCTTGTCGAGGGCTTCAGCCATCTCGACGCCGGCAGCAGTCAATTCAGAAAATTCTTCCCACTTGTGAGCAATAACGCCCCCGCAACTAAAACATCGTACTGGTATAATCATCATCTCACCTCATCGATAGGACTTCTGCTTCTTTCTACGAGCACCACGTCCAAGTTGGTGCTTTGGTTCCTTACGACGTGGGTCGTTAACCAACAGGCTGCGGTCAAAGCGAAGGTATTCGTCTCGAAGTTCTTCATCAATGCCTTCTGCACCACCGTTGTAATGGACAAGTCCACGAGCGATTGCTGTGCGTATGGCGTCGGTTTGACCCATAATTCCACCACCAAGTGTGGTGATGTTGATGTCAACCTTGCTCAAGCGGTTCATTGCATCAGCAATGACCAGAGGCTCCATCGATTTACGACGGGCAAGCGACGGTTGAAGAATTTCGATCGGTTCACTGTTGACTCGCACTCGACCCTTGCCAGCTTTCACTGATGCACGGGCAACTGCAGTCTTGCGCTTTCCAGAGGATTCTACTGACTTTTGCTTTTTACGAGCCATCATTGCTCACCTCCAGTCCAGCGGTGGGATGGAGCGCCGAGATCGGCACTGATATCTCCGAGAGTGATGAATCGCTCTGGGAGGTCTTTACGGAACTTACTGTCATCGCCGTTTTCATGGCCTTCTGGCAAATCACCAGAAAGGTGGGCAGGACAACCGATTTCAACGCGCAGATTGCGCAATGCTCGGCGTCCACTGCTCTTCTTTTGATAGGGCAGCATACCACGGACGGCACGCTTCAGAATCATGTCTGGCATACGTGGGAAGAACGGCCCTTTTCGAGCGTGGTTCAACTTGTACTTCGCATGATACGTGTTGAGAACCGAACGAGGTCGGCCTGTAACGATGGCGTGTTCCGCATTGATGATGATGACTTTGTCGTCACGGTCTTCACGTGCAGCCTTGAGCAGAATATCTGCTGTGGCGGATGCAAGTCGACCGAGGACCAAACCATTGGCGTCGAATACATAGGTTGTTTCATCCAAGAATAACAACCCCCTTGCCGGATGGGTTTTCGTTCATCAGCTCGCTGTAGGTCACAAATCGACCTCCAGCGGCTTCTATCTTCTCACGTGCACCGTTGCTAACACTGTAGGCGGCGATGGTGTGGTTGGCAGACAATTCACCTGAACCGAGCAGCTTGCCTGGTACGAGGATAGTTGCACCCTCGGGGGCGTAGCGGCTCACACGGCTCAAGTTCGGCTGCGCCCAGTTTTTGCGACTCTTTGAGAGGCGCATGGCCACATCTCGCCAAACAGCGGCTCCGGTGTCGCGAGACTGGGCTTTCAACTGGTTGATGACATCAACCAATTGTGCGTTTGTCTTACGTGTAGGATTGCTCATTTGACTCCCTCGATGCTTTGAAGCAATTCGCCGACCGGCCTTCCCATTATCAATGCACCGACGCGGTCATCGACTCGTTCGCGTCGCAGTACACCGAAAAGTAAGTTTCCGAGGATTTGATTGCGCATCGCCAAAAACGCGACCTGCAGGCTCACTCGTAGAGAATTTCGCCCTTTGCATCCAACAACTCAACGGTTAGTCCTGCAGCACGACCTTGGATGATGATTTCTTCATGCAATGTGTCTGAGAAGTCGTCAAGCGCTCCAAGTGCAGTAATTCCTGCAACATCGGTGAGTTGATCGATAAGATGGTTGAGAACGCATGATACGCCATAGGCTTGGCCTGCACGGAATGCATGGTCTACACCGCCAACCTCTGGGTCTTCAGCTTTCATACGGAGCATGACTTGCTGAGAGTAAGCGACCAGAGCACCATAAATCGATTCGATTATTTGAGCGGCTTCTAAGTCTCCGAGCAGCATTTGCGATTGGGCGAGTGCAGCGCGCACGGCTTTACCGTACGTGGCATGTGCCTCAATCGTGTTGCTTGTCTCTGTTTGCATTGCTTGGTCGATAAGTTGCTTCCAGTCGTCTTCCATGGACAAGCCACAGCGCATCGACCCCTTGAAGGTTAAGGCGATTCAGATTGAATTGATTAAATCTTGAAATCTGAGCCTTCACCTTCAACGATACCTGCCTGTCGAACAGATCCGTCGGCTGCAACAAATTCTCCAGCCTTGGTTTGCTTGTCGTAAAGGTTCACCAATTCCTTGCGCTCCACCATTCCACCTTCGCCAAGTGCGACGGTGAGTGAACGAGTGATTGAGTCCAAGGTTTGTAGAGCTCTATCCCGGTGGCTTGCATCAATCGTGTGATCCGAATATCGAGCTTCTTCAAAGACCGAGAGGAAATCATCGAGATGTTCCGATGGAACCATGCTAAACGCCGAGCGAACCGCAGTTTCAAACTCACGAGTGGTTTCGTATACCTTCTTCATGAACCCGTAACGCTTGAAGTGCTTGACGAGATTCTTGTAGCAGTCAAAAATGATGGCAATGAACTCATTGCTTGCTTCAAGTTGCATCATTGCATCGGTCAAGATACCCTTGAGGGCTTGGACCTGGCGTCGCGCTTGTGCACGCTGGTAGTAGATGGCACCAGCGATAAGCAACGACATCAATACGAGAACAAACGCCATTGTCTTGGCCGGAGTAAAGAATCCTGCATCAGCCGTAATAGACGCCGACTCCATCCAAATTACTTCGTGAGTCACGTTATCGAGTGATTCTTCAAAGTATGTCGAACCTGGATAATAAGCGATAATTCGCCAGTTACCTGAACATTCGACGCCGTCGCATGTCTTTCCAGCAAACGCCCATTCGAAGTCTGCAATACCTTGCTCATTCGTTCGAGATTTGTTGGTTCCTTCGACGACCCATTCGTTGGTCGTATCCGACCAGTATTGGCGCACGAACCACACTTCTTCATTCTCAACCGAAAGGTCAAGACGGTCTCGTTGAAGGGCGATTGAACCCTTGACTGGGTCATCAGTATCCAATCCGTTATCCCCTGTATGGCTCCAAGTCTGCTTGACTTGAAGGTCAACACGAGAGCGAACCAAGACCAATTGGTCGACATGTGAGCCATTCAGCACGTTTGAGGAATCCTTGTCACATCCGCCAGGAACGTTAACATCAGGCTCAAACGCGATTCGCAAGGTGCGGAAACCTTCGAGTTTTCCACCAGTCGTTTCTACGCCACGAAGTGTAGGGTTCTGGCTTGGATCACCACTGAACCATTCAATGGTGCCGTCGATTTCACTTGTTCGAATCGTCGAGATTGGACGTATGTTCTGCTCAGGGTCGATGTAAATGTTGAGGCACTTACCACCGACATATTGGCCGTTCGACTGCATGAGTTTAGCATCGACGTGGAACGATTCTTTGAGATAAAGCACCGGGTATTCGGTCGTGTTTGGAGCGGTCCATGTCTCAACGCTGGACTTGAATGGTCCAACCTCATTGAGGGCCAATGTCGAGTTCGAGAACACGTCAAATTCAGTCTCATATGTATCGTTTTGATACCGGTACGCATCGTTGTTATCGTAGGATGAATTCGTGACGGTGACCTTCGCTTTACCGGCTGAAACATCTGACAACGGGCATTGGATTGAGAAATAACCGTCAAGGTCAGTCACGCCAGAGTTGCACGAAGTCGGACTCGATTGACTGTTCACCATCTCGTAGTTCACGCGAATCTTACGGTTGGTAAGATTCGTACCCAATTCGTCTTGGAGTTGACCTGTGACAATCATTGGCTTTGGAATCACTTCGCCGGTAATCGGACTGATTTCACTCGTGTAAACGATTTGGTCATCAACGGTCAACGCCGTTCGTCCAATAAAGGAGAATCCGTTCGCATTGTTGGTCATTTTCAACCTGAAGTGGTCGTTGCCTGCTACGCTTAGACACGGGTCCCAAGCGCCTTGAATGCCAAGCGATACTGGGTCGAGTGAAGCGCATCCTTCGTTCGGGAGGTTTTCCTCGAACCGTAGAATGACGTTCACTGGACCAAATCCATCAGGTAAGAACGATTCTGGGTCATCTCGCAGCGAGAGGGCATTGAGCGGTGAAATATCTGCCTTCAGGCATCCAGTTCTACCGTTAAAGGTGCCACTTGTTTCCAGCCGGTCGAGTGTACCGTCTTGGTTGATGTCACGATCAGCGAATCCGTCACCGTTGCCATCGTAGTAACACAAGTGAGACGAGTCTGATGCCGGCTCTGGCAATGTAATAATTCCTGCAGATGGTCGAACTGTAGCAACAATTTGACGATGCGTAACGCCGTTGAAGTCAACGCCTTCAAAGATGACATCGACTAAACCGCCGTTTGGTGATTCTGCACCATCAAGCGCAGAACCGCCCGAATCGCGTATCGTCGTTGTATTGTCATCGGTCACTTGAGCAGTGAAATCCCATATATCACCTGACTGTCTTATGTTTGGACTGGTTGAATCAACCGAGAGGTATGTCCTTGATACCACCCAAACCTGTTGAATCATCGTGTTGCCTTTGAGCAACGGCGTTCCTGCAAATTCAAATTGAAGCGTGAAATCACCGAGGTCATCAGCAGCTGAGATATTGAAAGGAATCTCAAAGAATCCGTTATCATCGGTGTAGTTCACGCCAGTTCTACCGTCTGCAGACCAAGTGTAGTTCACCGGAACGTTACGAACGGGCTGCAACGAATTATCGACGAGTTTTGCTTGGATCGTTGTGCTCGTGTTTCGATACAATCGGGGCAATGAGGTCGTCTGGAAGTCTGTCGTACCCACAACTGTGACGTTGATGTACGCACCAGTTGGTGCCAAGTTTGAGCTGTTTCCAGTGAAATAGTACGCAGAATTGGTGAAGTCTACACGCATTCCGTATGTTCCCGAACCGTATTGTTGGAACCACGACCAGTTGTATTCGAAGTTCGCATCACATGTCGGACAAGCCTTCGTCGGTCGCTGTGTGTACGCTGTTTCTGTTGAACCCAAGAATTGACCGTTTCCGTCAACGTCGACTTGAAGGGCAATCGGGTCTGCATCCCACGGTTCGTTGGTTCGGTTCGTGACCGACCCCGTAACGAACAGCGTATCGCCAGTATTCATTTCCGGGACAAGTTCACACCGGACCGAACTCGTTGGGTCCGTTGGATCAACCGCACCACACGGTGGCAAATCGCTGTCGCCACCGTTCACTAAATTGATGAACCAGTGGGTAGAATTGGTTGAAATGAAGTTGCGCAGTTGTGCTTCTTCATCAACAAGCGTTGCTGGATCACCGTTCCAGTTCTTCGGATATGGCTTGGGCTTGGACACATCGGCGTAGTTTAATCCAGCCTCAGTGAGTGCTTCGCCGTGGAACAGGGTAGCCCAGTTTCCAAA
>JAKMGM010000022.1 GCA_022424925.1 Candidatus Poseidoniaceae archaeon | reverse complement strand
GCCAGCCGGGCTAACGGCTGAAAGAAGGAGCAGCACTGGACCCAAGACCAGCGCACCACCCGGCAGAATCCACAGTAAAATCAACAACGAGACAAGTGCATGGAAACCGTATGGGCCATACATTTCCGTCCATTCAAAATCATCATCAGCTGATGTGCTGCGACGCTGAAATACGATGTGAACTGCTACAAAAGCCACCAGCAAAATCGACGGAACCAAATCCTCAATCATCGCTAACCCATGGGTGGAACAGACCTGCTCATCAAGAGTCTTCGGGTTTGGGTTGTGTCAAACGGTAGATTGTCAAACCTTGACCTCTACGCCGAAGTATGGAGGAGGAGGTTCTGTGTCTCAACGCGGCATCATACAGACACCTCATCGCTGCTCCGAAACCACTGAAACCATGGCGTAGAGTCAAAGGCCCTGGTATCTTTTCAATCCACCTTTCCCTCCGAAAAGGGACTGTTCTCGGTTTGGTCGGCCCGAACGGTGCAGGTAAAACGACATTGCTACGGGTCATGGCAGGCATTCTGCCACTCCAAGACGGAAGTGCTTCGAAAGGTAAAGGAACAAGGGCGTATTCTGTACACGATTTACGCCAACGTGTTGGCCACATGCCTGAACAGGTGAGGTGGCAAGGACAAAAATCAGTTCGTGAAGCCTTGTTGGAGATTGCCGAGATGCGGCAGAAGGGAGAAAAAAGAGTCGACGGTCTCCTGCATCTCGTTGGGCTGCAAGGACGGAAAAACTCTGCCTTGAATGAACTGAGTCAGGGAATGCGTCAACGACTAACGCTTGCAGTTGCGCTGCTCGGCTCTCCAAAAATACTGCTTCTGGACGAGCCGCTCAACGGTCTTGACCCCGTCGGTGCTGCAGCATTCATTGCACTGCTCAAATCACTCACTGAACGTGGTGTTTCAATCGTTCTCTCGTCGCATCAAGTCGAAGGCTTGGTTGATGTCGTTGACCGCTTAGCGCTCATGCATAGGGGTCATATTCTTGCTGAAGGGACCGCTGAGGAAGTTGCATCGAGTCTGGGACTTGAAGCAAAGGTTACCGTCAAAGGATTGGGAGAACCACCTGCATTCGGTCGGTATAACCTCGACAAAGAGCAGATTGAGATGAAGCAAAAAGACGATTCGTGGAGCGCACAGTTAGAGAATGTCGAGCCGGAGCTGTTGAAAAAGCTGGTTGATGATGACTTTACAATCACGGAGTGGAGTATTCGTCAGCCCAACGTGGTTGAAATGCTGTGTGCTGCGACCGGACAATCGATTGAAGATGTTGGACTCGAAGTGGCTTCGAGCGCTTATCTACCTCTACGCTCATTTGGAGGAGAAGAAGAATGAGTGATTTCAAGCGGATATACAGGCTTTCGAAACGCCTCACCTTGGAACGGATGTTTTCGACCCGAATGTACATCATGTTTCCGATACTGTTGTTGTTCATTCCTGGGATGGCATGGGGTTTTTCAGACCCAGACATCGTTCTGCCAGGTGGACATCAACCCCAGACCTCGATGGAAGTTTTGTTTTATGCAAGCCTCGGGGTCGTCTTTGGAGCAACCATGTGTGCAGTTTTGCTTTCCTACGATGCGGTGAGCCGTGAGCGGGCGAGTGGTGTATTGGAACTGAGACTTTCACAACCGATGCCAAGGTCTCACCAATCGGTGGCGATGATGCTCGGTTCTTGGCAAGCAATATTGATTCCAACATGGATTCTTCTGGCCATATCGGTTGGAATCGTACGCTACCGGATGGGCGAATGGATTTCTATCGCTGATTGTATCGTCTATTTTTCCTCAACCGCATTGATCTTACTTTGGTATATTTTGTTCACGTTGTTGGCATCTTCATACACTCGTGAACAAGGTACAGCGATTTCTTTCGGCGTTGGCATGTGGTTTCTTTTTACATTTCTTTGGGCACTGGTGACAACGATGGTCGCTTTTGCTTCTGGAGTTGCCATAGGCCAAGAAAACGATGCGGCGTGGGTCATGCTGGAGGGGGCGCTTGACCTGCTCTCTCCAAACGGGGTTTACCATCATTTGTTGGAAACTCGTCTTCCACAGATTGAACGAGGTATTGCTTCTTGGCAAAGTTGGTCTATGGGGCTGGTATGGACAGTTCTGCCTTCATGGCTCTTTATCAAGCGGATGGAGAAGATACTCCCGTGACGAAACAGAGAACAGTCGACCCACATGAGCGAAAGCCTCTTTGAGGCATGATGGTAACGACATCTCATGGCAGCACGCAACTCGTTCGACGGTTCCGGTTCACCAACGCGCTTTTTCACAGCACTTTTGCTGGTTATGCTGATGGTATTCATGGGCACATCATCCATCTATTCACCACATTCAACGCTTGAGACGACGGATGAAGAAGTTCCAACAAGTGGACGGCAAGGACTTTCCATTGAGGACGAGTGTGAAGGCTTGAAGTTTGAAGACCTGTTTGATTATGACTTTGCCGACTTCAAAGTCTTCATCGGTGATGATTGGGCTACGGCAGAAATGGATGCTGGAGCCTTTGTCAACGGTAGCAAATCAGCAACAGTGCGGGAAAACCTTGACGGGTTGTTTGAAGGACTTTCTGGTGGAGACAATGGCTACATCAGCACCGATGAACGAGATGCTGTACGGGCCATTGGGCCGAAGTGCATTGGTGCTATGGATACTCGAATTGGAATGAAAGAGGGCATCCCGCATCGTGGCGCACCGGATTGGAACAATTTGAGTTTCGTCGAGGACGGTATCGGCTTGGATGAGATTGACCTCGTGCCCCAAAACCACCCTCAAGAGCGTACGTGCCAAAACATCGGCTCTGCCAATGGCTGCAAAGAGGTCCCAGTTAGCGTCACAGAAGACTTGCAGATTATGATGTTCTTAGCATCCGACCAGACAAACAATGTACGTTTCGACCAACTTCCGAACAGTGGAGATTCAAATTTCACGCTCGCACTTAACGTCACCAACATGTCGTTCGCACATTTGGAACTAAATTTCCCGCTGAAGCAAGGTTTGCGTTTGGCAAATTATTCTATCCAAGATACTGTCTCAAACAGCGATGGGTCAATCGTCGTCACCGAGAATACGGAGTTGAGCGCACCTGAAGCATTATACTTACCCGATGGACGACTTCGTGTGAACCAAGTGGTCACCTATGCGACAAGTGAATACCCAATTCAACGAGACTTGTTCCTTGACTTCACAACAATGGCACCGGAAACCAATGAAGCGCCTGAATGGACATCGAATGCGCCTCAAGACGGCACGGTCATACCAATGATGGGCGGTATGAACATGGTCGTTTCAGGTGAAAAGACAGCCATGTGGGCGACCGATGACAGCGGCTGGGGAATGAATTGTGTATTTGCTGAAAGTGGATGGACTTCGTCTCTAGACGGAGAAGGAAACCTCATTGTTGAGCATCAAAACTCACCCTCTCCAACCTCTGATGCTGAATGCTATGTTGTCGATCCTTTCGGTGAACAATCAGTTGATTCTCGCAACTGGACGTTTGGTGAAGTGTTCACCGCTACTGCATTGCTTTCTGGTACAGGCGACAGTATCGAGTTCACACTCACGCCAACTGGCTTGGTGAATGAAATGTCCATCAGCGCTCATGCTCATCAATCGAACGCTATGGGGCAAATGAGAACCACGACTGTTGCCACTGAAAATGCAATTCTCTCTCTCCCTCTAGATGGATTGTCACCAGGTGCTGTGATGGTCATGGGGCAAGCACAAGGCTCAACCATGCTTGACCTCGATTTCATGCTGAACTTCGGTTTAATCAAAGCAAGCTTGCCGCCGCTGATTTCTGTCTCAAAGAACCTCGACGGTTTGAACGCCACTTGGGAAGCCAACGGTCTTACCTTTACGCTCAAGGGAGATGTATTGGACCCTGACGGCGAAGAAGTCACGCTCACTTTGCTGTTGTGTGGTTATACGACCAATGATTTCCTGCGCGATGGAAGTGGCTGGGAAATCAATGTCAACATCGTTTCATGCTCGTCACAAAACCCTCCAGTCACAGCCTATGACATCGTATTGACGGCCACAGATGATTCTGGAAGCGTAACGACATACACCGTATTTGTTCCAGACCCGTACGCGTCGCAAGATGACACCGGCAGCACAGACAGCGGAGCACCATCTGAAGCAGAAGAAGGGTTACCCTCACTCTCAATGTTGGCAACGCTGAGTGTCACGCTGCTTGGTGCTGCATTTGTCGGTAGACGCCGTACGGAATGAGGGCATGAACCGGCATCCTCAAAAGAGGGGGTTCAGCCCAATAAGCAGGTGAAGGTATGTTTACGGGAGTTATTGAGTCGAAAAGCCACGAAGGTGGTTTTCTTGTTTCCTTCACCGGTTCTTCACCGGCACTCGAGTCAATCATTATCAACGCTGAATCCGGCGTGTATATCGGAAAGGTAGACGGCGTACTTGGGAATACCAATGCACCGCTCGCACACGTCGCGCACATCGACCGAAAACTCGATCTCGACGCCCTCATTGGTGTCGAAGTTGGAATACGCGCTAAAAAGCAACGTGAAGAGCGAAAAAGTGGATTCGACAGAGAGAACCGGCGCGATGAACGCAGAGGCGGTCGTGACAATCGAGGATTCCAAAACCGAGACCGGCAAGGTGGACGGTTCGAGAGAAACGACAACCGCAGCGGTGGCGATTGGGATTGCCCGAAATGTCAGAACAACAATTTCGCGTTCAGAACAGAATGCAATCGATGCGGCGAACCGAGAGGTGGCGCTAGCCGAAGCAGAGGTGACGACCGAGGCTATCAGAGTCGTGACCGACAAGGCGGACGGTATGAGAGGAACGACAACCGCCGAGGGGGTCGTGACGACCGAGGCCGTGGAAATCGAAACAGTCGTGGTGGCGAAATTTTCAACGATAACGACTGGGATTGTCCGAAATGTCAAAACAATAATTTCGCATTCAGAACAGAATGCAACCGGTGTGGAGAGCCACGTGGTGGAGGCCGTGCACGAAACGAAAACCGTAGAGCCACCGAACGAGGTTACCAAAACCGCGACCGACGAGGCGATGACCGTGGCTACCAGAACCGCGACCGACGAGGCGGACGCTTCGAACGTGGAGGTGGCGGAAATGAAGAGCGAAGAGATGGGGATTGGGACTGTCCGAAGTGTCAAAACAACAACTTCGCATTCCGAACCGAATGCAACCGATGCGGTGCTTCTCGTGGCGGAGGAGGAGGACGAGATTCTCGACGAGATTCTCGTGACCGTCCACCACAACGTGACGGAGGAAGTCGTCCACCACGTCGAGAGTTTTCCGAACGCCCACCTCGCAGAGAAGGGGAACGTCCTCCGCGTCGTGACGGGCGAGACCGAAGGGATGAGCGCGGCTACCAAAATCGCGGTTCATACAACCAAACCCGTTCACGGAACGATGAGCGAGCGCCGGAACGCAAGCCTCGCGAACCTCGCACATTCCGTAAATCTCGAGGGAAAGGGCCTGGCCATGCGCACAACCGCCCACCTAAACCACTGACACGTAACCGAGACGATTGAGGGTGATTTCCCATGAGTGCTGAACATCATTACCTCAATGCGGTTGAAGCGTATGATGAAGGTGATGCGGAACGCGCTTATGCTGAAGCAAGTAAGGCGGTCCAATTAGACCCCGAGCATATCGATGCTTGGCAGTTGTGTGCGGAAACGATTCTTCCTCAAAAAGGCGAAAAACCTACGCTCATGCAGGCTGCAAAATCGCTGGCAGCGGTTCGAAAAATCATCGAACTCGATCCAAATCGAACCGCGATGTGGATGCTCGGTGGGCGGTTGATTTCAGACGAACTTGGACTGTTGAACGAAGGTTTGCAGTGGTGGCAAGACCTCCGCCATCACCTTCCTGAGGAAGTCACTCCGCTGGTTGAACAGGCTTCCTTGCTGGCCGATATGGGTCATTATCTCGAAGCCAAATACCGACTGGACACCATTATTGAAGACAACATGGATGGCGGCCCGAGTCAAATCGCAAAAATACACCAGCTACGAAAAATGGTTATTGCAGCGGCAAACCTCCAGCCAAGTGAGCACTTCAAACCGTGGGAGAAACACCACAATGGATGGGGTGCGATTCAGTCGAAAATGGGCAAGGGTCCAGTTTCTGAAAGTTTTCTTTTCCTCATCACCACCGTACCAGTGTTGTTTGGTGTCGTCATATTCTCGAGACAATTTTCCGGTGAAGGGTGGGGCGCATTCTGTCTGACATCGCTCGTTGTGTTGGCGACGGTCTTGTTTGGCATGCGATTATCGAAAAGCATGTTTCACAACATCAACCGACCCGCATTTAATTTACTTCGTGCCATGAATTTCGAAGGGAACACCGGCTACACAGTCATCTCTGAAGATGTCCGAACTTCAACGCTCTACATGTACATCATGCAACGGAAACCCGTCGCATGGCAGGAGCGAATGATAAAAATCATTGAAGAAGGTACACCGCTTCCAAAAAATTGGAAACCAAAGTTCCCTGACTTTGAATCACATTTGGATGATGTAGGATACATTGAGGACGAAAACGAGACATCGTTTGAACCGTTTGAAGAGGAATGAAACTTTTGTACTGTTCTTCATGCACACATTCGAAGAAAGGTCACAGAGAAGTATCAACTTTGAAACCGTGTGGGTAATGAGTGACGGCGTTTTGGAGAGAACATGAAGCCGACTGACGAGCAAGCAGGTGCGTGGACCAAAGCGTTTGAATCCGGAAAATTCGTACGCAAATCAAGTGAATTTCGAGACCAGATAGAGATTGAAGGTACATTCGGTACAGACAGTGGACGTTACCACCTCTATGTGTCGCATGCATGCCCGTGGGCTCATCGAACCCTCATCACCCGGGTCTTGCTTGGGTTAGAGGAACACATAACCTATGATGTGGTCGACTGGAGGATGAACAGCGATGGTTCATGGTCGTTCAATCCTGATGAAGAAGGGGCAACTGCCGACACGGTGAACGGCGAGACAAGCCTTGAAGGCGTCTATAATCGAGCTTTTTCTACTTGGTATGATAGTGGAAGAATCGGTACGGTTCCGGTGCTATGGGACCGTCAACACGGTACAATTGTCAACAATGAGAGTCGGGAAATAGTCAGAATGTTCGATGCCTTTCGAGCTGCAGAAATGGGGAATGGTTTTTCTCTATCTCCTCACGACTTACGCAAGGACATCGATGCAATGATCGATGCAAATTATGAATCGGTCAACAATGGAGTTTACAAATCCGGTTTTGCTCGAACACAAGAAGCATACGAGGAAGCAGTTACTGCGCTCTTCGCACGGCTCGATGAATTGGAGGCCCACCTCGAAGGTAGAGAATGGTTGGTTGGCGATGGAGTTGGCCAACTCACCGAGGCAGATGTTTGCCTGTTCCCAACCCTTGCTCGGTTCGATTTGGTGTATGTCGTCCATTTCAAGTGCAATCTGCGTCGAATCATCGATTATCCTAATCTGCAAGCCTTTGTTGAGCGAATGCTCGCGCTTCCAGGTATCAAAGAAACATGCCACTGGCATCACATGAAAGCACACTACTTTTGGTCTCATCAAAACATCAACACGTTCCGAATCATTCCTCTTGGACCGCTTGAAGGCGCACACACGCAATAGATGGATTCCAAATCAAGTTTGATGGAGATGAAATCAAACATTCAGTCCTGTTGCATCCGTTGCTCAAAGACCACTTAATTCAAACATAAGCGGTGGTTGGGTTTTGTCATGCGCATTCCTGTACAGGCTGTTGGCCTCATGTTTTTGATGGTTCTCGCACCACTTTCAGGTTGCTTTGGCGAAAACGAAGTTCAATCCCTTGAAGCGTCATCTCTAACAGTTGTGGAGTCTGAATCGCTTGAGGCTGGGATATGGCAAACCATAACCCTCGATGCGAACAATGACCTCGCAGTCTTCATTCCGTACTTTATTCAAGACCCTGGTTCGATGCGTGCTCAAAACGGCACTGTGCTCGATATGAACTCTGGCGAACAGGTGAGTGTCAATATCCTCCTGCCTCCAAGGAACGACGAGGTTGTCTTCTTTGTCGGAGAGATCGGTCGAATCGACTGGCCGATTCGTGAAGCAGACGAATCTTGGGCCACATGGCTTGAAAATCCGAGCAGCGGTTCTGCCATACAAGCGGTTGAAAATCAAGATACTGGAGGCATGTGGCCTTGGTTGATTCCAGGAAACCAATCTGGAGGGGATGTCATTTCGATAGTCATGGAGACAAGCCGACCGTTCCGTGCCGATTTAACAGAAGAGAACGGCGTTGGTGCAAGTGATGGCTGGGTCAATGGAAGAGATGTCTATGACTGGGTTGATTTCATTACCGACGATACACCTTGCGCCACGTGCGGTGCGGATGGAGCAGTTGGCTATCTTGATCGCTGGATTGGAAATGCAAACCCATCATATGAGCACGCAATTACCTATTTCGAAGGCGTAATGCAGGGCTACGGGTTAGATAGGGTTGAAGTCCATCGCTTCCAATCGAATACAGCATGGGCAGTCAACATCTGTGGCTACAAAGATGGTTCAGTCTATCCGGATGAATGGCTCGTTTTTGGCGCACATTTTGACATTGCCCCTCCTGTGGCTTATACGCCAGGTGCTGAAGCCGGCATTCCCGGTTACGGAACCAGACACGGTGCGTACGACAATGCAGCAGGTTCGAGCATGGTATTGACGACAGCGAGTGTCCTTGCGGAATTCGATGCTCGACGAACAATGGTCTTCTGTTTGTGGTCCTCTGAGGAAGAAGGATTGTGGGGTTCACGTTCTTTTGCGAACGACCTCCCCGATGGAATTACAGTGAGCAATTATCTCAACTTGGACATGGCTGGCGTCAATTATCCGGGCGATTTCGCACTCTCCGTATACCTTGGTCCGGATGGAACTGAGGAAGAGATTGACCAAGCAGGCATGTATTACCTAGCGGAATGGATTGGCGGAGATGCACTTGATCTAGGCTATGAAATTGACCGAGGAAGAGAAGCGTGGCTTGAGGGTGGAGAGAGCCCACTATGGGGTGATATCTACGAAAATACCGTTGCAATTTACGAATCACCAACCGCTCGAAGTGACCATGATTCGTTTCAAAACATAGGGGTTGCAACGCTTGGATGGAATGGTTTAGTGGATGGATATCCGTGTTATCACCGTGAATGCGACACAATGGAGACCATGATTGAGTATATGGGCACAGACAATTCCACAGGAGTAAACAATCTCGTTCATTCATGGGACATTGTCACATGGTGGGCTGTCTATGCATTCTTACATATGGACCAATCACCAGTGCCAAATGAACTCTGAACATTTGTTGTGTGTATTTCTCTCGCTAGATTGTAAAGAGTTCCACCATGGTATTCCGACCGACATGACCTCGGATAAAATCCCTCAAACAAGACTCACACAGCAGCGTTGAGTGTTCGGTCTGTTTCTTCAGGGTCTATGAACAAAACAGCCAGCACCACGAACGTCTCGAGCACGGCAGCGATGTAGAAGATGGTCTGGTAGTTGTAGCGTTCAGCGAAGATGGGCGCCAACTGGTAGCCAATGATAGCAGAGAGATTCATCATCGCCATGTAACCGGTGAATTGAGTTCCTCCGACTTCCGACCAAGTCACCCGCATCATGAGTGAATAGGCGCAGATGGAAACAATAGCCCAGAGGAATGTGTGGACAAGCCACACGAGCATCATGAACCAACCCTCGCTCCACATGTTGTCAAATGTACCCCACAGCAATGTGGTCATCGACGCACCGAGCGCTGCGTACATCAACATGGATTTCCCACCAAATCGGCGACCAAGTTCACCACCCGCCATGGCCCCGAGCATCGTGACCAAGAGGATGATACCCCCCTTTGTGGCGTTGAATTCTTCTTGACTCCACCCCAACTCTTGAAGGAACAGCAGCGGAAGAATGGGAATGAGAATGAACGCAAGGGATATCATGAGACTGACTGCAATGCCCAGTTGGGCTGAACGAACGGAAAAAGCGGTCTTGATGTCCCTCAAAATAACGGCGAAGTCCCGCACGTCCTCTGCTCCTTCCAAAGGCTCGTCAGCCACCTCAACTTCCTCAGCAGTGTCGACTTCGTCCCAAGGGAAGCGCTTCTCTCCTGGACGCTCGCGCATGAACAAAGGCACCATCATGATGATGACGAGAAGAGGGATTTGGATCAGAAAGGCTCCTCTGATGCCCACAACCCCGATGATAGTCCCAAGACCTGCTCCGCCGATAATACCGCCCAGCGACTTGGCCGTGAACATGTAACTGTTAACCCGCTCAAATTCATGCGATTGAAGCACGTCAACTGCCAAGGCATCGGTCGATACATCTTGAAGCGCCGTGAACACGTTGTACACGAAGAACAGCGCCCCGAGCAGGGAGATGTTGTTGGTCAAGTCAGGCACCACGAGCATGATAACGAGTAGAGCAACCATACCGGTCTGAGCAATCAAAATCCAGGGCCGTCGCCGGCCGAATTCGGGTTTCTGGAATCGGTCAATGATAGGCCCCCAAAGGAACTTGAACGACCACGGTAACGTGCCGAGCGTCAGTAGATACGCAAGGTCGCTAGCGTCCGCCCCTTCAGCAGCGAGGAAGGTCACCATCGTGACGGTGATGAAGCCCCACGGTACGCCCTGTGCGACATAGAGAGCAGAGAGGGTGATGACACGGGCTCGATAGCTGTCGACAAGGGTCTCGCCGTCTGAAAGGGATTCTGTCTCAATGACCTCTGTTTCTGGTTCACTAAAATCGAGGTCGAGGTGAAAGCGGTCTCGCTGTTTGACTGAGACATATCCCACGAAGAGCACGACTGGGAAAATCCAGGCTGCGAACATGAAAAGTGGCAACGAACCATCGCCAACCGCCAACGCCAACGCCTCCTCTTCGCCCTCGCTGAGAACGGTGAAATCGAGCACCAGTAAACTGACTATGCTGGCAACTTCTTCTCCATCGTCGATGTTCGAACAGAGCGGCCCGTTGAAAGCCTCTGCGTTGACGGTGAGGCTCAAATCATAGGTTCCGAGGGCTTCCTCACCAAAGGCCAATTGTGCCTCAATATCACCCTTGGTCAACCCTTCAATCACGCCCGAGAGCAGTGACTGGTTATGCCATGTGAGGTTAACATCATGGGAACCAGGGTTCACATCGTCGGCCGAGAGCGCCCATTCCCCCTTGGCAGAGGAGCCGGATATTGTGTCGGGTTGGTCGGCCTCACCACCGGTGCACAGTGGACCGCCAGAGGATTCGTCCTCGGCATAACTTAAGGAGAACAACACCCCGACTACATTCCCACCTGCAGCCTCGATGGCATCAGCTACAGGACCTGATTCAACCGTCCACGACACGGTCTCACCGTCCTGATAGTAAGCAGATTTGGCCTCGACTTCGACGGGAGTCAGCGTGGATTCAACCTCGAAGGTGCCGAGTATATCATCAGAGGACGCTCCACCGCCCAAACAGCCCGAAAGGGATGTGAGCAGGACCAGAACCAACACGAAGTGAACCGGTCGCATGGGTTAAGGGTCTCTCGGCTTAACTTCAAGATTGTTAAAGCGTGATTCTACGGGATGTGGGTTCCATGTACCACCCGTCCTCACAAACCGTGGTGTTGATATGGGCCAAAGTTGACGTTGAACAATACTGTTCGTGTGGCGCTGTTTCTGACGCAGGTAATGTTGAGCGTACCAAGAGATTCAATGTTGATATCAAGATACCAACGTTCACGACCTGCGGGCTGATGCATGCAATGCGAAGCAGACAAGCGTATCAGCAACACTGTGTTGTACGATTTATCGAGCCTTGCTAACGCTCAACACATCACGCACTCCGTGCTGACACCAACAGTTACTGTTGACTCTGAGCGTACTGCAACGCATACTGTTGAGCGTAGGCTGCTGCAGTTTGGGCATCGTAACCTTGTGCAGTGAACTGCTGGTAATATTGCTGGTAGACTGCATTATCCATGGCCGGAGCTGCTGCTGCGGGTGCCGCAGCTGCTGGAGCGGCGGCCGCTGCTTGAGCCGAGTATTGCTGCGCATAGGCACGCGCAGTTTCTTCGGGGTAGCCTTGAGCGATCAGTTGCTGGACATATTGTTCAGTTTGGTCAATGACGCCACCAAATGCACTGTCACCCATTGCAAAGTCCTTTTCTTCGCCGTCACCACGTCGCAGGAAGAACATTGTTCCAACGAGTATGAGCAACACAAGTGCTCCAACCATAAGCGGTATCCCAAGTCCTGCCAAAGCACTCTCACTCGAGTCTTCGTCATTTGTGGTTTGAGGTTCAACCCACTCACCATCAACGAGCGTCCAGGCTCCGGACCATTCACATTCACCATCGATGAACACGAACTCTCCGCCAGCCGCTTCCGCTTCTGCAGGAGCCTCAAGACCTTGACATGCTGCCAACTGGAATTCTTGCCACTTGACAATCACGTGTCGTTCGTCAGGTGCTTGACCTTCATAGATTCGAATAAACACACGCTGACTTACCGATTTGTTGGTGTAGAAGTCCTCAAGCGACAAGGTGAGCGAGAATGTATCACCGTCACCGAGTCCGACCTTGGTTTTCGCCCAAGTCTCATCGTTTTCCATGTTGAATTTCTCGATAGCGCTTGCTGTGAAACTTTCTTCCATGAAAGCAATTTCAACATAGACATCGTTCTGTGATTCAGCGCCGGACAGTACTGTTCCTGAAACGGTAATGGTTGGAGATACGATTCGAGAGTTGTTCAAGTCGAAGTTGATGTCAACATCTGGCTCATCATCGCCGAAGTCGTTTGGAACAACTACGAAGTACATTCTGTGCTTCTCGGAGAACTTGTCTGCACCGTCGAATACAACTAACTCGATACGAATCTCTGTGTTGGATGCGCCTGAGGCATCGGTCGTTAGGTTGCTGAATGTGTAGGCGAACAGACCATCGCTGGCTGCGGTTTGAACAAACTCATGACCTTCAATGTCAAAGTCATCATCGCCGTATGGAGCGTCGAACAAGACCTTCCATTCATAGCGTTCGATTCCGTTTCCGTCCAATGCGTCTTCGTCAGAAGAGTTGCCTGCGTCGAAGTACACAGTGAGTGGGGCGTTGTTTTCGTTCAAACGTATCTGGTGTACATCCCATTCTTTCGATTGAATCGTGTTCGTCTTCAAGAACTCGATTTGTTCGGCGTAATCATCACGCATGTCAATTTCTGCATCAGCTGTCGGTCGGAATGCGTCTGCATAAACATCGTTTGTTTCAACAGTTACGGAAATCACACGAGAGTGGCCCTGAGCGTCGTGAAGAATGAGTGTAATGTCCCATTGTTCACCTTGTGTACATCCGGTAGCGGAAGCAAGGTCTGTCTTACAGAACATCATGAGCGGGTTGGTATCTGTCGTGTGGGAGGTTCCACTCGCCATTGTCGCACCGGTCCAAGATGTTGGACCATCAATCACCCAATCGGTGCTCAAAGTTTCGCTCGTATCAGAAACAAAGGAGAACGTGAGTTCTGCGTTGCTCTTGATGTAGTGGTCTTCGTAGCCGCCCGTGCTCGGGTCGTTGTCTGGCGTAACACCGTTGATTTGCAAGTCCAAACCATCGCCAAGAACACCGAATCCGGTTGGGTAGGGTGTCACCTGGTAGCTTAGCATGTTTCCAAGGAGAGGAAGCGTTGTACTGTCAGCTCGCTCCGAATGCGTTGAAACGTCGATGGTTGTGACGATCAGTCCGCCGGATTGGTAACTGCAGACACCAAGAATAGTGTCTTTTTGTTGAGCTTGTGTTCCGTCTTGACGGATGATTCTTTGGAATGTACCGTCTTTCTTTGTCTCACTGTAACCACCACAGCGTTCTGGTACGTTGTTCGCACTCTGGGAGTTGGTGTCGAGAACGGCAGTTGCAACGGTCGAAGATGCATCGAAACCTTGGAATGCAGCCAAGTCAACATTGTCCATCAGTGGATGATATGGGTCTGCAAAGTTCGTTTCAGCATAGGTAATCGGGCTTTCTCCGAGGTTCTTGCTTTGGATGTTAAGTCCAAACGGAAGACGTCCAGTCAATCCTTGGTCGAGTCCGTAAACTTGGCTTCCTTGAGGTCCAAGATGCGCCTGAACAGTTCCGCCTGCGTACATGAATCCTTCAAGCGTGTTCTTGTTTGCTGTCGAACCGAGTTTCTGATAGTACCCTCGTCCACCGTTTTCAATATCCTTCGCAGCGATATCTGTTTGCCAAGGTAAGACAATCTTGTCGTAGTGGGTGAACCAACCGCTGAGGAAGTATGTGTCCCAGTCGTTGATATCGAACTGCGTGTAGGTCATACCGAGGATGTTGAGATCTTCCTTGATAGCCGAGGTTCGAGGCGAAGTGTCAGAAAGAATAGCGACATCGACTGAATCTGCAAAGGTTGCGTGGAAGTAACGAACGTTTCCGGACGGGTTACCGTTTGCCAACTCTGCGTTGAAACTGATGTTGTACTCGTGACCGTCTTGCCATCCGTTCCAAGGTGTGAAGGATATGTCGATCAGCTGATGTGAGTCAAGCGTCTGTGCTGGGCCAGCGGTCGTGGTGTGTGCCTCAGAGCCTGAAGTCATATCAAAGATATTCATGTTGAAGATGTAGTCTCCTGCGAGTACACCGTTGGTTGCTTTGAGTGTCCAGTCATGCGTTAATGCGCTGTCAATTGGCATAACACACTCGAGTGTTTGGTCGTTTAAGCAGTTCAGAGTGTTTGGCTTTCCAAGCGTGATATCGACCGATTCAACGTTGAAAATCACGGTTTCTCGATTGTTTGAAATGGACAGTTCGTTATCGTTGAACCATGGTTTACCAACCGTGGTGTTGTCGAAGATTGTTTCAACATCAATTTTGTAAACTCCCGCAAAGAATTCATGGCTCGCCACGAAATCAGTGGTTGAATCGTCTGCATCGATGTTGGTCTTGGAAATAGTGTATGCATTGTCTTCAATGAAGGTGAACTCTTGCAAAGAAATGTTGTTGAATGCAACACCCTTGAAACCGTCATTAATTCCGTTTCGACCGTCATCATCGGACTGGAATTCGAAGTTGATATCAACGACCGAACCAGCCAGTGACATGCATTCAAAGTCCCACTCAGATGTGATGGATGAGGACGTATTGAGCGCATAAAGGTGGGTTAAGTCAATACTCGTGGTGGCTACAAGGTCGTTGGTGTTGAAGAATACATTGTAGTTGCCTGCAGAACCGTCTGTGGAGGCATCGTCTCCAATGTAAGAAATCTCAGCGAAGTCAACAGGTTCTGATTCGTTAACGATGTTGTCGCCGTTTTCGTCAACTTGACAGGTTCCATCTTCGTTGTAATCGTTCCATTGTCCCATGACGACGCTGCTGTATGTGGCACCGTCACGGAGAATATCCAATGTCATGGCTGCATAATCGTTCACGTCAACAATACTGATTCCATCGGAATCAATACCGTAGAATGTGTCTGCATAGTACTCAAAGTTGAGCGAGACGAAATCGCCGCTCATCGAAGTGAGGTCAACATCAGGGATGGTAAGGGTCTCGTTTGCCCATGCATCGCCATAGCCGTTTGAGCCAGTATCACAAGGATGACCGAACCAATAGGCGTGGTTGTTGAAAATATTCTCTTGGCAGGTGTCTTCGTTGTAAACGGCACCTTGCGGGTTTTGACTCTCTTCGTAACGGTAACCGTTCGCACCACCTTCAAATGACTCTTCGCAGAGCGCACTTGGCGTACCACAGTAAATGTCAGAAGGCGTTGCAGAGTAGACTGTCGCTTTGATATCGTAGTCGACCGGAGTATTTCCATAGTTGTTGGTTGCAACTTCGATGTCAAAGATACCTTCAGCATACAGCCCACCAGGGTTGAAGTATTCAAGACCCTCAACCATCGGGTCATACAGATTGAATGGAGTGATGTAGCCTACAATTTCGTCGTTTTGGCTCTGCTCATCCCAAGCATTCCCCGACAAGACTGCGGATATGCGGTAGGTCGTGTCGTTCAGCAAGTTGGCGGAAATAGACGTCGTAAATTCTTGGCCGGGACCGAGGTTGTTGAGTGGAACATTGGCTTGCTGAACTTGTGGGTTCGGTAGGAAAGCCGTGGTTTGTTTCCAAATGCTGAGGTTATCAACGGCAAACCCATCTCGACCGCTCCAAGTCGAATCATTATCGTCGGAGATTGAACCTTCGAAACCAGTTCGCAAACGGAATCTGATGTCAACAGTTTCTCCAGCCCAAGGGCTTAGATCGAAGATGCCATCACCTTCTTCGGTGAAGTTGTCCCAACCGTAGTAGGTTCCGAAGGATTGAACGCCGTAGTAATAGATACCTTCAGGTGCACCGCCAATCGCTTGCTTGAACAAACGGTCATTGTCAAATCCACCCCACATTGATTCACCGGAACCACAGGCGCCGGCGAGTTGGGCACTGTCTGGGCACGCAATGGTGGACCATCCAGTTTCGATGCTTCCGATTTCAATCATGGCCACATCGTCCCAGACATCGCCCACAAGGAAATTACCGGTTGCGTCAGCGCTACCCAGGGCTCCATGCCCAAGATGTCGGAACAATTCAACGCTCAAGAAAGCACGGTCCGAGCCGCTCAAATCGACATCTTCCAAGACCATTGCATCGTCCCAGTTTCTACCGTATCCTGACCAGGTGTCGCCACTTGAATTGGTATCGTAGTAACCAGCCCACATGAAATCGGTAGGGTTCTGATAATTAGCGGACACGTTCGGGTCGTTGTTGCCCGATGTACCACCAACGGAATTGTTGGTTTCTTCGTGCCACATGGTTGATTGATCGATGTATTCTTCATAAGACCACACACATCCAGCGCAGGAAGCTTTGTTTTCTGGGTTGTCCCAATCCATCTCGTAGACGGTCGTATTCGTCGAGTTTGCTGCGTCGACTATTTTCAGTTCAACATCCAATGTTGCTTGTTGTCCGTTGAGAACATCCATGCCCGTGTTGGTGACTGTGACATTGATGTCACGGGTTCCTTCTCCAACGAAGCCGAAGAATTTGTCAACCGGAGAAATCTCTATCGACGATACGGACAGGTCTTTGCTGTCCATCTCAATGACTGAAATGGTGTCGTACTGTCCTTCCCAGCCGAAATTGTCTCTCCAACCGGAGAAACGCCAGTTTGCATGGCCGATTACAAGGTCATCAGCAGAGGTGCTGGAACCTGCAAGTTGGCCAACGTCAACCACATTCGGTCGACGGCCGGCAGCGTACGAAAGAGGGTTCAAGTGCCCGCCGTTGCCGTTCGAAAGGGTGACCTGAACAGTGGTAGGGAAGTTGAGGAAGAACGAAGAGGTCGAACCGCCAGCCGAGTCGGTTGTGTTCTGCTGGTAAGCAATGGTTGGGTTGATGAAATCGGGTTCTTGGTCTCCGTTCAAGTCAGCAATTGCCACGGACCAAGAGATGTACGGGCCGAAGTAAGCAAGGGTCGGCGAAGACCACGTACCAACTGCCGAGGATGTGACGTAGGTGACGTTCTCAAGATTGCTGTCCATCATAACGAGGGCATCGACGACGTTATCTCCGTCCATGTCCCCGATATCGAACTCTTGAGAAGTAACGGTATTCATGTTAATGACGTGCGAGTTTGGTGGAGGGTTCGTAGCGCTGAATGTGTAGGTGGTAGGATACGAGTTGGTAAGACAACTGAATTCGATGATGGTCATGTTGTCGTCGTTTCCTGGGTTTGTGACTTGACC
>JAKMGM010000076.1 GCA_022424925.1 Candidatus Poseidoniaceae archaeon | reverse complement strand
AGGAAGAACCTGAGGCAACATCGCATGTTGACGCCAGTCATCCTGATGCGGGTGTCCACGACGGTCAAACGCAATCTCAAGCGGTTGAACATGCACCTTCTGAAGCACCTCCACTGCCTCCTTCCGCCTCGACACCCCCAGAACGTCAGTTACCCCGCGAAATGGATACGATGGTTCTCGGTATTGCACAAAACGATACAAATTCTCTTGCTGGAACCGAATTGGAAATCAGTGAAGCCAAGACGTTCCTCCGTTCTCACAAACTAAAACGCGCTCTTTCGAGCGTCGACAAAGCAGAGTCATCACTCACAGTTCTCGAAGAGGATGTACTGTATCTGCGCAGAAACATTGCCATGCTTCATCGCCTTCTCAACGAAAAGAAGGTCAGTGAGCATGACATTGAAACAATTCTCTTGCGGTTGCGAAGTGCCACCGGTGCTGCTGAAATCGGTGACGTTGGTGGGGCTGCTGGAGAGGTGGAATTCCTTGTTGACGACTTAATCGGTGGAAATACTTCCACGCTCAATCCTTTCTTGTTCCGTCACTTCTGGATGGGTCTTGAAACGCGATGGCCTGCTGGTGGTGATGAGGGCGTTCTTGTCGTGCGTATCATCAACGACGGTCCAGTCGCAATGCCACCAATGCGTCTTTCCCCCCCAGTTCCGGAAGGGTGGGTCTCAACACCATCTTCAGTTGACTTGCCAACCATTGCTCCGGGCGGCAACTTACCGGTTCGATTCAATGTCTCAGCGAACCGTAGGTACGGTGCTGACGAAATACCGTTGTCTCGCAAGTTAGCCATCACGACGGGCTATGAAATCCGCACTGGAGAGGTTTTCATCACGATACGCGCACAAAACCGTTCGATGGAACCACTTGCAGATATTCTTCTTTCGCCCTGGTTCCCGCCGGGTTACACTGCCGATGCAGTTCCATTTGTGGAACGCCTTGCTCCCGACGAAGTGGCCATCATTCGAATTCCACTTCGCATTACAATGAGTTCTGGAGGTTCTTCTTAACTCAATCCTGTTCCACCCTAAACGGGGGATAAAAATAAAATGGTGAAAAATATGAAAGAAAATAAGAACGAAAATAGCGATAATATCGCTGCGATTGGTATTGGTGCAATGATTGTGTTCATTGCACTGATTTTGGTCGCAGCGGTTGCAGCAGCGGTTATTATCCAAACCGCTGAGAAATTGCAACAGAATGCACAAACAACCGGTGATGAAACAACGTCTCTGCTGTCCTCGAAAGTGGTCATCAAGAACGTCATGATTCCATCAGCTGGTGCTTTGTACATTACCTTTGAACTGGCCCCAGGATCGGACCCGGTTGACCCAGGAAACATTGACTGGTCGATTGTGTGTGCCGGTGGCGCTGACTACGGAAACTTTGCAACAGCAACAGCTGTTGGAAGCCAAGTTGCGGTCAACCCACTCACGCCTGGTGCTACGTTTGACGTTATACTCACTGCGGCTGGCGCTGCAGGTGACTTGAACGAATGCGCACCAACAGCCAACGAAGACCACACCCTTGCAATCCAATCTGGTGCAGGTGGTTTCACATACGAAGTACTGAATTATGGTGCAGATATTGCGGCGGGGGCGAAGGTCATATGAAGTCCAACACCCGTAACGATATTCAAGAAGACAAAATCGCTGCCATCGGTATCGGTGCAATGATTGTCTTTATTGCGTTGATTTTGGTTGCTGCAGTTGCTGCAGCAGTTATTATTCAAACTGCAGAAAAACTACAACAAAACGCTCAAACGACTGGCGACGATACTGCTGATAACATGGCAGGTAAAATTCTAGTTCAACAGGGCTTTGTTGCTACTGGCGGTAACGGAGGTTCTCCGGCCGCTATGACTCCAGCGGAAGCGTACATGTTCTTTGTACGTCTCGCACCGGGTAGCGAACCTGCACCAATCAACGAGATTACTTTCCAGTTCTTCTGTGATAACGGTGTCCGTGAAGGTACTGTTGGTGACCCTCCTGGAGCAGCAACTGCTGACGGTAGCGTTGCGTTAATGGATGTTGATGATCCAACCAACGCAGCGCAATTGCTCGATTCCACAACTGGAGTAATGCAACCCTCCACAGGTTATGTCATGTGGATTGATGCTAATGGCGGACAAGCCGGTGCTGCGAACCTCGGTCTTAACGACTGCAGTCCAGACAGCGGCGACAACAAAGTCGAGATGTACATCCACGTTGGAAACGGAGGCACAACCTTCGCAACCCTCGACATTGGTACCACTACATCCGGTTCATTGGTTATCTGATTGCATCTAAGGGCACTGATGCCGCAAGGCTGACTGCCCTTAGGAGGTTTTACAATGGCATGGCCATTTAGCGGAAACGCAGATAATAATCGAGATGCAGATGCTGACTTGACGGAGGAACGACTGAAAATAATGGCGAACATCGCCATTGAACAAGTCCCACTTCCAGAGGAAGGCGAGCTCAGTGAAGACGATGCATGGACCATCAGTCCAAGTCCCACGCGGGCTCGTATGAACAGCGTTGGAAGTGTTCCAACTGTAGCAGCAACCCTTGCTCCTACAGCGCCAGTTCCTGCGAGTACAACCGTCGATACATCGGGACTTGAACGTCTCATCAGCAGTCGCCTTGACATGGTCGAGGACGTATTGCGTATGGTCGAAGTACGACTGGACACACCTGCAGCAGCACCAGTGATGGATGCTGATGGGAATCTTGTTGCACAGACCGATGCGCTTGATGAAGACGGCATGGCCACAGGTGATACACTTATCACCGCAAACGGAGAAGTAGTTCCCGTTTCTGGCATGGACCGCATGAAGAGCGTCGATGAAGCACCATTGGTTGAATTGTATGAAGCCCAAGCACTTGCTGCAAATCCATTCTTGCATGCACCCGCAACGGGTGCTACAGCGAATGCGAATCAAGTAGGAGCCCCGACAGTGGCTGCGTTACTTCTCGACAGTATGTCGGGAATGGCGGCCGTTAGCTTTGCGCAAAAGGCGATGGCATCAGGCATGTTGTCTGAGGCGGAGGGACGTTCAGTTCTTGCGATTGTTCAACTTGCTGCACCTGGTGAGTCAGAAGCAGCACTTGACGACCATCTTTCGCACAAAGAATTGCTGATTTTCTCATCGTTAATCAGTTCATGGCGTGAAGTACAAACACTTCGAGGTGAACTCTGAAATGGGTGCTTCGGTCGGAATTGGAGGTCTCATTATTGGGATTTCAATGCTGGTTGTCTTTTCGATGGCCATTACAGCATTTGATGCCCAAGTTGCAACCGGATTGGATGCAATTGAGAGCGCTTCAGTTCCCGACCCGAGTTTTTCCATTGACGATGTCAATCTTGAACAGCATGTCATTCACGAAGTATCAATAACGGCTGGGAATCAGGGAACTGGTTACGTCAATGGAACTTTGAGAGCGAACGTCGGAACAGACGAATGCGGCGGTTTTTCCGCTAACTTCACAACGACTGGTGGAGCGATTGATCTAGGAAACGTGGTTATCACCATCCACGGTTTCTGCCCAGATTCATCGACACCCACTTGGACAGTCTATGACGAATCGTTCACTATTCAGACGCCCACTTCGCCTGCAAATTTCTCAGCACCGGTCTTCCGACAGTACATCTATGCAAACATCACCAACCTTGGCACGGACACACTCAAAACCGATGAGGTCTGGGTGTTTTACGACGGTGAAGAGCCTGAGACCCTCACGGCGTCTCAGGACTCTCCAGCATCTGAAATTGCCGGTCTTGCAACCAATTGGTACTCGGGTCAAACTATCGAGTTGTTTTGGGACGATCAGCCAAGTACGAACACCGAATACGAACGGCTCGCATTTTCTGTGGGCTCGACTACACTTGCGAGGGCAACAACCTGAGGTGTTTTGATGGCAGATGGAGGAGCTTCGGCATATATCATGCTCATCAGCGCATTGCTGGTTTCCAGCTCTGCCAGTGTCGTGTTGATACAAGAATGGTCTTCGACCTCTCGAGTTATTCAGGACCAGCAAAGGGGCTTACAGATTACCGAAGAGTTAGGCATTGATTTTGCAGGGGACCCGATGAATGTCAACATTGACCGAACCGGTACCGACCATGAAATTACATTCTATGTCATGAACGTTGGAGAGCATCCTATGGATGAGACGCAGATGGAAGTCCTCATTGATGGGCTTTCTATTGCGAGTACAAGCATTACTACATCACTCATGGGAACGCCTACACCCACTGAATGGAACCCGAACGGTTTACTTGAGATTTCAGTCTCAGATAATGCGTTTAACTCGTATGTTGACGATACGGATATCAGTATTTTTGTGACGGCTCGTTCAGAACCTGTCGCCGGATTCACGAGCAGTGCAAGTTTCGCAGAGGAGGTGCGCCTTAATGGCTGAGCACGACAAAGCAGACCCCTTCATCACGGCTCACAAGCCAAAGGAAGACGGATTCCCATATGAACTGGAAACCGATTCACTTGCAGATTCGATGGGTCTTCGACTACCAAACCGTTCTCTGTATGTGTTACAGGGTACTGTTGGAGGTGGAAAATCTCTCCTCTCACAGCGTTTGGCGTATGGCTTGGCAGAAAACGGCGTCAAAGTACTCGTTATCACAACGGAACTGACGACACGTGGTTGGATTGAACAAATGGAATCAATCGGTTATGGCGTCACCGATGCCATTCGAGAAGGTCGCCTTTTGGTCTTCAGTCGTTTTGGAACGATTGCTGAACCACTACCAAATGTGGGCTTAGAGGAATTGCTTGAATCCGAAGCCATTGCACTTGCTGATGTTGTGATTATTGATGCAGCCAGTTCGATTATGCCGGATGCACTTGATGATACAAGCCGTTTTCAATTGTTGCAAAAACTCCGTCAAATCTGTTCTCATGGAAGATCGCTCATGCTGTGCGTGGACCCTGAAGAAATGGACCACAAACTCATGCACTCCATGCGTGCTTCGGCTGAAGTTGTTCTCGATTTACAGACAGCGATGATTGGTGGCGAGATTAAGCGCAACATCATTATCACTCGATTCCTTAGAGCAGCAGGACCGATTCAAACATCCATAGGTTGGCGTGTCGAACCGGGCATGGGCTTCATTGTCGATATTACAGCGGTGAGCTGAGGGGGGGAATGAAGATGGTAGACGATGAACCACGATTTGCCAAGGGTGACCTCAATTCGGTTATGAATGCACATCCTCACGTTGCTGAATGGGTTCGTGATTTTGAATCCAGTCACGGCTCTCGTCCAATATATTACGGTGAGTTGGACCGGGGTGCAAAGAAAGAACGTCCGTACAACCTGATTTACATTACGAAGGAACCGATTTTTGTACACATTTACGAACCTCCTGCCGATGAAGAAGGTGGTGGCCAGATTCTTTGGTTCGGGCTTGAACCTCAACTTTCTGAAGAGGAAGAAAACATTCGCCGAGGTCTCATTGAAACGCTTCTGCAAGAAGCACCCACTGCTCCATCGTTCACAACTGATGATGAGTTTGAGAACATTCTTTCACAGATGATTGAACGGTATACACTCCTCGATACGGATGCTGTTTCCAGTGTTCGACGTCAGGGTAGGTTTTGGGAAATGATG
>JAKMGM010000055.1 GCA_022424925.1 Candidatus Poseidoniaceae archaeon | reverse complement strand
TGTACCTGCAGTCGATATTCAACTTCTCATCGACTACGGTGTAAAAGATTCCAAACACTTGTCACACAGCAAGCGGCTCGAGATAGCACGGTGGTTTCACGATACTGCAAGGCAACGCCAATGGCATTCCTTCGTTCATGTGTGCCAACCTGAACGAATCGATCATGCGGTAGATTCGACCGGTTTGAATCTCCTTGAAGTTGAATTGTTTGCCGAAGCACTGAATGAGATTCGAACGAAAATGGTTGAACCTGTATCAATAATGAACGATGCTTGCGATGTCAATGAACAAAGGTTTAGCGACAGGATAGCCGCTCGTTTATCAGGATGGCCTTGGAAAGAGTCATCCATGAAATCTGAACACAAGGCGGATACGAACCATGTCATTGTCGGTATGGCAAGCATTCTGGCGAAAGTCAAGCGCGATGAGGCCATTCACACACTTGAAGAAGATTTGAATGCCACCCTCGGGTCTGGATATCCAAGTGACCCGAAAACAAAGGCTGCAATAGACGGTTTACTGGAAGGGGAATTTCCACATCCCTCGCTACGCTGGTCGTGGAAGACGGTCGTGCGTGCTTGGAGAGTGAAACATGGAGAAGACCCTCCGAAGCGACCTTTTCGAGACAAATTGCAGCCAACATTGTTTGACTGAGTATTGATTCAGCGTGCGAGAATTGATGAAGAAACAGTTGCAGGAAAGGATGAGCCCAATGACCTGGACACCCGATGATGAGACGCTCGCAGCATTTCGGCACCTCGCCCTTCAAAATGCAATCGAATACGAAGGTAAAGCAGCACCCGGTTCGGTCATTGGGAGGCTCATGGGGACTCGAAGTGACTTAAGGCCACATGGAAAAATCATCTCACCATTGATTGCGAAGGCTGTCGTTGATGCCAATAAGATGGCTGCGGAGCAAGGCATTGCCGCTCTTCAAGCAATCTTGGAAAAGGAAGCACCACACCTCCTCGAAAAACGTGAGAAAAAAGAGCGTAGGGAGGGTTTGCCTGAACTTAAGAATGCGAGCAAAGGCAAGGTTGTTCTGCGTTTTGCACCGAATCCAAATGGCCCACTTTCTTTCGGCCACGCTCGAGGCATTGTTATCAACGGAAAGTATGCTCAGGAATGGGACGGTGAACTCATTCTCCGATTCGATGACACCGACACGGTTGTCAAACCACCATTACCGATGGCCTATGATCAGATTCCGGAAGAAGCTGAATGGCTGTTGGGTTTCAAGCCGCATCGAATCGTCATTGCGAGTGATAGAATTCCGCATTACTACACCTATGCTGAACGTATGCTTCAACGAAATTTCGGCTATGTTTGTCAATGCAGTGGGGAAGCGTTCAAGGAATTCCGAGTGTCGAAGACTGAGTGTCCATGCCGGAATAATGATGTCGATGCAAACTTGGAACTGTGGTCAAAAATGTTGGATGGGACTTTTGTACCCGGTGACGCAGTCGTGCGCGTAAAAACATCGATGCAACTCAAGAACCCTGCACTCCGTGACTGGCCAGCGTTGCGAATTCAAAACACTTCAGAGCATCCGCATCCTCGGAAAGAAGTTGGTTCGAAATACAGAGTTTGGCCACTGCTTGACTTCCAAAGCGCAGTAGAAGACCATCTCCAAGGGGTCACACACATCATCCGAGGAAAAGACCTGATGGATTCGACGCGGAAACAGACACTCCTGTACGAACACTTTGGTTGGGATTATCCAGAAACCATGTATTGGGGGAGAGTCAAGGTACACGAATGGGGTGGTTTTTCGACTTCACAGATGCGCAGAGATATCGAATCAGGTTTGTTCAGTGGTTGGGACGACCTGCGTCTTCCAACCCTCACAGGATTGCGAAGCCGAGGCATTACAGCAGAGGCTCTGAGAAATTTTTGGATCGAACTTGGCGTCACGCAAAAAGACATATCTGTACCACTAGCCACACTTTTTTCTCACAATATCAAGAGTATTGATGATGATGCACCACGTCTTTCGTTTCTTCGGAACCCTACAAAACTCTCACTCAAGGGTCAACATCCTCAATCGATTTCTGTCGATGTTCATCCAAACCATGCCAGTATGGGGGAGAGGAAGTTTGACTTGGCCAAAGGTGAAATTTGGGTTGAAGCGAACGACATGAAAAACGACGAGATTCGGTTGAAGGGCTTTGCGAATGTTTCGCTTAAAGGTCGTGAGGCATACCTTGGATCCATTGAACGAGATGACCGCCGCCCAATCATCCATTGGTTGAGTGAATCCAACGCAGTTGATGCGGAACTCTTGCTCGCAGAAGATGGCGAAATCCGTACGATTCAAGGTAAAATTGAGAACCACACATACCCTCCCGGAACAATGGTTCAGATTGAGCGCATCGGGTATGCCAAAGTCATCGATTCCACAACCCTTGTATTTACTCACGATTGAATGAATGGGTAAGCATATAGTTGGCGAACGCAACCGGAGGTCAGTGAGACCAATGACAAAGACCATTTCGGATTTGAATCTTGAAGATGAACACATGACGATAGGACTAGAGGATAGCATAGCTGAAGCATCCGGCCGATTACTCACGATGACAGGTGGTATCTTGGTGGTTCTTGATGACGATTCAAAAACCAAAGGCGTCATTGGACACCGTCAATTTCTCAAGGCACTCTCGGAAAATGTTGACGCCAACACATCCAAATGTTCTGCATGGATGGAAATGGATTTTTTGGAAGTCAAATTGACTGACAGCATTAAATCGGTTTTAGCCGATGTCAAAAAGCGTGGACCACAAGCGGTTGTTGCTGTTGATTCAAACGGTGATTTTGCTGGCTATTTTTCTCCAGCGGACTACCAAGAAGCCACGAACATTGTAGCATCGCTCAAAAGTCTCAAACTGTAGTCATGATTCGATTCGAATCACTCGCTGGCAACCCACACAGGCAAAACGTAGTGGACGTTCAGTACTGGTAATCGGATTCGGTGTTGAGCAGGCAGGGCAAGGAATCACGGGGGTTGTGAGCGTAATGGCTTCCTCGATGAGACCGTCACGGCGACGCGGGCTGGTTACCGCAGTTACCCACCAAATGGTAACAACAACAGCCGCTGCTCCACCGACATAGACTGACGGATAGGCAAGAAGATGAATGGCAGCCACCAACGGTAGTAAAACCAGTTCGAGCCACAACACTCTGCGTCGACGGGTACGCGTCATTGAGAGCGCAAATAGCAGTCCAATGCCCATCCCTACTACGAGCAGGACAAGCAAAACAACGGGAGTATCCGCCAGAGAACTGGTCGGCGTTATTTTGAATGCGAAATAGTCATCGGAATCAATATCTGTGCCTTCAATGGTTAGTGTTTCTCCCCAGGGCATACGCGAATGACGAAGGATTAACGAATCGGATGCAACAACTTTCGGGAAAGCAAATGCAGTCAAGCCTGAAGACTTGCCCTCGAGTGAGAGTGAAATATCGCCCCAGAGCGGTGTGGGTTGAGCCGTAATGAAGCCACCAATGAGTTCAATTCTTTCACCTTCGGTCGGTGCATCATCTTCGCCGTTGAAAACCATAACCGTCGAGATAACAATCGTGACTGGATGATTCACCACATCAGACTCTCCGTTCAAATCGATATCAATGGAAAGCGAAAGGAAGTCTTTGGTCTTGGCACCGAGTAATTCTTCCACCTCAAGCCCAAGTCCGACATTGAGATAGTAGGTGATAAGTCCAGAACCAGATGTGCTGAGTAGTTGGCGTTCCATTTCGCTCACCTCGATTTGCTCTATCGTACGACTCACACGCTCTTCGTCGGTAACGCTCCCTGCATCGAAACTTTTCAACACAGGCGAAAGCGTCGTGACTTCATCTCCAATGTGGTCCATCCCCCAACGCATCCAGAACGCCATTTCACCACCAATCTCAATTCGTGTCGTACGATCGAGTTGGAGGTAACCGCTCGAGTCCTTTCCGAGTATGAATGTGCCCGTGACTGAAATCGGGCTTCCATCGCCATTGGACTTCAACGGTTCATCGGGAGGATAATATGTGCCGGTACCACCTGAAGTATCGAATGTTTCAATCTCAAAACTCGTTGAACCCGAAAGTGATTGGCTACCCGATTCAATGGTTAAACGAGCCTCCACAGTCACCGTCTCCACGCCACCTTTCGCGCCTTGCCATGTCCATGTGACCCTTACTGCATTATCCGAACCGGTTTCAATCGGGTCTCCGGTGACTTCGCTACCGCCAACAAAAATCTGTAACGCGTCGGACTTCGAGAGTAAATCCATTCCCCAATTTGAATCGAGTAAGACTGAGAAATAGACATCAGAACCTTCAACCTCAGGTTCCATTAATGTCAAATCAAACAGTGGAAGTTCTGCTTCAATCATCGAATCGCTTTCCTCGGAGCCCCAAAGAAACTCGAGTTGGGCGTCGCCGGTCGGAATGCTGAATACGAGCGTTCGTGCAGAAAGTGTAAGTTCGATGATGCCCATGTCTGAGATTGAAGTTGCATCAACCTCAATGTCAAAATTCAGCGTTCCTGTGCCTTGGGGTAGAATGGAGTTACCCGGTTCAGTTGAAGCACTGAAGGTTTGACTAGCGATTTTGAGTGTTGCTGTGGCGTTGAGTTGTGCACTGGCTGCGTCGCTCAGTTCATATTCCACAGAAACCGACCACGTACTCGCTGGCACAGTTCCGGGCCAGACATTTGGCAGCGACCATTTTCCGACGGTTTCTTCTGAAGTGACTGAACCTGCAATCGTTGCCGAAGAGGCGGAATCAGGGGATAAATCTTGAGAAAACGGAGACAGGCTGCCAGCCGATGCCGAACCGAGGAGATGCAAGTTGACAGCGGCGGCATCACAGCACACAACCATGTCTTCAGCGGATGCTTCACCGATGAAAGGGTGAGAAAAGGGAGCAGCCATCGAGGCGAGGAAGACCAGCACAATCAGGATTGGGCGTGTGGACATGACTTCACCGTGTCATCGGCAGCGCCCAAAGCACATAAGCGAAGCGCCTTGTAGTGAACAATAGGTCTCAAAGTGCCTTCTCAAGAAGTGCACCTAACTCTTTTTCAAACAGCGAAACGACAGCCTCGCCAACTTCGCCTTGCAGGTCGTCTGGTAAAAGACGGAGGCCCAGACGTGTAGCAGCCCGTGTCGCTTTGAGTTCGGCATACACAGTGCGTGCCTTCGTGTGGAAATAATACGCAACTGCCTCTTTGATTTCAGCCTTCAACTCTGGATCTTCTTCGACCTTACTGCGAATGTGCGTCTTCAGTTCATCTTTCACGAGGTCACGGAAAGCCTCGATAACGAGGTCTTCAGTTGACATGAGTTCTTGAACTTGGTCTCGGATACTACCGGTCAGTAATCGTTCAATGGCCATGTACACCCGAGTTGGCTCTTTGGTTTCAACCCGTCGATGGGTGTGCATCAATAAGATGCCCACTTTTGAGGAATGTGTCTGCTAACTTTGATGCATGGATTTTAGCGTCACTTGCACCCTTAGGCCACGTCTTGAGGGTTTGATGGACTTGACTCATTACATCGATATCTGAGGTTCCAATCAACAAACGATGCCACACCAGCTCTTCCAAACGTGGCGTCGATAGGGACGCATCTTGCAGTGTTGGAAGAATAAGTTCACTCAATGCCGAGCTGCGTTCATCAGCATCCATTTTCCCCCAACCCTTTCGCAGTCTGGCAAGCATTCGTTCCGAGAGGTCAGGAATCATACCTGGGGCAGGCGATGGCACATCAGGCAATGGCACCACACGAAAGGCGCCTTCTTCCCGAAGATGATCTCGCATCGTTGTATGAATTGGGTCAAAGGTTGTATCAAGCGCTTCTCTCAACCAAAGTCCAGAGGATGCAAAAGGTCGTAAAAGCCGTGTTTTTGTACCATTTGGAGATAATGCTGCACCCAGTGCTGCGCATTGGGCAACAACATCCAGTGCCCCGCGCCGTTGTGATTGATTCGCACCAAGCCGAACCGAGACCGAAATCGGGGTGATGTGAATGTGTTCAGTAACGGGTAAATCCTTCAAGTCCCAAGTTTCTTCAAACGGGTCGATGAAGATGAGTAAACCATCCGGCGCCGATACTTTTTGTCGCTCATCACGAGGAAGATGCTGATGCGGTGGTAGAAATCGTCGCTTATATGAAATTCCAGCGTCGAGAAAAGAGGACTCAAGTAGCGTGAGGGCAAGTAAACCTTGGAGGTCAGCGGGTGCGTGGATGTGAACCGTTTCAGCAGTCCCTATCTGCTGAAGCTGTTCTGCAACACGAGTTTGTACATCGTGGAAAGGAGGCGATTGAAGCAGGTCGTTCATGGTCTCACCTTCGAAGTGAACATGTAACAGTTGATGAAGTCACCTTCACAAAAGAACAATCATTCGACCATGAGTCGGAGTTCTTCGCGCTTGTATCGCCAATCCGATGACAAGCGACCTTCGGATTTGTAATAGTTCGAAAGTCTACGGATTTTGGACTCGGTAATTTCAAGCGCTCGCTTGTTGTGAAGATCCTTGTGGTTGCCGCTACCAAGGTGGTTGATGATGCCAACTGCTTGTCGCATCAAGTTCATCAAATCCTCTGGGTAGGTACCACCGATGTTGTTCTCTGCGAGGACTGCGCCGATTCTCTTTCCGAGTACGAGCCGAGCGTTCGGAACTGCGTGTTGGTCACGAAGAATTGTGCCGATGACTGCTGAAGAATGTCCCTCCTTACCGAGGTCCACTACGAGTTGTTTCACTGCCGCAGCATCCGTGTTTGACCACTCTGGTGCTTCGCTGACAAAGGGCTTACTCGACCCACTCTTTCCTTTGCGTGATTTGTACATCCGTGCCATAAGGACAACTCCAAGGAAAAAGCCGACTTGTCACCCCTTCTTAACCGCTCCGCTTCATCAAGGCGCTCAGTCCACCGTACATTGAGCGAGTCTACCCCGCAGTAAGTTCACAACCGTTGATGAGACTTGGCTAGCCGGCCAGGCGTGTCCGGCCATTCCCAAGCTGGTGCGTGTGCACGAGCAAGACCGACCACAACGCCGTTTTGATACACGAGGATGTCGGAGCCTGCACGTATTGAAGGGTCATATGATTCGACAAGCGAACCGAAAATGTCGCCTTTCCAAACCACATTGTTTCGTAAATGGACTGTCGGCAACGAATCAAGTTCATCCAACGTAGGAATGACTGCTTTTGGAAGAGAGAAGCCAGAACGGTCAATGGACCAAAGCGCCATCTGTTGTTGCTCCCTCTCGAGTCGATAGCGGGGGGGCTTGCCTCGTACTTTCATGTCGTAAATCCAGGCATCATTCGTCATTTGTTTTCGCGCAATGCTGGAAAAATTGTCAAGCAGTATACGTTCTGTTTTACGGCCACGGGCGCTAAAGGTATCGACGGCATCCCGAACTGCCTCGGTAAGTCGTTCCAAGGCATCGTGCGAGCCTGCGGAATCACCCAGCCGAGTATCAACAATATCGATATGGTCATGCTCGAAGTCGACACCCGAGTGATTGATGATTCGCTTGTAGTTGTGACGTTTCACCAAGACATGAAACATTCTCTGGATGCGAGCCATTTCGTCCCCAGTCCAGTCTCCCGTAACCGGGACATCATAGTGACCGGCAGGCCATACCTCCTCCAGATCGCGCGGGACCAAACCCAGCGGTGAAGTCACCATCACTTCGTGGCATGCACTGGTCCCGATGGCGCGTATGAAACGTCCGTGCGACTTCGAGAGCCTATACGGTTTTCGAGCAGAGCACGGCAGGAGAATAAGAATGGTGTCAAGGCCTTTAGGTGCACGATATGCAGTGGAAATGAATGCTTCCCAGTCTGCAACCAATGGGTCATTTTGTACCGATGCTGAATGGCACGGGAATTTGAAATCTGAAGCAACATGGGATGACAGAAGCCCCGGTATATCACGGCACAACACATCGTGGCGGCGCAAATGTTCAACCAATCTCGGGCTGTTGAGCGACTGACGGTCTGCAAGTGACCGCATTTGATCGGTGGCCAGTGCTCCACGAACTGAGGCAATTGCATTCTCCCAATGCGTGATTTGAGCCTGCATGTCGGATGATTCATTCATCGAATCAACCGTGTAACGTGGTCCTTGCTCGGTGAGTAATACGCCTGCTGCTGCAGCTTGTCGTGAGCGTGAGAGATCAAACAAATCCACCCCGAACCAAACAAGAACTGCCAAATTGTCTGGACCACCTAGGCCGGGAGTCCACAACAATGCGCCAGGGAAACGCTGCTTCAAAATCGAAATCGCATGAACCAGTCGACCCGGTTGAGCGGCCAGCTGAACAGCGTCGACCAAAACTACGACATCGGGTTTGAGTTCAGAATCGGTGAGCGTTGCATCATGGTTCAATCTCTGCCATGAGACCGGCAAGACTTGTGCGGTCCCAGCCGCCTCACCTGCATCTGCCTCATCAAGGGAAGGAGGCAAAACATGACCAATAGAGACCGACCATTTCGGTGAATTTGAAGAAAAACTTGGTGGTGAAAGGGGTAATCGAGATTCAAAGTGCAGCGTAGCAGGAATCGTATCGTCTGTCGTGGAACGAAATGGAGCCAAGTGCGCCTCAACATCAATATCACCATCGAGTAAAACCAATGCGGGTGTCGATGAAACTGGATTCTTGCGGTCACCCAGTGCCCATTGACGAGCAAAGCGATATCGAGCCACAACCGTACGCCCCAAACCTTCCTCCATGTGTGAGCCAAATGCCGTCGCTTCTTCAAGCATTGGACATGAAGGATGCCCTAAGTTCAAAACGCATACCCATTAGCCGATGCATGGACGGCCGGTTCCCACAGCACAGAACTGTTCAAGCGCTGTTCATGACGCTCATACTTTGCATACTTTCTTGCGTTCATGTCTCAGCAGAAGATCCATCAATGGAAACATTAGAACACGACGGTCGAATCACTGGTTTTGTTTCAGATGGTGAAGAAAACCATACCCGCCAATGGAACATGACGGATGGTCAATGGACAAGTCTAATGCTTGAGTGTGAACAGTGTTCTGCTGAACTCACACTTGGTGAATTGTCCTACCAAACCACGACGCAACTCACTTTACAGGCAACTTCCAACACCACCGCCATACTCAACATTCACTCGCCAGCAATGGAGTCAGTGCGGTACTCCCTTGTCGAAACAATAGACGAGAAGTTTCCGACGGTTCGACCGTCGCCCAGTGAAGAGTTGACCTTGCAAGAAATCGACTACTGCACAGCAGCAGATCGCTGCATCGACCCCTCAAGCGGTAACCTCTACGGAATCCCTCATGGTGAATACACCCACTCGAACTTCATCACCGGTATTGTTGAACAAATCGGCTCAGAATATGTCCCCGTATCCGTGACAGAAGGGGATACAGTGGAATTGCAAATCATGCATGCCAGTGAGGCAATCGAGGTTTCGGGGTATTTTCAAAGCGAAGGTTCTGAACGTTTATCTGAAACGGTTCTCGCCCTTTCAACAGGTCTTAATGCATCGAATACTGGAGATAACGGCTATTGGTACGCTGAAGAAACGGGACGGTTGCTGATTAAAATTGACGCGAGTACTGAACATACAGCCTGGGTTTTGAAGAGCATGCGCTATGCCCAAACCAGCACTGGGTCGATGGTTACGGATTCAAATGAATTCTTCGTCAGCGGGCATCATAAGACCACAACTATGCTCGCAATGAATGACACGCAAAAAATTACGTTCACACCTGTGCATCTTGATGTGCACATGGAGATTGAGCAACTTGTTTCAGGGTCTTGGACGCTCAGCCAACAGGTCAATCTATCAGCCAACACAGCATTCAATTTTTATCCGTATCCAAACATCAGCGTTGCACGAATCGTCTTCAACGCACCAGTACACTTTGTCGATGTAATGAGTACTGATTTCTCAGACATCAGGTCTGGGTTAGAAGCACCGTCAGTTCGACCACTATCAGCAGTCAGCGAAAATGACTCTTGGCCGCTACTCGCCTTAGAGACTGGGCCACTTGATGGTCAGTTCACCTTAGCCGTACATGATATTGCAGATGTATACCGATTGGAAGTTGATGGTTGGGAAGAGTCGGAGCACCTGTTGAGATTCAGCCTTGAAGGCAGTGATTTAGAACAGTTTGAACTCGAACTTTGGAGCATCGACCAAGAAACATGGGGGGTGGTTGATACTCGGCGCGCCACGCTTTCAAACGGTAAAATCACTGCCTCAATGACCGTCGGCCCAGGTACACATTTCATCCGAGTCAGTATGGTTCATGGAGAAAACCTAACGTTTCACAACTGGGGTGAAGACGCCCCGAGCAGGGCATACTCTGTCACGACCTACTACTCCCTTATCGATGAAGGCGAAGAGCCATACTTCCCACCAGATGAGAATGCAGAAAAGTGGGGTGTTCGAGCACGCTTCTTCTTGGGGTCATTGTTCCTCTTACCAGTTCTTTACTTGGCGGCAGTACAGTACAGAACCAAAAAACGAGCCGATGAGTACAGACTCAAGTCAGAGCAACTCACATGGTTCAAATCACAACTAGATTCAGGCGCTACGACACCAAAGCAATCACGAGAACAACTCAGAAAAGCCTTACAAGCAGTCACCCTACTTTCTTGGGATGAAGCGAATTCCACATGGGGCAAACCTGACCTCGACTACAGAACTGAAACATTGGCTTTGGCAGTGTGGAGATTGGATGAACGAATTGCAAAGGCATCAGGCGCAAAACCACTCATGATTGGAATTCACATATTACAGGGGCACTGGGATTTAGCAGCACTTCGCTTTGATGCACCCGTCGGCCAGGCATGGAATGTGGAACATGTTGAGCCGAAATTCCTCAACAGAGGCGAAGAAGTGTTCCTCGATACAATGGCCAACGGCAACAGGACGTTCATCATGGTAGAATTGTCAGGGACATCGACTGCAGTCGATGTCGAACTCAACGGCCGTATTGATGGAGAACCGAGCGCTGCTCGAATCCCTTCAACGCTTCACTTCGATGCTCGCACCGATGCGGAAGAGTGAAAATGACCAAACGGCACCAGCCGGTCAATAGAAACCTCAAAATTTCGGACGGACTGTGACGACTGAGGTGTTCTCAAGGTCTACGATTTCTTCGTCCGAAGCGTCATCGTTTTCCTCATCAAAGTCTGCATCACTCGGGATTTCCTTTTTCGAAGTTGAATGCTTCTTTGATTCAATTTTTTTGATTTGGTTTTGGAGAACTTCAAATTCTATTTCCAAATCTTCCATAACATCTCGAACTGTTTCCAGTTTCTCACTGATACGTGAGGCAAGTTTTTTCATTTTACGGAGAACTCGCTTCTCAGTCATGAACATATCCAGTGGCTGACATGTTATCAATCATCCGAATGCACAAGTATTGGCAAGAAAGTGAAAAAAACCGGTGCTGGTCAGTTACGACGGTCATGGGCGTCATCCTTAATCCCTTGAAGAATATCTGAAGGCGCTAAAGTCGTTTTGAGGTCTTGAAGTGCTCTTCTCGACTTTTTATCAACTTTCTTTGGCATGTAGAGCTTGAGTAACACCACCACATCACCACGACCATTACCACGGCTGCGTGGCAACCCTCGCTTCTTGATTTCCAGGGTGTCTCCGGAATTGGAGTAGGCTGGGACTTTGATAGCAAGGTCTTTGCCATCTACATGTTCAATGGTGATGGTTGTACCTAAGAGAAGGTCCGAATAGCCAAGGGGTAATGACATAATTAAATCGGCATTTGAACGTTCAAACCATGGGTGCGGCTCGACATCGATTTCAATGTACAAATCACCGTCTTCACCGCGTCCATTTGGGGCAGGTTCCCCTTTACCGCGCATACGCAATCTCGTACCGGCTTCAGCGCCTGCAGGAACAGTGAATCGAAGTGTAGATGACTTGATTTCCTTGCCGTTGCCGTTGCAGGGCTGGCAGGATTCATCTGCTGAGTTCCCATCCCCACCGCATGAAGGGCAGTCACGTACGACATCTTGAACAAAGGGCCCTACCTGTTGCCTCATCCGAACTCGACCCTGACCGTTGCAATCCCCACACTGCGAAGTAATACCGTCTTTGGCTCCCGTACCCTCGCAGTGTGAACATGCAACGGGAAGGTCAACTTCAACCTCTTCAGTGCTGCCGGTGTGAATTTTGAACAGATCAACGGTGTGAATCATCCTGATGTCAGAGCCGCGACGACGCCCCCGACGAGAACCGCCACCCCCACCAAAGATGTTTGAGAAAAAATCACCACCGAGAATGTCTTCAAGATTAATGTTGAAACCGCCACCGCCAAAGCCTCCAAACGGAGAACCGCCTGGTCCACTGTGACCAAAGCGGTCATACTGTGCACGTTTTTCATCGTCAGAGAGGACAGCATATGCCTCTTGAATCTCCTTGAACTTATCTTCCGCATTTTCTTCTACACTGCGGTCCGGATGGTACTTCCGTGCAAGGCTACGAAAGGCGTTCTTGAGTTCTGCGGAAGTTGCTTGCTTCTCGACACCGAGGATTTCGTAATAGTCGCGTTTCTCTGACATACGTTCACCCAACATGGCGAGGTGTTGTGAAGTCCTCTTTCAATATCACGCTTGAAAACCCTCACATCATGCGTCAAGGCCACAGTGTAAACAGAACGGTTCGCCGATTGGTATGGTCGCTTTGCAACCCTTACACACATTCCTAGCGGAGGGAACAATTGCTTTCGACTTCGCATCAAATCTGGTTTCTGGCATTTCGAGCATCGCCATTGATTCAATGCTGTCTCGATTTGAGGGGGGTACAGTTGTATCCCAAGCGTATGTGTTGTCCACACCAGAACCAATTGGCACGCTCTCCAATAGAGTTTCGCCGGATTCCGACATGACAGAATCAATACCACCGTCATCACTCACCGAGGTGATTTTCAATTGGGTGTCCTCACGGGTCGTTTGAGAGCGCATTGGTGCAACTGGCCTCTGGGCGGTAACTGGTGCGGCTACTGACGCTGCTCGCAATGCTGCAAGTCGGCGCTCCTCACGCAGTTCATTGGCGTCAACTCTGCCAAAGAGTGAGCCGACAAAATCAAGAAAAGCGTCCATTGGAGACGCTTTTCGTTTTGCACCAATGGTTGAGTGGACGCGCTCATCATCGAACATCTCCGTACCAGAAAGGCGCCTGTTTGCACGTCGTACTTGTTCGGTTTCAAGCAGTAAATCTACCTCCACTTTCTCGTCTTCATGAAGTTCTAATTCAGGAGATTCCTGGTCGATACTACCAACCTGTTGCTGTAGTTTCATCACACCTTCTGCCGACATGCTGCTGTCAAGTTGAACATTGGTCTTCCATACACCGTCCTCTTCGGCTTGATAGACTCTTTTCATTGACTTCATGGTTTGCGACCGATGAAATTCATAATCACGCACGGTACGTGTTTTTCGGAACAGGTACACACCGACAAGAATACCAATGGCATACCAACCATACATCAAAGTCGGTTCCACATCGAACATTTGACGCAATGGCGTCACTGTCAAGTGAACCAAACCCATCAAAAGCAAGGGGAGAGCAGCAACACCACGAGCAATTGCAGAACGCTCCTTCGCCATGGTGACCGAGTGTTGCTTTACTGCAACACTGATGAAAGTTGGCATGCATTGCGTGGTGAACTCAACGGTCACTGGGTGCGCGTCCGCGCCTCAACATTCCATCGATTAAGCCGATTGAGAAACTCGTGTGCAACAGGAAAAGGCAGAGTGGAACGCCAAACAATGACGATATTCGTCGTGAAGTGAATGCCTTTCGAACCCCCTCAATCGCAAGAACAGTGGCATAACAAGCGATGAGAAACAACCCGATGGAGAGAAAGAAAAAAACCGTCAAAAGCAGACCAATCAATGGCAAAAATTCCCGGAAACGTGCACGTGAGGGGTGCTTACGAAGCACTTTACTACGCCAAAAACCGTACCTGTGTCCCATTTTCCACCACTTTGCGAGGGAGGAGCGTTTCACCATGCGTACATGCGTATTGGGTGTTCGCGTAATGATAAAACCAGCATCGATAAGACGCATTGACAGTTCACTGTCTTGGCTGGTTATGAAGAACGGATCCCAGCCTCCAACCTTCTCAAGTGCTGTTCGAGAGTGCATGGCAAAGGCTGGAATCTGTGTTTCACTGCGTTGAGTGAATGAAGAAAATTGTCCATCGCCGCTTCCGAGAGGGGACGCAAGGCTGCCTTCAATCCACGATTCAACCATTGATTGTTCCCCTTCGCGAGGAAGAACTTTCACGCCAACCGCGCCTATTGGTTCGGAATAAAGGGTTTCAAATTCATTCCATTCCTCTAACCTCAGTTGCAGGTGGTCCTCATCGAATGTCGAGTGCCCGATTAACTCGACCGTATACTGGACTGATTGTGGCAGCAGACGCAAAGCAAGGTTTCGAGCATCAGCTACAAACCTACCCGGGTTCTCATGCAATTCTATACGTGGACCATTCGATTCCCGGCTGACTTCAATCATTCGAGTGACGATCGAGCATGTGGCGTCCGAAGAACCACCGTCAAGCACCATGACCATGTGTTTGTGTGAATCGAGTGTTTGGTGCATGAGAGATGTAAGGCATGCTTCAATATGCTTTTCTTCATTGAGTACGGGAAGAACTGTGGCAATCAGCGGCCCTAAGTCACCCATACCTCTGCGTATGCGTACACCTCTTTCATGTGTTCGCAACAGTGAGGAATCAAAGACATGTTCATGTGCAGGCGGTTCTTCGCTCAAGCATGCAAGAGCCACTGTTACGCCTCAACGGCGTCAATGAAAACTTGCAGATTCGTATTCAGACAAAATTGCACGGTGCCGACGTTCCGCAGCTCGTGCAACAGGCAATGCACACGCTATTCCCGGAATTTCCAATTCCACCTCACCAACCAAACCCTTCCTTGGGTAACGCAAGTGATGCCGTTTGGGAAGCAGTGATGTATCACTCGAGCACTTTCTAAAGTCGTTACATGAGCAACGGATTCTGGATACCGCATTGGATGCTATGACGGTACAATCTGATGGTGCCGCGACAACATTCTACCTCCTGCGTCAAGCAGCGATAGTCGGAAAAGTAGCGTTCGCCTTGGCGGGTGAGGTCCCACTCGGTGGCGTCATACAAGTCGACATCACGGGAGAACATCTTCATGACTGGCTTGAAGCAGCGACTTGGCACAAGGGCCGAGACACGGTTCCTCGTGGCATTCAAGATGAAAGCGCAATGGGCAAGGACGGTACAGCAGTCACTTGGATCCAATGACATATCGTGTGGCTCTCATCCAATGTACGATTTGCTCATTACTGCCTAACCAATCCAGTTTGGTATCGTCGACAGTTGATCTCCATGCAATTGCATCATGCGCCGTCCATGTTGATGAATCATTCAAATTATGCCCGGCATGAGCGAGTTTGAGTGGTAGGATATCGAGACAAATATCGACTTTTTCAAGACCGTGATACCAACGTCCAATGGGTGGTTGAGCGGAAACATCCCAGGCAAATTCTTCGCTAAACTCGCGAATGATAGCCTCTTGTAGTGATTCACCTGGTTCAACTTTACCACCAGGAAACTCCCACTTTCCGGGATAGGATTCATGCAAGGCTCTGCGAGCGACCAGAAAACGGTCGTCAATGGTGAGTAATCCACCTACGACCGAAACGACCGGCCGGAAAAGCATGCGTTGAATGGTATTCTGAATGAATGCTGATGCCTGGTCTAAACTGCAATTTTCAATATCAGGGAGGTGTATGAAGAGGCAAGGTGTAGATGAAGCAGCCGCTGCGAGGGCATGCAAGGTTCGGTAAAGGGTTTCGTTGCAAATAAATGTCCCCGCATCGACTGATGGCTCCCAGTCCATACCGAAGTTTTGGCCGTGCCAATAGCGTACTGGAACCTGAACATGGAGGTCACCATCCATCGATAACTGAACATCTGAAAGGTGTCTTCCAGCATTGTCAGGTATTCTCATATCCAATATGTTTTGTGCACGTGTTTCAATTCGGGGCACTGTGCATGACTCGCAGAGTCCCACATGTACAATGAAATCCCATTCACTACCGGATTCGATTAGGTTTGCAACTGTGTTTGAACCAAGCTCGTCGACCGACAAAAGCATCGTTGTGAGTTCAGCATTGACGCTGGGCAACTCTGATTCTCTCAATTCTTTCCACGGGTCATTGCAGTTCACGAAACGTGGGAGTTTCGATAAAACCTCCATCGAGATATTGCGAGCGTTTGACCCAAACGGCTCAAATCCAGTGACTAAAACCTGTGCCATGAAGTATCGTTGAGGTGGAGGTTTTTGATACTCATGCCTAAGTTGAAGCGTCATCTTGACAAACTGTGAACAGTACGGAGGGCTGAACAGTATGGAGTCGGAGACCGATACAATGACCACACTGCCCGTTGAAGAGGATGGTGTCGCCAATTCACGTCCAGTCCGGCTTGTTCGAGAAATATGGAAAGAAATTACATTTGGCGTTGGAACTTGGGGGACTTTACGACCTCTGTTCACTGCCGTTCTCGCAGCCGTTCCTTTTCTGTTCCTCGGACAACATTTCAATCGGCAACACAGAAAAGGTTTCGACTGGTTTTTGCTGCAAATTCCACTCGCACTCACCATCGTGCTGTGGCTGGGCTTGTGGCTCTATTCGATTTTTGATGCGTGGCGTGCAGCAACACAGTTCAGCGCAACTCCGAATCCCTAAGGGCGCCACAATTGGTCCGTGCATGGTATCGAACCGTCAGCAATTCCAATCAAATCGTTTCGGTCATCGATGTCAAAATCCGTTGGCAAATCATTGTCGAAAAAATTAGCAATACTCGTTGACTCAACCGCCCAATACATAACCGAATCTTCGTTATTCGAATGGCCGGGATGCGAACTATCCTCATGGTCAACCGGAGACGTATAGACGATATTCACCAACCCCAAGAGGTGCCCGACTTCATGTACAAGGACGCTGTTTTCGATTTTTTCGGCCGATGGTCGACGGAAAATGTTCTCAGCATCGTCGATGGAGTCTTTGAACACCGCCACAGTTGATGCATCAACAGCCACGCCCAGAACGCTTTCGTCTTCGTAGCTTCCTGCTGGGAAAAGAATTTGCCATGTGAGGGTTGAACCGGATTGAGGATCAGTACTCTTTGCATCATCGCCGAGTTCACGAACATCGTCTGCTTGCCAAACCTCAGTTACCGAAAAATCGGTTTCCGTGAATGTAAAGGATATACCTCGAGGCTTTTCACAAACAGATTCGAGTCTCTGCTTGAGTAAGTCAGTAGAAGATGATTCAGGTAGATATCCGGGTGCATAATCAATTTCGATAACCATCGAGGTGAACTTTGAATCATCAAGACACGCCAGTGTAAGGCCGCCAGGGATACCTTTCTGTTCGGGAAAGTCAAGCAGTCCGTCAGAGCCCAAACATCCTGAAAGGGCAGGTG
>JAKMGM010000019.1 GCA_022424925.1 Candidatus Poseidoniaceae archaeon | reverse complement strand
GAAAACCGCCCCGTCCTACAGCGACCATGACCATGACGCGAGACGGGCCAAACGGTGTTGAAGTACTCCTCGGTCTTCGCTCCGAAACCATGGCTGCATTCCCCGGTTACTGGGCGTTTCCGGGCGGCGGATTATCGCGAGTCGACACTGCTGCTGTCGAACAACTTGGAATCAAAGGCGAGGAAGCAAGAGCAATGGCTTGCATTCTTCGAGAAATGAGTGAAGAACTTGGGCTTGCGCCATCGAAAGAGGGGTTGGTTTCACTCCCACTTGACGCTCGCATCGAAATCGTAGAGGATAAAAGCAAGTACCTCCCACTTGCTTTGGAAGGCCAATTTCCCTATGAGACTTCAGCCATTCGGGTACTCAGTCATCGAATTACACCACCATTCGGACCCATCCAATTTGACAATGCGTTCATGCACTTCCATGCCGGTACATTGGAACATGTCCCGGACATTGATTTAGAACCCCAAACCGAGTTCACTGAAATTCTCTGGGCAACGCCACGAGAGATACTGGCCCAATGGGCATTGCACAAAATCAAGGTGGCTCCACCGGTGGTGACGTTGCTCATGGAAATTGAAAGAACGCTTGAACGAAAAGGTCGCAATATGATAGAAGCGGCTCGCGATATCAGCGAACGACTTCCAAGTCGCCGCTCAATTTTATTCGCCCATGGCGTCGAAGTAGTACCTGTAAAAACCGCAACGCTTCCGCCCGCAGACCACACCAATTGCTATCTTGTGGGCGACCCTGATGGAGATTTCATTTTGGTTGACCCTGCTTCTCACCTACGTGAAGGAATGGAAGACATGGCCAAGGCGGTAGACCGGCACAAAGGGGAATTGGTGGCCATGATGTTCACGCATTCACACGGCGACCATGTCGGCGATATTGGATTGTTACGCGAAGCGTTTGATGTACCAATTTGGGGGAGTGAATACACTGCGCAAACCGTCAACTGTGACCGAATTCTTGACGACGGCGAAATCCTCAATCTCGGCGAACAATCTTGGCAGGTTTTGATCACACCCGGACATCACCCTGGGCACATATGCCTTCTTGGTGAAGCGGGGTTGATTGCTGGAGACATGGTTGCTGGAATCGGAACCATTCTGATTCCCCCGCACACAGGTGACATGAACCAGTACCTCGAACAACTTGAACGCCTCAAGGCACTGAAACCAAATCTACTGTTTCCAAGTCACGGACCAGTCATCGCCTTGCCTGAGAGAAAAATCAATGACTATATTCGCCACCGCAAGGCACGTCATCAAGCCGTCTATGATGCAGTCGATGAAGGTATTACCGCCCTTCCACAAATCGCTCAACATGCTTATGCTGACACGCCGAATGCTCATCCAGGATTAGCACAAGACCAAACCCTGTCTCACCTACTCTCACACCAGCGAGCGGGTACATTGCACGAGGAATCATCCGTTTGGTCCATCACTGAAACCAAACCTTAGAACGCTTGCAGCGTTAGGATGTGTTATGGCTATCAAAGTTGAGTTCACGAAGGCGGGTTCTCCGAAATCAATTCGGGTAGCGAAAATGGAAATCCCAGAGCCAAAAGCCGGCCAAGTGCGAGTAAAGGTATCGTTTGCTGGAATCAATTTCGCTGACCTTCTCATGCGGCTCGGCTTCTATCAACCGCGACCCCCCTACCCATTCACGCCCGGTTACGAAGTTAGTGGCGTTGTCGATGCCTTAGGAGACGAAAGCACTGAACTGACCATTGGTCAACGCGTTGTTGCGGCAATGCCATCGGGCGGTCAAGCAAGTTACGTGGTCGTGGACGCCAATCGAGTACTGCCTTTGCCCGATGAACTCTCTTTAGAAGCGGCAGCATCGCTGCCGGTGACCTATCTGACCGCACATCACATGCTTCACCATCTTGGTCACCTCACAGAAGATGAATCAGTGCTTATTCACGGTGGCGCTGGTGGAGTGGGAACGGCAGCATTGCAGTTGTGTCAGTGGGCAGGCGTGCGCAAAGTATGGGCAACAGCATCCGGTTCAAAATCAGAAATCATCGAATCCTACGGAGCGACAGCCATCGACCGTCACAACCAAGATTTTGTTTCCATCATCAAGAAGCAAACCGATAACGAGGGTGTCGACCACATTCTCGACCCGATTGGCGGCGATAACCTTGCACGTTCACTGTCCGTGCTGAAAGAAGGTGGCCGCCTTTACACATACGGTATGTCCGCAGTCGCACCATCCTCAAAACGTTCAATGCTCCGTACCTACTTGGCATGGAGAAAAACTCCTGCATTCGACCCACTCCGTCTTATGACGCGAAACCGAGGCGTATTCGGCGTACACATGGGGACTTGGAAGAATGAATCGGTAATGCTTGGACAGTTGCAACGCATTATGGAGGGTGTTCGCAGTGGTGTGCTTCAACCTGTTATTGATTCAGTATTTGATGCTGAAGATGTGGCAGAAGCACACCAGTATATTCACGATGCCAAGAACACTGGAAAAGTTCTACTGCGCTTCAAGTAGGGTTGAAGAGGCGTCGTTTACACGAAGGTTTGAGGAGAGCGCATGAAGGCTACAATGTCCAGTTTTGATTTACGAGCTGTCGCTCGTGAACTGAATGAAAGTTCAGGTGCTTACGTCAAGAAGGCCTACATGCCGCATTACGAGCAAATTGTTCTGCGAATCAACCCCAAGGAAATGGACCAATTTGACCTCGTCTTGGTGCGTGGTTCTCGCATCTACACCTCGAATCGGGATCGACCGATGCCGATGACACCTCCACCGTTTGCTATGGTCTTGAGGAAGCACCTCAAAAACGCGAGAATGACCGGCGTTCGACAACTTGGCTTTGACCGTGTTCTTCGTTTCGACTTTGATACCAAACACGGCCAATATCACCTGTATGTTGAAGTGTTTCGAGACGGAAACATCATACTCACCGATGAAGATGAAATCATTATTCAACCGCTTACACACGCATCATACGCCGGTAGAACCCTGAAAAAAGGCGTGAAATATATCCCTCCACCAGCCGCTATGGATCCGCATGAAATCAGTCTTGAACAACTTCTCAACATGTTCCAAGATTCAGACAGAGACCTTGTTTCGACACTTGGAGGAAAAGTGAACCTCGGCGGAACACACGCCAACGCAGTTTGTTCTCTTGCAGGATATGATGCAAATATCGATACACAAAAAGTCGATGCTAAAACGGTACATGAAGCATTAGAATCACTGTTATCAGACCTTGCACAAACGCAAGTCGGCCATCTCATGTTAAAGAAAAACTCGACCACATCGAACGAAGATTTGGAGCAGAAAGCCAACGCTTACGCACCCAGTGGGGAGAGAGACAGATTTTTCGAAGAACATGCCAGTGAAGCAACACCGACACTGCTTCCGGCTCACAAAGGAGCTGCCAAAGCGTCTTTTCCCTCGTTGTGTGAAGCGGTTGATGCTTGGAAAGGCGCCCATGATGCGATGGCTCTTGCTCGCCGTGAAGCAGAAAAGATGGATATTGCAGCACCGGGTCGTGGCCATTCTACCGATGTTGAACGCCTCGAACGAAGGAAAGCTCAGCAAGAAAAAGCACTGGAAGGTTTTTCCAAAAAAATCGAAAAGCAACAAATGCTTGGTCATACCATACAAAACAACTGGACACATATCGAAAGTTTACTCAGCCAAGTCTCAGCAGCTGTCGAAGAAAAAGGTTGGAATCAAATCAAAAAAGATGCCAAGCAGATTCCTTGGATTGTATCACTGAATCCCGCACAACGTAGTTTTGTCACCGTCCTTCCTGATGCTGAAAATCAACCAAATGGACCTCAGGCAACACTCTCGCTTGATGAAACAGTTCATCAAAATGCTCAACGCCATTTTGAAGCGGCACGAAAACAGAAAGACAAGACATCCGGCGCTGTTCAAGCGCTGGAAGACACGGTTCTTCACCTGCAAAGGGCGAAGAAAAAGGAAGCAAAACAACAAGCCAGTGGGAAACTCAACAAGGTCAAACGCAGCAAGCGTTTGTGGTTTGAGAGCCACCGCTGGAGCATGCTGAGCGGTGGACATCTGTTGGTTGGTGGAAAAGACGCCAAAGGAAACGATTCAATTGTCAAAAAGCACCTCTCTGGCGCTGATATGTACCTGCACGCCGATTTACATGGCGCCCCAAGTTGCAGTCTAAGAGCGACCCAAGGCTTTGCTCCAGACCGACACAAACCAGCACACATCCCCAATGATGTTCCTGCCTTTCGCCTGGTTGACAAATTAGGCGATGAACGAATAACACCTGAAAAACTGGAGGAAGCAGCAACACTTGCCCTGTGCTGGAGTCGCGCTTGGGCGGGAGGAGGCGCACATGGAACCGTATATTCGGTGAAACCTGCTCAAGTGTCAAAGACGGCTCAAACCGGAGAATATGTTGGCAAGGGTTCGTTTATCGTGCGTGGTCAACGCCAGTGGTTCAAAGATTTAGACGTCCAAATGGGAATCGGTATTGTCGCTATCAACGGAGTTCCTTTGCTCATGGGAGGCCTTCCAGACACCATTCGCTCTCTCTGTCAACGCTTTGCTATATTGCGCCCAGGGTTAACCAAAAAAGAACAGTTAGCGAACAGAATTTACAAAAATACGGGACTGATGACCGATGATGTACTCCCCGTGTTGCCAGGTGCTGCTGAAATTATCGAAGATTACGGAATCTTTAGTCCAGTTAAACCAGTTCATACCGAAGAAGAATGATTCAATTTTTCTTTCCGCCGCTGTATCGGCCGCCTTTGTTACCGTAACCGCCTGACTTCTTTTTTCCGCCTTGGTAGCCTTTACTCGAGTTCTTACTTGGCTTGTAATTTTGACCGCGAGATTCGCCTCGGTAAGCGTCGCTGTTGCCGCCGGATTTCCCGCCACGGCTACCTCCGGAATTGCCTCCACGGTATCCTCCACCGCCACGACCGCCGCCGCCACCGTTTCGGGAACCGTAGTGTCCACCACGGCCGCCTGAATCACCACGGTTTGAACGTTGTCTGCGATCGGCTGCAATGTATTCGACTTCAAATTCAGGAAGTGCAGAAAATTCAGGTGGTTCAAAGTCTACTCGGATTCCAACATCACGTTGGATTCGTCCGTATTGCTTCTTCTGAGGCTTTTGAACAAGAGAAATCACGATACCCGTATTTCCACCCCGAGCAGTTCGTCCGCTTCGGTGCTTGTACGCTTTACCGTTCTCCGGTGGGTCGTAGTGGATTACACAATTGACGCCCTCAACATCGATACCTCGAGCTGCAACATCTGTTGCGATCAAGGCCATACATTCGCCATGCTGGAAACGCTTCATTGCACTGTCACGCTGGCGCTGAGAGAGTCCACCGTGGAGCGTTTCTATTGCCATACCGTCGAATTGCATCTCATCTCCAACCCGGTCTACACCGTTTCTGGTCCGGCAGAAAATGATGGTGCGTCCACACTTCCGAATGATTTCCGAAGAAATCGTTGATTTTTTCGAGTTCGGCATCAGCCAAAAGTAGTGTGTCATGCTTTCCATAGTCACTTCTTTAGGCCCTACTTCGATGGTCACTGGGTCGGTTTGGTAGTCTCGAACGAGGTCAGCCACTTCATCATCGAGGGTAGCACTGAAGAGAATGGTCTGACGGTCTTTCTTACACCTGTCTAGAATTTTGCAAACGGGTTCCATGAATCCCATGTCTGCCATTCGGTCTGCTTCATCAAGAACCACTATACCAACATCGTCAAGCGAGACTGCACCGCGGTCCATCATGTCGATTAAGCGACCTGGGCAAGCGACCAAGACATCAATGCCTCGTTCGAGCGCCCGAAACTGCTTTTGGTAGGAACTACCACCGTACATTGCTTGTACATACAATTGCAGTTCATACGCAAGGGGGTCAAGTACGTTGAAAATTTGCTCTGCAAGTTCGCGAGTCGGTGTGAGAATAAGCGAAGTGGGACGACTCGGTTCTGCTTCCTCAGTCATTGCCAAAAGCGGTAAGCCGAAGGCGAGCGTTTTTCCTGAACCAGTCGGTGCTCTGCAACAAACGTCGCGACCGAGCATAGCATCGGGAATCGATTCTCTTTGAACTTCAAATGGTTCAACGATGCCTTGCTGTTTCAAGGCATCAACCAAAAGCGGCTCAATTCCAAGATCTGCAAACGATACCATCGGTCTACCCCAACTGTTGGCCGTTATCCAGCCCTATTTGATACCACCAGTCGGAAAAGTAGTTTGAAAGAGAACTCAAGCCGCATCTCAAGTTCGCCGAAGAAGCATGGCTACGGCGTTACCGCCGCCTAAACACAGCGTGACGATTCCAGAATTCGCTTCGCAACGACGCATTACACCGAGCAGCGTAATGAGACAACGGGTTCCACTTGAGCCAAGTGGGTGACCAAGACTGACTGCGCCACCATGAAGATTAAATCGGTCGTCAGGAATGTTCAGTTCTTGCGCAACTGCACACGATGCTGAGGCAAAAGCCTCATTGTGCTCATAAATATCCACATCTAA
>JAKMGM010000014.1 GCA_022424925.1 Candidatus Poseidoniaceae archaeon | reverse complement strand
AGGAATACAAACATCCAGATACGGATTTGTTTTTGATTACGCTCGTCACGTGCGTTTTTGTCAATGCATTCTTGGTCTTTGCATACTCGAGGTTCAGCAGATAACTTGATCGGCGTAAAGCACACTCTGCAGTGCTTGTGTGGTTGCACCTTTCCAGTTGCGAGTGAACCGCGTGCTTTGTTGGTCATTTTAGCGATGTTTTCTTTCACTTTCGATGCATCTACCATAATTCCACCTCATTGGATTAACGTTCCTTCAAACGGCTGACCGTCCAAAGCCTGCTCGAGAATGGACGTATCGCGTCCATCGAGAACAGCGAGTGTGATTGCTGCATCCTTGGCCCATCCTACCGCTACAGGGTCAATCACTGCGGATGCGCCGGGCTCAAGAGGGCGACCAATTCCAGTGATTTTGGCGAGTTGTTCAAACGACATCGTGCTGAACGATTGTGCGTCTTCATGCTCTCGAGGATCTTTATCAAAAACATGGGATACATTGGTCGCAATAATGCAGTGACCTGCCCCCGCATCACGTGCAAAAGCAACGGCAACGGCGTCGGTAGTATGGCCTGGAGTCGTGCCTCCCATAACCACGAGGTGGTGCTCGTCGAGAAGTTCGGCTGCCTGCTGTGTTGATGTTGGAATCACCTTTGCAACATCGCAACCGATGTCAAGAAGCACTTGTTGAATGATGGTCGCATTGATTCGAGTTGCAGCGATTCCTACCTCATCCAAGCGGTGGGGGTCGCTAACCATCGTTCGTGCAAGTTCAATGCCTTCGCGTGCAGGCAATCCCCCTCCAACTACGATACCAAGGTGACGGCCGTTGCCTTCAATGTGAACTGCCAACTGACGAAGTTGTCCGAACCACGCTGTTCGTTGCTCAGACTCTTCCGGACGAAGAAGACTTCCTCCGAGGGCAACAACTTGTCGACGGGTCATCAAACAACCGTTACGCGCCCATACTTTGAGGCTATCCCCGAGAAACGGCGTACCGTTTCCATCCGTGAAGAAACCGGAGAATGGATTCGAACACATAAGAGAGTTGAAGACCCCTCAACTGTGCCGTTGAACTGAGGCCACCCCATGTCTGACGATGCAGTTCTCGCAACGCGCAGATTGCGCCTCAAGATGGCTCTCGAAGACCTCCGAGAAATGAAAGGGTTTGGAACTGAACTTGTGACCATCATCATTCCACCGGACCGACAGGTGTCGGATGCTCGCTCCCTGCTTCAGAATGAACACGGGCAGGCTGCAAACATCAAATCGAAAGGAACCCGTAAAAATGTCCAAGGTGCCATTGAATCAGCACTTTCAACACTTTCAAAATACAAAAATGCAGGTGAAAATGGCATTGCACTCTTCGTCGGTTCAATCATCATTGGAAACAACAAGAACAGAATGGTGAACATCGTTGTTGAAGAACCACCTCAGCCGTTAATCTCTTTCAGATACCGATGCGATTCGGTGTTCGAACTGACGCAGCTTGAAGACATGCTGGTCGATAAGAAATCATACGGGCTGTTCGTCATCGACCGCTCAGAGGCAGCCTTTGGCATTGCATCTGGAAAGCGAATTCATGTCCAAGAGCACCTCGTCTCAAACATCATGGGCAAGCACCGTCAAGGTGGACAATCAGCTCAACGATTTGAGCGGCTCATCGAGGAAGCAGCGCATAACTTCTTCAAACGAGCCACAGAACACGCCTCATCATATTGGCTGCCAAACCTCGAAGACATCCAAGCAATCATTGTTGGAGGCCCTGGCGCAACCAAGGATTTCGTTGTAAAAAACGATTACTTTCATCACGAAATTGGCAAGAAAATTGCCAAAACCACATTTGATGTTGGTTACTCCAACGACAGTGGCGTTCGTGAGTTGGTGGAAAATGCCGGTGCGATGATGGGGGAGATTGAACTTGATGCAGAACGTCAAGTCATGAATGTTTTTCTTGGAGAGTTGGTTAAATCTGCACCGAAAGCGACCTACGGCGAGAAAATGGTTCGTCAAGCGCTCGATCAGGGCGCAGTCGGCAGACTGCTTATTTCAGAAGCATTGCGAAAGAATGCTTTGACACTCGAATGCGGCTCGTGCAACCATGAGTGGGACGTAAGCATTGCTCGAAATGAAGCAGTACCCGATTGCCCATCGTGCAAAGCCAGTGGCGATGGAGCCAAAGAATTGAAGAATGTTCCATTGATTGATGAGTTGACCAAAATGGCTGCGAAAAGCAATACAGAAGTGGTCTATATATCAATCGACACAGAGGAAGGTTCACAACTGCTTCATGGATTTGGTGGACTTGCAGGAATATGTCGCTACCCAATGATGTGAGGTGAAACCATGCAAATGCTCCGTATCGTTCTAGAACCGCTTCTGGACAAAGCCCTCACGGCGAACGGAATTCACAACCAACATTGGCGTAGTATGCTGGTACGCTCCCGTGAACACGACCAAGGCGACCTCTCCTTACCGTGCTTTCCATTTGCGAAAGAGCTCGGTAAACCCCCCGCAGAGATTGCTCAAATGATTGCTGAATCACTCGATTCAAGCGATGCCATCGGCGAAGTCAACGCTGTTGCAGGTTATCTTAATGTGAAAGCAAATCCTGTTTGGCTTGCTGAACAAGTTTTCCTCAACGCCATACGGATTGGTGACGCTTACGGCAGTAAACCAGCGAATGATGAGCATATTTTGGTTGAACATACCTCTGCAAATCCAAACGGTCCTTTCCACGTCGGAAGAGCAAGAAACGCCATCCTCGGTGATACGATGGTACGACTTCACAGACTACATGGAAACAATGTGCGTGCAGAATACTATGTTGATGACATGGGGAAACAAGTTGCTGTACTCGCTTGGGCGCTGAAGAATTTGAGCGCATCTGATGTTGAGCAAACGCTTTCCGACCGAGAGCCGGTCAATTCCAAATGGCAAGGGAAGGCGGATCATGAGCGCGTACGATGGTACCAGGCAGCCCAAGCAATCCGACAAGACAGAGCGGATAAAGAGCAAATTGAAGCCGACATTAGCAAAATGGTGCATGCCAGTGAACACGGTGATGAAGCGGTCTTGAAATCCTTCGAAGACGCGTATCAACCCGTATTGGACGGTATGCTTTCTACGCTCAAACGCCTCGGAATAGACTTCGATACGTTCACCAAAGAATCCATGTTTGTAACCAATGGAGATGTTTCAAGACTCATGAAGCAATTCAAGACGTTCGACATCCATGGTGTGGCTGAGAACGGTGCGGAATTCCTTGACCTCGGAGCACGTGGCTTGAAAGGGAAAACGGAGTTCTTTTTCCGCAGGGGTGACGGCTCGTCGCTCTATGCGACTCGGGACATTGCCTACCACATGTGGAAATGGCAACAGTGCGATCGACTCATCAATGTACTTGGTGAAGACCACAAATTACAAGCCAAACAAGTCGGATTAACGCTAGCTGAACTCGGTGAAAAGATACCGGATGTTCTCTTCTATTCCTTCATCAAACTCCCAGAAGGGAAAATGTCCACACGCAAGGGTAATGTTGTGTACATGGACGACCTTTTGGAAGAAGCACAAGCACAAGCTGCAGCCGTTGTATCGGACATACATCCAGAATACACAACGGAGATGGTTGCTGAAATTGCTGAGGCTGCTGGTACGTCTGCAGTACGTTTTAACATCATCAAAGTAAGCCCGGATAAGGGATTCACGTTCCGTTGGGAAGAGGCCTTAGCGTTTGAGGGTGGCTCAGCACCCTTCATCATGTACAGTCACGCAAGGGCATGTTCTATAGCAAGAAAATGTGCAGCATCCGGAATTGACATCACCTCTGTGTTGAGCGAAGAAGCAACGATTCCAAGTGAAATGCCGAAAGGTCTCGTCGAACTTTTACGAACGCTTTGCATCCATCACGATATTCTCGCCAAAGCAGTCAATGACCGTCGACCACACCTGTTTGCAAATCAACTGCTCCAGCTCGCCACCTCGTTCAATGCCTTTTACAGAGACTGCATGATTTTGCAAGACGGCGAACTCAATGTGTTCAACTTCCAAATCTCAGAACTTGCCCGTGACCTCATGCGATGCAGCATGGAAGGCTTGGGTATTCTTCCAGTGGAACAGATGTGAAGTCACTGGTCTCTTCGATACCAACCATCTGGAAGTTCCATTGGATTGTTTGGACGAGCAACTCGGACTCTGCGAACAATTTCGAGTCGCATTGAATCCATGCCAACAAATTCGGTGGCCGACATCGTTACCCGCCCTTTTGGGTCATACAACAACGGCAATTCAGGTTCTCCTTCTGAACCCTCGTCACGCCATTGCTGTTCAGATGAATGAACTTCATCCCACATGGAAGGTTGTGGTTTGAGAAGGTCGGCTTTCGAAGTCACGACCATGAGGTCAGTACCTGGCAAGAGTGCTTGAACGTCGTCAAGAAGGTGGTTCTGCTCCTCAATGCTCGTCCCGCATGCCTCGCTTTCGTCCATGAGGAACAACACCAGAGAGCCAATGTTTTCCAAGGCGGCAATCGCTTGCAATTCGATGTCATTACGTTTGTCAAGTGGACGGTCGAGTAGCCCCGGCGTATCTACCAGTTGAAATTGCAAACGACGGTGTGTAAAGTGGCCGACGTGGATTTGTTTGGTTGTGAATGGGTAGTGATTGACCTCCATGTTACCCGAACTTAACGCTGAGATGAATGCTGATTTGCCAACGTTTGGAGCCCCGCAAACAACAATACATGGCAGCAGTTGGTCAATCGTAGGCAACCGCTTCAAAACTTCTCGAGCCTCACTTAACCACGAGAGAGAAGGGCCAACTCGACGCATTATCGATGAAATACGACCGTACGCTTCTCGTCGAGCATCATGCATCAATTCCGTTCGACCGGTCCGGACAATTTTCTTGCTGTTTTGACCTGCAATGTTGAGCACCTGCTTCCCACCCCATTGCAGCATCGAAAGATGATGTCGATAGTCATCACAACCAACACACGCATCGATCATCGAGACATCAAACTGTGGGGACTGGTCAAGGCTTGGCCATGTGTTCACCATGTCCTGGAACGTCGTTGCAATAATGTCCGAAGCTGTTTGCACCATACGGTTCATTTGTTTGCGAACTCGAAAAATACGGTCAGGGTCATCGACACGGTCCGCTGCTTTCTTGGCTCGGGAAAACGCTTTGTCGAGAATTTCTTCCTCGAGAAGTACTGTTGGGAGCGTGCGCCACGAGACTTTCATACCTTCTCCCTATTCTATGCCGGTCGCCCACCCTTCAAGAAGACATCCGTTCAACACAACGCTAAGATTGGTTTCATGTGATGCGAGGAGCGAGGTTCAAGTAGCCTCGGCTCGTGAACGGTACATGGCCGGTAAGAAGAAGCAACAAATCAAACTCCCAGACTGGGCAACTCCGCTATGGAAGGACATGGGCTCCCCGGACCTTTCCAAATTTGTCGATGTTCACAACGGCGACTTGCTTGACCGAAGGCACGGTCTTCGCAGAGACGACTTGGTTGAGATTCTTCTTGACTCTCGTTCTATTCAATCCGATAACGAATCATGGATGCGTGGTCGACTTTTAGCATCTGGTAAATCAAACATCGAACTGTTGACCGATGATGGAAGAACGGTTTTCCTTGCAAGAGACATCATCGCTCAAATCGTACTGATAGCCCATACACGGCCGGCATACATCGACGATAAAGCACTCCTCGCCTTTGAACGGGCTGACATGAAGCGTCGCTCGAAACTCCATGAGAAAGTGGAAAAAGAAAGTCAAGGCAGTGACGACGCTCACTTGTGGGGTTGAGTGCATGGATGCACCCACTGGCTGGGAATTCATCGAGGGCCGGTTAATGCTTGAGAAGAAGTTCGATAACTTCGCTTCAGCAAAAAACTTTGTCGACGCAGTCTCTGAACTTGCCGAAAACGAAAACCATCATCCCGATATCCATTTCGGATGGGGATACGTCGTACTGGAATTGTTCACGCATGATGAGCAAAAGGTTACCGAACTTGACCTTGAACTTGCTGTTAAGATCAACTCACTCGATGTGAAGTGATACTATGCCAACCGACCCGAAAGGCCGCTCCAGTGTTGGCTATGAGCGCCATGTGTTCGTTTGTGGGCATGAGCGCTCTGAAGATGCTGCTCGGCCCTCATGCAGTCGAAGAGGCAGTCTCGACCTCATGAGACTGCTGAAAACCTCCGCCAAGCAGGCTGGGTTGCACAATGTAAGGGTTCAAAAATCCGGTTGCCTCGATTTTTGTGAATTCGGAACGACATGTGTCGTGTACCCCGAAGGAGTGTGGTATTCAATCACTGATGAGAATGCAGTAAAGGATATTCTTCAACACTTGAAAACCGGTACAGTTGCGCAGCACCTCGAAATCAAAATTGATTCGAAATCATAGTTTGACTGGTCGTGTTGCGCCACATGCTTGACACTTGAGTAAAGTCGTCCTGTCTTGCTTGATGAAATGCGTGTCGGGAGCGGAACATTGACTGCATTTGATGTATGAATTGACGTAATTCACAATGGTTTTTTTGATTCTTTTCGGCGGAATTCGCCCCTTGAATCTGGCTCGAGGACCATCTCGAGAACCAGAGGTTCCAAGTTCGTTCAAAATGTATTGATAGACGTGATTGTCGTCACGGTCCATCATTGAAACGACTTCGTTAAAGTTACGGAAAATCGTATTTTGGCCCTCAATGAGGATTTGTGGTTCAGGCAATCGCCACCTTGAACGGGATGAGATTTCTTCAGGAATGTTTTCCCGTGCTCGGTCCAGCAAAGACTCGTAATCAAAGTCGCTCATGGTCTTGCCCTGTGACGCTCTTTCTTGAAGCCTTTGGAGGTGATAATGGGTTATCGGCATACTCAGAGACAAAGGGTTGATGAGTTGGCGGCCATAGGCGTGATTGAGAACAATGGCATCGAGTATTGAAGAATTGCGAGCAAACGCCTTTGGGTTGAGGAAAGAAGGACTCAACTCTCAACAAATTGCTGACGAATTATCGCTCTCCCAAGATACAATATCGTGGTTACTTGCTGGTGCAGAATCGACAAACCGGCCAACAGATGTACGCATTGGCTGGAGAACTATCGGCGTACGACCAGAACGTATCGCAGCCATTGGAACAATCATGGCAGATGTTGCCGATGAAGAATTGGGACTCAACGACATCGACACCATTGTTGGAATCTCCATCAACGGTATCAGTTTCGCTCACGAAGTGGCTCGTTGCCTCGGCTCTGAGTATACGATTTATAGAAATGTAGACGGCGACGATGGGCATGGAGTACTCTCAAACAAGTATGGTCAAGTTCCCGGGAAAAAAGTCGTCATCATTGACGATGTGCTTTCGACGGGCACGACCATGGGTCGAACCATTGAATCAATCCGTGCCGCTGGTGGAGAAGTCGGTCTTGCTATCGTACTGGTGAACAAATCAACCCGTAACGAAATCAACGGCGTCCCTCTACGCGGAATCATACGCGCAGTCCCTGTTTGAGGTGAAGTCATGCACTGGGCAGATGTGGCGGCACAGTCCCTTTCCCACAAAGGAAACAAGCATGTTGTTTCGACTGGAATAACTCCGAGTGGTGAATTTCATATTGGGCATCTTCGCGAAATACTCACCGGTGACATGATAGCTCGTGCAGCTAAAAACGCCGGCCTCGACGTGGATTTTGTATTCATCATCGACAGTGCAGACCCACTACGCAAGGTGTATGACTTCCTTGGCAAAGAATATGAACAGTGTGTCGGGCAACAACTTGGAGCAATTCCCGCACCCGACAAGAACGGTAACCCTGACTGGGAGCGCTTTCACGAGGAGGGTTGGACTTATGCTCAGCACTTTTTGCAACCGTTTCTCAAAGCACTCAGTGAAATTGGCGTCAAACCTCGACTTATCGACAATCTTGAATCGTACAGAAGCGGGCGTTTCTCTGATTTGGCTAAGATCGCCTGCGACAAGGCAGACGAAATTAAAGAGTGCATCGAACGCGTTTCTAGCCGAGAACTCCCCGAACATTGGTTCCCCTGGAGCCCGTTAAATTCGAAAGGTGGCCTCGATAAAGTCAAGGTGACGGGTTATGATTTTCCGAACGTCCATTGGACTGACGAGTACGGTGGAACCGGTGTGTCTGATATTACCAAGGGAGAAGGTAAACTCCCTTGGCGAATTGATTGGCCGGCAAAATGGGGATGGATTGGCGTCACATGTGAAGCCTTTGGCAAAGATCACGGAGCGGCCGGTGGGTCCTATGCCACCGGTCGTGAAATTGTACAACTCCTCGGCCACGAACCGCCACAACCTCTTGTGTACGAATGGATAAGCCTCAAGGGCAAAGGTGCAATGTCCTCTTCGGTTGGAAACACCATTGGGCCGATTGAAGCACTCCAATTGGTTCCTCCAGAAATACTACGGTTACTGATTGCCAAATCGAAACCAAACAAAGCGATTGAATTTGACACTGGCATGGGTCTGGTCACGCTGGCTGATGAATACGAACGTCTCGCTGCCCGAGATTTCGGTTCGGAATTAGCCGACGACACACTCAGTCGTCGACAGAGAGTTCAGATTGAAGACGCATCAGGCGCCATGCGAATGGCGAGCACAGTTGATGGGCAACAAGCGCATGCAACATCAGTAACCTTCCGCCATCTTGCACTGCTTGCCCAAACGAAAAAGGACGACAGCGAGGTATGGGCGAGCCTGGTGGCATCTGGAGCGATTCAGTCGGTAACCCCGCAGTTGCAGGATCGACTGCATCGCATGCGCCATTGGATTGAATCTGAACACTTCCCCGAAGAAATGAGAATGAATATTCTCAAGAAACCAAACCTCGAAATGCTCCAGCACTTTACTTCTGACCAGAAGAACATCTTGCGAAACCTGACTGTGGCGTTACAGGCTTGTACATGGGATTCTGCAGCAATTGGTTCATGCATACCCCAAGCCGCACGTGACCTCGAACTGCCACCACGCATGGCGTTCACGGTTGCCTATGCTGCACTCATGGGCACTGAAAAAGGCCCCAGATTAGCTCCCATATTAGCTGAAATGGATCAACAATCCATTCGAGAACTGCTGAACCAATGCCTTGTGGCGACTGAATGATTTGGTTTATGGCACGTACCTGTTTTTCGTACTTTTTTTCGCACAATGACCGTCACACTTGAAAAGTAGTCGGTCACCATTGTAGCACATGGCGGGTGTCTACTGTCCAACATGCGAAGCAGGTGTTGAAGCCGCTGCGAAGTTCTGCCTGTCGTGTGGGCATGATTTGACTGGACAAGGCCCAATCACGGCTACAGGACATGACCTTAACCAACTTAAAGAGGTCATTCGAATACGTGACGACCTGTCAATGGCTGAAAAATTCGATATGATTGCGAAAATCGAAGATGGAGCAAATCCAATCGTCCTTGGTATTGCAGCACCCGCTGAAGGTGATGACATTGGACTCGCAGATGCCTTTGCCACTGAAGTACTGAATCCCGTATCAAGTAGCCCTTTTTCCAACCACGAATGGGGCCAGTCACCTGCTGCAAATGCTGCGGTACGGGCTGTTGTTCGAGGAACAAACGGTTGGGACCTCATACAAGCCGGAAAACTCGACCTCAGTGAAGGAATGTTCCGCGAAGCAATGGACAACGGGATGGAAGCATCGACTCACATTCACGATGTTGCAAGCGGTGAGCACGAAGGTATCGATCCCGAGTCAATGCGAGCAATTCCTGTTCTCAAACCACCAAAACGAAGTTTTTGCCCAAAATGTGGTTCTGACATTCATGCAAACACCATGCTCCAATGGCGGAAATGGAGAGATTCATCAAGCGAAGTTGTCTCCATGCAATTGGAAGCGTCAATGGAAACTTCACTTATTCAAGTTGCAGCACACTACCTCAATGTAATGCAAGCCATGCAAGATGAACGTGACGATGCTGTATCAAAACTGGCACAAGGAGATCCTGCTGCGCTCGAAGAAAAACTTCGAAGTACATTGGAAAAGAGTATTCGCAGCGAACTGGAAAAAGAAATTCGCGCAGAGCTCGAAGAAGAATTCAAGGGAAGAGCAGTTGCTGGTTCTACGAGCAAAAAACCCAAGGCATCCAAACCCGCTGCAAAAGGAACTTCTACCAAAGCCGCAGCCACAAAAGCTGCTTCTTCTACGCAGAAAAAGAAATCCAGTGGAATGTTCGGTCCGAAGAAAGTCAAGAAGACGTATGAAGGTGAGCCTGGCGGTAAAGCAGACTGGTTCCTCAGCGATGCTTTGGACACTGTCTATGACCCCCATGGAACCGGAAAGGCAGTCAAACCTGCAACGATTCTTGCTCGTTCATCAGAGGGCAACGTTCGGGTTCGTGACGTTGTACGAATCTACGATGTAGAGGGTGAAGAGGGTATTAGCGAACTTGCTTGGACCAGTCCACTCACAAAATACATCATTGAAGCATACGATGCATGCTGATCAATAGTGAACCGTAAGCCGACGAGGTTCCAATGGACCGCTGATACTCGCCTTACTCGCAGCCACTTCCATTTTTGCTCCGCGAAGAGTTGTGACAAAAGGAATATTCAATTCAACAGCAAGTCGACGCATCATGTTTCCATCGCGAACTGCACCTCCCGAAACAGTTGGAACATTCACGATAAACGAAACTTCTCCTTTGTGCATCAAGTCAAGTGCGTCTGGATGATTCTTGTCGGCAATTCGGTAAGCGACACGTACTGGAACTCCCGCTTCGCGCAGTGCGTCACAGGTTCCGGGAGTGGCGAAGAGATTGAACCCGAGTTCGACCAACTCTTGAGCGATTGGAACAAGACCCTTTTTGTCTTCATTCCGAACAGTAAGATAGACACCCCCCGAGGTAGCCACGGGAACTTCAGTAGCCAATCGAGCTTTGAGGTACGCCTTGTCAGCCGAAACATCCGAGCCATAGACTTCACCGGTTGACTTCATTTCAGGCCCGGGAGCCGGGTCAAGACCTCGAAGTTTGATGAAAGGGAAGACAGGAGCTTTCACACAAACCTGTCCTGATGTTCTTCGAGGAATATCTTGCTGAGAGAGGGGGATTCCAATCGTGATGTTCGCAGCGATTCTCGCCATTGGAAGGCCGGTAGCCTTCGCAACGAACGGTACGGTTCGTGAGGAACGAGGATTGACTTCAAGAACAAATAAGTCATCACCTTGAAGAGCAAATTGGATGTTATAGCATCCCTTGATTTTAAGACCAAGTCCGATGATTTTGGTTTGCTCTGCAATCTTTTCGAGCATGGCGTCCGATATATTCTGAGCAGGAATAAAACATGTGGAGTCGCCCGAATGAATACCCGCTTCTTCCAAATGTTCCATAATCGCACCGACCAAAACATCCTTTCCATCGCATGCGGCATCAACATCGATTTCCGTTGCATGACCGAGATAATCATCGACCAGTAAGGGTTTGTCAGGTGCGAGATATGCTTCCTCAAGATAGGCATTGAGTTGTTGTTCATTTGAGAGAATCTCCATACCTCTGCCACCCAATACATACGACGGACGAATAAGTACGGGAAACCCGATGTCCATGGCAGCATTACGGATGTCTTCTGCAGTCGTCCCTGTCGTTCCGTTCGGCATACGCAGTCCTGCCCGTTTGGCAAACGCCTCGAAGCGTTCTCTGTCGCTGGCTTCATCAACTGCATCGCACGAAGTACCCATAATCGAAAGGTCAAGGCCGAGTGGTTTGAGGAAAGGTAAGCGTTCATTGAGCGGGAGGGCCAAGTTAATCGCTGTCTGACCACCGAATTGCAAAAGAATTCCATGTGCCTGTTCTCTCAAGAGGATTTCTGAAACATACTCAAGTGTCAATGGATCGAAATACAATCGGTCTGATGTATCAAAATCTGTAGAGACTGTTTCGGGATTGTTGTTGATGATGATGGCGTCTTTTCCGGCATCACGTATGGCTTTGACCGCGTGGACACATCCGTAGTCGAACTCAATACCTTGCCCGATTCGTATGGGTCCGCTCCCGACTGTAACAAGACGTTCTTTCGTTCTCGAGTCCATATCGGGCAAGAGGTCAACGCCTGTTGCATCGTCCAACTCATAGGTCGAATAGTAGTATGGGGTTTTGGCTGCAAACTCAGCAGCACACGAGTCGACCATTCTATAGCGAGGGTGGAGTGCAAGTGTGTGTCTTCTACTCATGACTGCTTGCTCATTACGTCCTTCCGAAAGCGTACGTGGCCCTGCTGGAGGGAAACCTGCTAAGGCGTCAGCAATGTGATTATCTGAAAAACCATGACTCTTCCAATGTCGCAATTGTTCACGGGTAAGTTCACTGGGCAAAGCCGAAGTTTGCGTGATTTCTTTTTCCAATTTTGCGATGTTTTCAAACCGATACAGAAACCAACGAGTAATACGCGTAATTTCGTGAACTTTCTCGACGCTCCAGCCGCGACGGAATGCTTCAATCAGTGCGCCCATTCGTCTGTCGGTTGCTACCCTGCACCATTCGACCAAAGTCGAATCTGGAAGAGCAGTGAGTGCTCTATCGGCCATACCTTCCCCTTCTGACTCATCAGCGCGAGTCAGTGGGCGCGGGTGAGCGCAGCCTTGTTCAAGTGAAGCCCATGCTTTCAGAAACGCCTCTTCGAAATTCCTGCCAATCGCCATGACTTCACCAGTCGATTTCATCGAAGTACCCAAGGTTCTGTCAGCAGTTCTAAACTTGTCAAACGGCCAACGGGGTATCTTGACTACACAGTAATCGAGTGTGGGCTCAAAAGCTGCAGTCGTACCCTCTCCGGTGATAGGGTTGGGGAGTTCGTCAAGAGTGTACCCAACTGCGATTTTTGCTGCCATTCGAGCGATTGGATATCCTGTTGCTTTACTCGCCAATGCCGATGAACGAGAGACGCGAGGATTGACTTCGATGACACGAATTTCACCCGTAAACTGGTTAAATGCAAATTGGACGTTGCAACCGCCTTTGATATTCAATGCACGAATCAAAGAGAGAGCTTGATCTCGGAGGATTTGGTGGTCTGCATCGGAAAATGATTGCAGTGGAGCAACAACAGTCGATTCTCCGGTATGAACCCCCATCGGGTCGATGTTTTCCATTGTGCAAACGATTGTTGCGTTATCGGCTCCATCACGCATCACTTCATATTCGAGTTCCTGCCAGCCAAGAATAGATTCTTCAATCAAAACTTGATTGATTCTTGAGTTTCGAAGACCCAATGTAGCAATCTCCACAAGTTGCCCAATGTCCCATGCTGTGCCGCCTCCCAGTCCACCGAGCGTGAATGCAGGACGGATTAAAACCGGCCATGCACCTATTGATTCGGCTGCTGCGATGACTTCATCCATGGAGTTGCAAGCAATTGCTTCTGAAATTGGCAGGTTGATTGATTCACACACTTGATTAAACAATTCTCGGTCTTCAGCTTTGTCTATAGCATCCAAATCCGAGCCAATGAGTTCGACACCAAGGCGTTCCAAGGAGCCGTCATGAGCAAGTTCACTGGCGATGTTCAGTGCTGTCTGACCGCCCATCCCGGCCAGCAAGGCACACGGTTTTTCAATCTCTAAGATTCGTCGAACCGTGTCAGGTAAAAGCGGTTCAATGTAGACTTTGTCAGCCATTTCGGGGTCATTTTGAATCGTTGCTGGGTTTGAATTGACCAGGATGACCTCATAGCCGTCTTCACGGAGAGCACGAACTGCTTGGCTTCCAGAGAAGTCAAACTCGGCTGCCTGGCCAATTTTGATTGGTCCACTACCGAGAACAAGTATGGTTTTCAAATCATCACGCCGAGGCATTAGATTCCACCTCCCATGGCTTGGTCTACGATTGCTCGGAACTGTTGGAATAAGGGTGCGGCGTCATGCGGTCCTGGGCATGCCTCGGGGTGAAACTGTACGGTGAAAGATGGATGGCCCACCAAGTCAAGACCCTCGACTGTACGGTCGTTCGCATTAACAAACCTCACAACCACTTCAGCTCCGTGTTGATTTTCACCCGGAGATGAACAAGCACCACTGGGATGTGCAGCCAGCATTCCTGCATCTGGGTCAGCAACTGCAAAACCGTGATTTTGGCTGGTAATCGAAACCAAACCGGTTTTCAAATCTACGACTGGCTGATTTGCACCACGATGTCCATAACGCATTTTGTACGTTTGGAGGCCGGATGCCAAACCCATTAACTGATGACCCAAGCAAATACCCATGACTGGCAATTTGGCTTGTACGGCTCGCGCTAATGTGTTCCTTGCGTCGGTTGCTTTACCGCTGTGTGCCGGATCTCCTGGGCCATTGGAGCAAAACAGAGCATCGATGTTGTACTGATGAACCAGAGTATCGAAGGACGTGTCAGGTGGACACCAAACCACTTCAAAATGACGGCATAAGTTCCGAAGGATATTGAATTTGATACCGCAATCGAGCGCTCCAAGCCGTGGTAGGGGTTGGTCAAGTGCGTCCAAAGCGCCTGGATTCAAGACGACTGGTGAGGAGATTGAAACTTGGTCAACAAGGTCTTCGAGGTCGGGAGAGGTGAGTTCACGCAAGCGAGTGCGAAGGAGGTCTTCGTGGTCTTCCGGTCCAAACACGCACAGCACTGTGCCAAGTTCCCGAACCCGCTGGGTGATGGCGCGAGTGTCAATGCCTTCGATTCCTGGGACCTCATGCAGTCGTAACAGGTCAGCAACTGGTGCAATCGAATGCCTGTGGTCTGGTTGATGCATAGCATGTCGAACAACGACTCCTCGTGGCCAGACGCCCGAGGATTCTGAAGCATTCTGATGAATGCCATAATTTCCGATGAGTGGGTATGTGAAGGTGAGAACCTGTCCTGCAAACGATGGGTCGGTCAGGGATTCTTGGTAACCCATCATTCCTGTCGTGAACACAAGTTCACCCTCGCCATAACCTTGAGCACCAAAAAGTGTACCAAGATAGCGCCCGCCGTCAGCGGTCAGTAGAACCCCTGGACCTTCGGCTGCTGGAGGTAAATCAACACCAAACGCCAAACCATCGGCTGCATCAAGGAAGGAGGGAGCATCTGTTACGCCACGTTGATTTCCACCAGGGTGGAAACTGCCGGTTTGCGTTGCTCCTCCCGACATCAATTTTTGTCGAAAACGAACCCCCATAATAATTGGCATAGCCTACACATGAATCTCGAGGCCAAACCGAACCTCTTCGAGGGGTAGTTAAATGACGTACTGGGGTGAAGTCAGCAAGTACTCACTCTTCTTCTTCACGGTCCAAATCACGAACACTCTTACCGTTCGCCGTAGGTTGAATAATCAGACGAGCATCATCGAAAGAACGGTTGCTTCCGGATTCACCATACCAAGCGTCTAGAAAGAGCGCAAGGGCAGCAACTTCAGAATGCGGTTGATTGCCAACAGCGACATTGTATTGGCAATGCTTGTAGACATCACCCGGAACTTTCGCACCACCAACAACAACGACCATTGGCCGGTCACGGCGGATGCGAGGAATTGCTTGACGGAAGGGCTCACCATACATCGTCAAATGGACAGCAATTCCCGGTAACCCGTCCCCAGCATCTTCCTCAACAAATCGGCGCAGCCAACCCATTGGAGAATGTACGTGTTCACACTCCATCCCGCCACCAAACCGACTTGATACGGAATTCAAATTTTCAAACATTTTCTCATCTTCGTCCCCTGCCAAGAGAAACCGGTCAGCGCCTAGCGCCCGACCGACAAGGGCGAGATGTGTCGTGATTCGAGGGTCGCGACCGAGGCGATATCCCAAACGCAAAACATCGACGCGCTCGCCTGTCATGAAGCGTCGTGGTGACAATCCTACAAGAAAGGTGTCGTTTCACACTTCCGAAGGAACGTGGACTTCCTGTTCAGGTATTTCTCCAACAGGAGATATATCGATATCGTTGTTCGCACAAAATTGCTTCAACCAGTACAGCAAGAAGGCATCGACCAAGAAATGCGCGCAATATGTGACACCGCCCCAAAGCACTGCAAGACGAGCGCTGCGCCACAGCGCAGTCTGAGCCTCAAGTTCGTCAGAGATGAACCCATAAACTAGTGGCTCGATGACATAGAACCCACATACAATGATCATTGTACCTGATACCAATGAGGGAAGCAAGTGACCCAACTCTCGGCTGTAATCGCGAAACAATGCTGAAAGGAGGCCGAGAACCATCACCGCAATGGCCACGTCGGGAAAACTGATCGTTCCCAAAATGGAGACGCCTGTTTCGGCACTGTCCTCTGCAGACGAAATGAAAATCCAGTAAAAGAGTGATAAAATTGCAATGAGGATTCCACCGAAGTAGGCCTTGCCTGATATCATTTCGAAGATTGAATTGTGGTCGCGAACATCCAAACGTCGGATGAGACGTTCCGCCAACTCATGGCGATGTTCGTTAACGCCATGGCTGTTGAATTCTTGTGACGTTGACTCCAATCTCACAGGAGAATCCGCAGGAGCCTCGTCGGTCATAGGTGCCCTTGACACTCACATGTTATCAAATCTGCCGAACTCGGAGGGTTCATGGGCGATGCATTACCACCCAATGAGAATCGCCGAGAACGACTTTCAGCTGGACTTTCTCGCAAAGATGAGAACTCGTGTCATATCATGGGTATCGTTAACGTGACGCCCGACTCCTTCCATGAGCAAAGTCGGAAAACTACGGTCAAGCAAGCCGTAGAAACGGCCATTAAAATGTGGGATGAGGGTGCAACATGGGTCGATATTGGAGGAGAATCAACTCGTCCAGGAGCCGACCACGTATCGGTTCAAGAAGAACTCAACCGCGTGCTTCCAGTCATCCAAGAACTCCGTCGACGAGACGAGAACGGACTGATTTCAATCGATACTCGAAGACCCGAGGTAGCGCGAGCAGCAATCGATGCTGGTGCTGACCTAGTAAACGATGTATCTGGCTTGCGAGATCCAGGAATGGTCGAACTGGTATTGGAAAAGCAATGCGGCGTTTGCATTATGCACATGCTGGGAGAACCCAAAACGATGCAGCAGAACCCAACCTATGTTGACTGCGCTGCTGAAGTGAGTTCCCAGTTACTTGAAACGGCGCGAGCCCTCGTTGCTGGAGGCTTGCCTGCTGAAAACATCATTCTCGACCCTGGAATTGGATTCGGTAAGCACTTGGATCACAACATCGACTTACTGCAACGACACGAATTGTTACGAGGCATTGAGAGATTCGCAGTACTTTGGGGCGTTTCGAGAAAATCCATGATTGGGCATCTTACGGGTAAAAGCGAGGCAAGTCAACGGTTGAGCGGAACATTAGCTATTGCAGCGATGGCGCATTATGAAGGAATTGACGTCGTTCGTGTCCACGATGTGTCTGAACACGCCGATGTATTCGCTGTGCTGAATGCTGTTGATTAAGCGCCGAAACTACCAAGCAGACCTGCTGCGGCAAACCACGCACCCGCCATACTTCCGAGGTTTGAAAGCGACGTGACCAACAAAACACGTCCAGCTTTATTGCTCCAGAACGAGCCGAGACTTTCCAATTTGAGGAACTGCTGCAAATCTTCTGCAGTTGGCTCCTTTAACTTCAGTTGGACATAACCTGCGAACCAACCTGCTGCCAAAGTTGGATTCAGTGAAGTAATCGGTGAGGCGGCCGCAGCGGTGAGTATCGCCAGCGGATGACCTCGAGCCAGCGCACAGCCAAGTGCTGCAAAAACTGCATTCGCTGCAGTCCAAACTGTGAACATTTCGATAAGATTCACTCGCTCTCCAGTAGCGATGAAGTAGCCCATTAAACTCATGACGAAAAGCGGAATCAACCAAGGAATACTTTTCGAGAATCGCCCACGAATTGGTAGTAAATTCAACTCGTCAAGTGAAGCTTCGTCAGGCATCGTCTTTTCTGCAAGATGTCGCTCAATGCCTTTGAGGTGACCTGCACCGACGACGGCGAGCGTCTTCTTTTCAGTGTGGTGTAACTTCGCAATTTTCCCTGCAAGATATGCATCGCGTTCGTCAATTAAGACCAAACCTGCACCGGGCGAGAAGGTTCTCAACTCCTCCATGAGTGATGAAAGAAGGTCTTGATTTTCAAGCAACTCACTCACTTCTGGAGCGTCTTCATCTTCATCTTCACCGAGCAGTGACCACATGATTCGAACTTTTTCTCGAAAGCGCATTTTCTTCCATGCTCGGCGGAGCGTGGTCTGTATATCTCGGTCGATGAGGGCGACCTCCATCTGTGCTGCTTCCGCCTCTTGGACAGCAGCGAGTAATTCAGCACCAGGTTGTTGACCCTCGTCCAATCCCATTTTACGCTGCTCAGCAGCAAGCAGAGATTGCAATAAAACCAGCGGAGCCTTGCCTTCTTTAACCACTTTCAAAAGCCCTTCTTTATCCAGACGGCGGTCACTGGTAAGTGCTTCATGCCGTGAAGCGCACAATTCAACTGCAACAACTTCTGGCTGATACGTGGCAATCTGCTCCCGCACTGCATCGACACTTGCAGTTGAAACGTGAGCTGTGCCGAGAATCCGGAGCGTAGGGCTGATGTCGATGAAGGGAGTTTCGCTCATTCCTCCTCACCAACTTGGAACATTTGTTGAAGACGAACGCTCATAGCCTTGACGGCTTGAAGTTCTGCCATCTGTGGCTCGGAAGGTGTTTCGTCGAGTAAAACCTCGAATGGAATCTGACCTCCTGCAAGCGCTTTGTGCCCGCCAGATAGGCCATCTCCCCACACGTCTGAAAGGAGACGACCAAGGTGAATGTCATCGTTTTTCGAACGCGCAGACAGTATGATCTTCCCCCTTCGAGGACCAAATACGACCACTGTTTGTATCGATTCCGTTGGTAGGAGGAAATCTGCAATTTGAGCCAGTGAATCACGATTGGGCATTGAAGTAAGTGGTGCAAGAAGGGTCGTGCCGACAAGGGTTCGCGAAGCGAGAGCTTCAGCGAATGATTCAAGCGTTTCCTGAGAACGAGGTGGCTCTTCTATAGAACGAACTAACTCCGAATCAACATATGCATTCAACCATGAAAGCGCTCGAATGTCAACCGGATTGAAGTGCCGTGTAAAGCCGAGAGTATCTGTACGTATCCCAAAGGCGAGAGCCGTAGCAATCCTGGCGGTCATTGGAAATCGGAGACTCATCATGAGTCCGGCTACCAAAGAGGAGGTGGCTGAATACTCGGGACGAAGAAGCGATATGTCGGCCGCTACAGACTCATCTGAGGTATGATGATCGAGAACAACATGGGGTACGCAATCACTTGGGAGAATATTGTTTGCTCCGGGTCGATGGAAGTCGACCGTCATCACCACAGCTGCATCTCGAAGGATATCTTGGACTTCCCAATCGAGAATAAGACGGCGCACTGGGATGTCAAGCAGCCGAACCATTGCTCTGTTTTGTTGGTGTTCAATCAACCCACCGTGAAGTAACTGAGGTTCAAGCCCCATGCTTTGAACCAGTTCATACATGGCTAAACCTGCACCTAAGGCGTCAGGGTCTGGATTATCGTGGCAGAAAATGGCAACTTGAGAACCTGCAGGCACGGACTGAAGGTAGTGTTGGAGAACATTCGCACCGGCTTTCTGCTCCCATGAGCGTATCCTATCTTGCATGGCCGCAAATGAGACATCATCAACGCTGATGAGGTCAATACCATCACCTTCAAGCGAAAGCGTGGTTAAAATGGGTATGTCTTGCCAGTGATTTTGGATCGCCTCGAGAGGGTTCGTGTCGGCTAATGCCTCAGGGTTCAACAGTAGAACTGCGGTAGGTTTCTGAGAGTCAAGAGGAAGTTCTCGCAGTGAAGTAGGGGTAGGAAGCGCCATGATTTCGCATCCGTCAAGAGGACCATCGAGGGGTAGAGAAGATGCCAGACCAATCAAAACACTACGTCTGCGTTGAGCGCACCATTGACTCAATCGAATAGCGAGGTGTCCCGAGCCGATGATTAGAAACATTTCTCCACCGGCATGAATCAATTCGAGGGATTAAGAATCTGCGCTCTGTGAAAGAATCAAAATTCGATGACGACGTTCTCTCGCTCGTGGTCGAAGATTTCAAACAAATCTCGCTTGACGCATCCCTTCACGTTGGCTACAATCACAGTAGGAATCATCTGAATCGCTTTATTGAAGGTCGTCACGCTCGAGTTGTAGAACTCTCGACGGTCAGCAATACTGTTTTCTAAAGCGACCAATTGATTTTGGATGTTGAGAAATGCGGAATCGGATTTCAATTCGGGGTATTGCTCAGCGACCATGTTGATACGGGGAATCATGGCAGCGAAACTGGATTCTGCACGAGCAGTTCCTGCTACATCACCGCTCTGCAATGCACCTGCAGCAGCACGACGAGCATCGAAGAGTTTGTCGAAGAATGCAATTTCCTGCTTGGCGATACCTTTGGCGATGTTCACTAAATTTGGAATCATGTCGTAGCGTTGTTTCAGCAAAACTGAAATTTGTGCCCATGAGTTGTCAACATTCAATTCGAGGCTCACCAAACGGTTCCATGTTGTGAAAAACCAAATAATTCCGAGAAGAAGCAAAAAACCTACTATCGCTCCGCCAATAATCAGTACAGTTGACATGAACTTGGGTTTTTACTCTACTTATTGAAACCATTGGTATCAACATTGAGTGGAGGCAAGGTCATCTATGAAGAACTCCACAGCACGGCATAGACAGTGATGAACACGCCTAGGAGGCTTCCAAATGATTGCTGAAACACTCATCATTTCGACCTGCGTTTTTGCAGTTGCATTCATGTTTGCCCCAATCGGCATGGGTGGTGGAATGTTATTCGTACCACTGTTGCATTACGGCCTAGGGTGGGAGATAAATGGAGCGCTGTTCGCCGTTTCACTATCACTTACCGCTGTCGTGAGTTGGGGGAGTGGCCTCGCACACAGGCAACACAAGCATTTCGATGATTCTGCTCTCAAAACAGGGCTATGGGGGGCAATTCCAGGTGCAATACTCGGCGTACTTCTCGTTCTGATGATTGGTGAAAAAATTGACACTGTATTCAAACTGTTGAGTTTGTTCATGATATCATGGGCAATATACAATACCGCTCGAAAAATGCGAAATGCGCCAAGAGGAACAGAGG
>JAKMGM010000165.1 GCA_022424925.1 Candidatus Poseidoniaceae archaeon | reverse complement strand
TACGGTGAGTTGGACCGGGATGCAAAGAAAGAACGTCCGTACAATCTGATTTACATTACGAAAGAACCGATTTTTGTTCACATATACGAACCTCCTGCCGATGAAGAGGGTGGTGGCCAGATTCTTTGGTTCGGGCTTGAACCTCAACTTTCTGAAGAGGAAGAGAACATTCGCCGAGGTCTCATTGAAACGCTTCTGCAAGAAGCACCCACTGCTCCATCGTTCACAACTGATGATGAGTTTGAGAACATCCTTTCACAGATGATTGAACGGTATACACTCCTCGATACGGATGCTGTTTCCAGTGTTCGACGTCAGGGTAGGTTTTGGGAAATGATGGGCATGGACGACAAACGTCTCATCGTAACAGCCCCTCAACGAGAACGGTTGCGATACATTGTGGTTCGAGACCTTATTCGAAACGGACCACTTGAACCCCTTCTTTCGGATGAAATGCTGGAAGACATACACTCGATTGGACTGAAACACGTTCACATGGATCACAAGGTGTTCGGCATGGTTACTTCGAACATCCGATTCCGTGACCGAGAACTCTTGTCACGCTTCTTGCGTGCGATGTCTGAACGTATCGGTCGACCGGTTTCGGACAATAAGCCAATTATCGACGGTGCGTTGCTCGACGGTTCCCGTATCAACATTATTTTCTCTGACGATGTGTCCATGCTCGGGCCTTCGTTCACAATTCGTAAATTCGCAGAAGAGACGATATCGATTACTCAACTCATTGCATGGGGGACTATTTCTTCTCAAGTTGCAGCCTACATTTGGATTTGTCTCGAGTACGGAATGTCCGTACTGGTTTCTGGTGAAACTGCATCCGGAAAAACCACTACGCTCAATGCGATTTTACCGTTCATTGACCACAATGTCAAGATTTACTCAGCGGAAGATACGCCTGAAGTGAAAGTTCGGCACAAAATCTGGCAGCGACTGGTCACTCGCTCGTCGAAGAACGAGGAATCTCGCGTCGAAATGTTCGATTTACTCAAGGCTGCATTACGTAGCCGCCCCCGTTACATCATCATCGGTGAAATACGCGGTATTGAAGGAGCAACTGCGTTCCAAGCAATGCAGACCGGCCACCCGGTTATTGCAACATTCCACGCATCGTCCATCGTCAAGATGATTCAGAGATTCACCGGCGACCCAATCAACGTTCCAATTCGCTTTTTCGACAACTTGAATTTTGCAATTTTCCAAGAAGTGGTCGAAGCACCTGGTGGAGGTATCGCTCGACGCGTTACCGGAATTGACGAGGTTATCGGTTACAATAAACACAGTGACGGTGTATTGACTCGTGGTATGTTCGAATGGGATCCTGTGAAGGACAAGCATTACTTCCGTGGTATGTTCCAAAGCCATCTGTTGGAAAACAAAATTGCAGCAATGGCAGGATTTGCTAACAAGCGAGATATCTACGATGAGATGCTGAAAAGAGCGGCCGCTTTGGACCGCATGGTGGAGCGTGAACTGACCCATTACGATGATGTCTTCGACTTGTTGGGTCTATACTACAACAATGGTTGGGAACATTTTGACAAAGCTGTAGATACATGGACTGGAGTAAACCATTCGTGAGGTGATGTCGGATGCAGCGAATGTCTTTCTGGCAAATCGCCCTGCGCCGCGTCGAAATTCCAGTCGCACAATTTCTCCTGTTGTACGTTGGTGGTGCGGCGATTGCAGGTTTGCTGTTTTCACTCATTCTCGTCTTTTTCACCGGCGGACTTGCCGATGGTGCGCTTTTTTCAGGGGCGGCGGGTATTCTCTTGATTCTCTTCATGCCAATCTTAGCGGGAGGTGCTGCCGCTGCATTTCCACTTCTTGATGTTCAGCGCTCGGCGACTAAAATCGAGAAAGAAATGCACATGTTCATCACTCGAATGGGAATTTTGTCGCTTGGAGAAGTCGGTGCTCAATCCATTTTCGATATTTTGAAACAAATGAGCGACTACGGTGAATTGGCCAATGAAGTCAAGCGAATTGAAACGCTTGTCGATAAGTGGCACACATCACTTCCAGAAGCATCTCGTATTGTGGCTCAACAAAGCCCGAGCCCGTTATGGGCTGATTTCCTTGACCGGATGGCGTTTTCTATCGAAGCAGGACAGGCGATTGACGAGTTCATGCGTTCTGAGCAAGAAACCGTGGCTGAACAGTATACGACCCTGTACGATACTCGACTGGAATCAGTTGACACCATGAAAGAAATCTATGTTTCATTGGTTTCTGCAGGCTTGTTTGGTCTGGTTATTGCCGGTATTCATCTGGTCTTGTTTGAGGTTGGTTCCGCAACAGACACACCGATTATGATCGCCAGTCGCCTGCGCTTTATTCTGTTAGCTTCGCTAATGTTCACAATCATTCAGATTGGTGCCGTTTTCGCTTTCACAGCAACGGTGCCCGAAGACCCAACGTTTGCTCGAGACGAGATGGACACTCCATTCCGAATCAATTTCTTGCGCGCACTGGTAGGCGCAGGTATTTTGACAACTTTCCTTGTAGTCATCATGGTTTTACTCCTTGCTTCCGCTTGGGAAGCGGTCACCAATCAATGGGACCGTTATGGCTTAATTTTCATCGCTGCTCCTCTCTCACCCATGCTCATACCGGCGATTATGATTGCCAGAGAAGAGCGTCAAATTTTACGTCGAGACGAGACCTATCCCGACTTTATTCGGGCACTTGGCGGGACTGCACAAGCCCGTTCGGCAGAACCTTCTGCTACCATCAAAGCACTACGC
>JAKMGM010000158.1 GCA_022424925.1 Candidatus Poseidoniaceae archaeon | reverse complement strand
GAACACGACCATTGATGTTCGTGACTTGAACACGGGCAGTGCAGGACGTCACGGCATTTCCTCTCAATCTCGCCGTGAATGGCGTCGACGAAGAGTCATTGACGAGCGTTCAAAGACACGAAAGAGTCGTGAGCGAAACTTGGTGAAAGCGAACCAGTTCATCCGCGACCATTCTGGCCTTCCAAAGCCGTTGCAGGAAGAATCTGCTCGCCTTTACCGACGGTTGTCTGGTGAAGGTTTCGTTACTGGACGATCAATTGCTGGTGTGACAGCCGCTTGCGCTTACCTGGTAGCACGGCAGGAAAACCTACCACGACAAATCAGCGAAATTTCCGAAGCATTTGATGTCAAGGAAAAGGAATTGTCAAGACTGATTCGACAGGTATCTAGAAAGTTGAATCTTCACAAGATTTCATCGCCCGATCAATACTTTGACAAGTTCATTTCAGACTTGCAATTACCACCAAGCATTCACACACAACTACACCACCTTTGGAATGTCATCCAACCGCACGACGAGTTGTGGCAAGGAAAGAAGCCGATGGGTGTCGCTGCTGCGTTGCTGTACAAGGTTGCTAACGAATCAAGTTCACCACGAACCCAATCCGAAGTTTGCCAAGTGGCGAACGTGTCCGAAGTCACGCTCAGAGGATTACTGCGGTTAATCGAAGGATTGCTTGGCCAACTCGGCGAAGTTTCAAAACAGTGAAATTCACTTTTTGGAGCATAACCTTGAAGGACGATATCGGCTGGCGAAGTAACATGGGATTCAAAGCAAAGGCTCGCAAGCACAAGGCTGAATCTGGTGAAGAAACCGAAACGAAAAAGAAATCCACGGCAAAAGTCGGGGAAATTCCGTGTGGCATCAAGTCCTGTGATGGATTCGCTGACAAGAGTTTCGGCGGACGCTCTCTCTCAATCGATAACGCCATAGATGTCTGGGGGAGCAGCGGATACACAGAACGCAAAGGTCGGGTTCGAGTGTGCAAAAGCTGTTACCGTAAGTGGAAGAAAGACAACAAATCTGAAGATACGTACTGATTCACTTTCAGTTCCACTTCAGGGGTGTGCCAAAGGATAGAGTACCTACGGCTCTGCTTTCGTATGTATGAACAACAGAGTAGTGATTCGTAGCCTCGTGACATCCGAGGGAAGCCTGGTGGCCATGGATGATGGCTCGATTGCTTGGAGACCGCACCTTGGCACACGCGTACAGATGAAGCTGGGTGCGGTAGCAACGGTACTGCTCGCACTCAAAGGACCCACAGGGAGTTATGATGTGGTCGCCGTAGGCGATGCAACAGGATGCATCAGCATCCTTACACTGCCACGCTTGGACACCGTCGACAAATTTTGCATCGAAGGCGGCATCGTCCGGTCCATCTACGCCGTAAGCGAATCATCGGGAAAATTCCTTGCGGCTGCTCAAGATGGTAGTGTTTGGGTCGTAGGGACTGATGTTCCTGGGCGCGTCGTACACTTGTTCACCCACACAGGCCCGGTCACGAGCCTTCGTGTTCACGGAGATTGCATACTGATTCAAAGTGGATGGAATCGAAGAACATATGATTGGACTGGAGAAACGACGAATGTGTTTGACGGCACACATCACTTCAAGATGAAGCAAACAGAAAGGGCAAATCGCAGAGCCCGAATCCTTGAATCAGAACAACTTCGTAACGACAAGGTTCAACCGCTCATGCTCGATTTACCAGCAATCGGTTAGAGGCTCTCGTTCTCTTCCAATGGCCAAGGTGGATGGGGCGTATACCAGAGTGCAGTCTGAGCAGGTCGCGGAACTGAACGAGACACCAGCCCCTCGTTATCCAAGCACTCTTGAAAAAATTGAAGATGTTGAGCGAGAACATCCCGAATATGATTCTGGCCTTTGATGGCGGGGCCTTGCATAGGAATGAGAGATTTCGGTCTTAACTTTTGAACACGCTTGAGACTCTGGATAAGGTCCGGGAGGCACCCACCTGGTAGGTCCCAGCGCGACGGGCGGTCAGCCCGTGGGATTAGCGTTCCAACAACAAGCATCTTTTGTTCAGGAATCCAGTACCCCATACCATCGGATGAATGACCCGGCAAAGCGATTGATTCGACATGCCCGTCACCGAGTACAAACACTTCGCCATCGGTGACTTTTTCTGTCAAAACAGGGGGCATATCAGAATCGAATCTGTTCGCCCATGTCGTGAAAAAATCCCCCGTTTCCAGAGCAGCTTGTCCATCAGGATGAACATGGACTACGCAATCTTTGAATGAAGTGGCCAAATGCTTCGCTCCACCAGAGCACGGGTAGCGCTTACTTGTGAGAAGTATACGGTCAAGCGTTGAGTCAACACCAAGCACGCCCTTGATACGTTCGACTTGGAGACCTTGGTACCAAGAAGTCCCCGCATCGATTAACAGGTTCCCCATCGAACCACTTACGACCACAAGATTCGCATCGTGGTGAATGGCGGGTAAGCGTAGGACACGCATGTACTCGCCTATCGACGATACTCCTTGAACCATACCTTTGACACAAAGAGATACTGTTGAAAGTTACTCGGATTTGAGAAGTGGTTGCGATTAAATAGGGGAAGTGAGTCGCAAAGCCATGGCACGATTCCCCGAAGCAGAAGCCCGCTTGCTTCACCGTAAAATTTGCATGCGCTGCAACGCTCGCAATGCAGTTCGTGCTGCCCGCTGTCGAAAGTGTGGTTACAAGGGACTTCGTCCAAAGAACATTGAGCGCAAGGGTGCATGATTCGCACGTGCTTGTGTGCTCACTCAAGTCCAAACAACGGCATGATCAGTGCCATTGGGTCTCCAACAAGAACCAATGGTGCTATTGCTGGGAATAAAAATACCAGTAGAGGAAGTTTTTGGCTGACCCATACTTCCTCAACACCAAGATGTTTCAACTCGAGCAGAGAAGCCTCGAGTTCTTCATCTGTCGGAGAACGCCTTGGAGCACGCTTTCGATGATGGATGCCAATCGTTCCGTCTGGTTTCTCAATTGATGTAGTGAGCAACCAAACATGGCGGTGACGAACCTGTTCCAGCGGCATCACCAATGCGTGCCAAGCCAAAAAGAGGTCGCTCAAACTACGGATGTTGCCACGCAGAAGGTTTGATGCAAGCAGTATGAACGGTATAATGAGGAATGTCAGCCCACCCCACATCAACAAGGCAAACGCAGGAGGGAGAGCAAACAAGGCCTCTGATGTTGAATCTGAAAAAGAGAGGGGCATCGTAGCCCAGTTCGGTACAAGAAGAGCAACCCACATCAATGCCTTGGCATCAGCACCGCCGTGAATCATTCGAACGCGCCATGCCAAATCTATAAGCAAAATGATTGGCAAAACAGCGAGTGTGCTCCACCACAAGGCCCCGAGGCCTTGCTCATTGCCGAGCAGAACATCTACGGGGTGTATCGATTGGTACGTTAGTGCTCCACATACCAAGCCAATTGCACTCACCAGATACCAAAGTGTGACCGTTTGGTCCATTCGGGAACCAGCACGAATATCCGAGAAGGTTGGTCTTCCAATGACAGCGCCACTCGCATATGCAACTGATGCTGATGCAGTGAGGTAGATTGTCCAATCTGCACCTTGAACCATCAAGTCCAGAACCCAAAGAAACAGCGCTGGCTTAATCCATACCAGCCAATGCTCGTTTTTCACTCGTCGCTCTTTATGATCCATCCATGCAGCCCACCCCATTCCAAGGACAAGCGTGGCGATTCGAGCCCACCCCAGAATATCTGTTTCAGAGGGGCTCATGCCCTTCGGATGCTGGCAATGGACTTAAAGACGGCCTCTTACACGACCCTATACAACCAATGGGGAATGATGATGGATATTGAAACACGACTCCAACAAGTTGCCACCGTCATCAACCAAATCGATGACCCCAAAGTTCCTCGTAACATCCGCCGTCAAGCAAAAGAAGCCTGTGAACAATGGCTCTTGAACAAGGGCAAAAAATTGGATGTTCGTATCGCAATGGCGCAATCAAAGTTAGAGGAACTGTACGAAGACCCAAACATTCCTCCGGAATTTGGAACACTCATCTTAATGATCAATACTGAACTTGAGAAAATACTCACTGAAGTGCTCTGATATGTGGTTGCACTAACGAGAGCCTCACGACTCCTCTTTCGCTCCAGGCGCCTCATTCAAATCCAGATACGGTAATTTGAACGAGAGTAGGGCTGCACAAAGCATCATTAGGCCACACAAATGGAAGACTGTGTGATAATCAAGTGGCCATTCACGACTTGCGGTAAGAGTCCAAACCAACCCACCGGTGAGTGGGCCGAGGATTCGTGCGAAGGCCCCCAGAGATTCCTGAGCACCCATTACCACGCCAAGTTCGTATCCATTTGCCTTGGCAACCCGTGTCAAAAACGATGAGGAAGAAGGCTGGAATATGCCGTTACCTAAAGCGATGATGACGGATACGACCAGGACATGCAGCCAAGCATTCTCTGCCTGTGTATACGGAATCAAAAAAAGACCAATTCCTGTCAGTAAGCTTGCGATTGGGATTAAGGTTCTCGAACCCAACCTGCGTGTTAACGGACCGATAAGAACACCTTGCGTGAGAATACCGGTGATACCAATCATGGCAAAGACACGGCCGTTGTCGGCTTCAGAAAATGCCAAACCGCCGTTTTCAGGACTCATTTCCGTATAGAGAATAAACACTGCGTGCATAATGGTAAAACCAAAAGTGAACAGCATTGAGACCCAAATTACGAGTGAGACACTTGGAGCTTTCAGCATCGAAACCGAGTTTTTCATGATGTGCGCCATGTTGGTTAGCCATGGGATGGACTCTTTTTGCGTACGAGACTCGAGAGGCAGAGACTCAGGCAAGGAACGGAACGCGATGATGAGCGAAAAGATGGAAAGAATGCTGGCGACCAAGCACGGTAGCAAATAGGGATGAGTTTCGAAAATGGTGCCTACAAACCATTCCCACCTTGAGGCGGGGTCTGAAAGTTCGCCACCAATGAATGGTCCAAAAGTAAATCCCAAACCGAATGCAGCACCGATGATACCCATGCGTGTTGCAAGTTGTTGCGGGGTACTTACATCGCCGATATATGCCCGTGCTACGGCAATATTTCCATTGAAGACACCTGCTAAAAAGCGAGCGATGAAGGCGATAACAAGGGTGTTAGCAAGCCCGAACATCGTGAAAAATACAGTGTTACCCACCAGGCCAACCATGAGTACAGGTCGTCGACCGATACGGTCTGAAATCGAACCCCAAAATGGAGAAAACAAAAATTGAGCCGCAGAATATGACGTCATCAACAGCCCAACCCAAAGACCGATGTTTGCAGTTTGTCCAGCAGGTGTCAAGTCCTCGACAAGATAAGTGAGAAACGGAATAACAATTCCGAACCCAATCATGTCAATCATGGTGACAAGAAACAAGACAAATAAGGCTCCTTTGCTCGCATCACGCACAACATCACCTCCCGTTAATGACTCAGACATACCGGTGCCTGCCTGCTTTCGTTTAGATACTCTCGCCAAGATGTAGGACACGAACCGACGATTCTGATTAAACCGGCGACAACGAACTCGCAGCCGGAGTAAGGCGGTCGATGACTGCACCTAGACGTTCGACCAAACTCTCTTTCTGTTCGTGCATAATCAAGGCGTACTGCATGACTTCATCGAGGGTATCGACTGGGACAACCTCAACCATTTTTTCGAACTTTTCGTCCAACAATACATCTTGCATGTTGGCTCGAGGAACGACGATGGTCTTGATACCAGATCGTGCTGCTGCCTCAATCTTAGCAGTTACGCCACCAATCGGTAGAACCTCGCCTCGTACGGAGAGTGAACCCGTCATTGCTAAATCCTGGCGAATCGGTATGTTTTCCAATGCGGAGATGATTGCAGTAGCGATAGTGATGGAAGCAGAGTCTCCGTCAACACCGTGCGTGTCGACGAATTGTATGTGGATGTCATAGTCCGAAATATCCTTGCCTGTCAGCTTCTTGATGACTGCACTTACATTCGTGACGCTCTCTTTCGCTAAGTCAGAAAGACCACCGGTAGCGTGAATCTTACCACCGCCACCAAACGAGGGCGTAACGAGCGCTTCGACTGGCAACATGATGCCGCTGAAGTCAGAGAGTCCGGAGTTCGCACCGAGAACGGCAAGTCCGTTCACACGTCCGACGCGTTCACCAGAGTTGACAATCATTGCGTAATCCAAACGACGCTCAATCATTCGGTCAGCAACTTGCTGCTCGAGCGGTTTCGCAATGTTTCGCGCACCGAGCACATGAGCGGCGGTTGTGAGGGGAGCACCTTCCTCCATGGCCAGATCGCCAGCAATACGAACCAAGCCTCCCAACTCACGCAGTCGGAGAGAGAGTTTCCCCCGTCGGCCTGCACGTCGTTGTGCCTCTCGTAGAATAATCGCAACTGCAGATTTTTCGAAGTGTGGAATCTCACGTGATGTGCCCATGTCTCGACGAACTTCTTGAGCAATGAAGCGAATAAGTCGGCGTCGATTTCGAGCGGTATCCGGCATTTCTGAGTTGACATAGACTTCATAGCCATATCCTCGAATACGGCTGCGCAACGCTGGATGCATGCCTTGAATCGCGTCGAGGTTTCCTGCAGCAATGAGAATAAAGTCGCAAGGGACTGGCTCGGTCTTGGTTAGAGCACCCGAAGAGCGCTCAGAGCGTCCCGAAATTGGGAATGCACGCTCTTGCATGGCCGTAAGCAATGCTTGTTGCTCTTCAAGTCGCAGAAGGTTAACCTCGTCGATGTAGAGTACACCTTTGTGTGCTCGATGAATAGCGCCAGGTTCTACACGGTCGTGGGCAGGAGTTTCCATTCCACCTGACTGGAACGGGTCGTGACGAACGTCGCCAAGTAGAGAGCCAGACAACGTTGCAGTTGCATCGACAAACGGTGGCATGGCTTTGCTGTCATGCTTGACCAGGACTTTTGGAATTCGACTTTCGTCGCTGGAACCGAGTCGTCCGCGAATGAACATGTAGCCGAACATCAGTAAAAACCCACCAAACAAAAGCGTCAGGATATCTCCGCTTTGGATGGTTGCAATCACGAGAAGAAAACCAACGGCACCAAACGCTATGAGAAGCATCTTCTGGGTCCGTTCGCGCTGTGTCCGCATCGATTCCTTTTGCAGTTTGACAATACGGTCGCCTCGACCTGCAGGGACAGAGCGAACTCTAGGCTCGTTTTCGTCGTCCTCGTTTGGATAGACAAGCATGTCCTCAAGTGCATCCTTCGGGAGAAGATCCGTCATGGAACGAGCAAGCATCGATTTACCGGTTCCCGGGTCTCCAATCATCAGCATGTGGCGACGTTGCTCGGCAGCTTTACGAATAACCACCGAACCTGCCTCCTGACCGATGACTTGGTCAACCAAGCGGTCGGGAATTGGAACATCATCTGTCGACACAAAATCAACTGAGGCAATCCAATCATCGACACTCTGGCCGAGAATGTCATCTGAATCAGGCCCGGGCTCAGGCGCCCAAATCGTTACTTCTTCAACTTCTGCTGAGCTCTCTAAGGCATCAATGGTCTCATCGACAGCAGCCAAAGCATCGGATGATTCATTGTTGTCAGTCATCGTAACACCTCTGCCTCTAAGTTACTTTAGCATTCGACCATGTATGAACTTGTGTTAAGTTCAAAGTTCACCATCGAGGTATTTCTGTCCGTAGTATGCCCATTGTTCAGGCGTCCAACCAGCAGGGAGTCCACCAGGTGGAAGTGGTGGGCCGCTGAGTTGTTGCGGAGCAGGAGCGACTGCGACTGGCTGCTGGAAGATGGTCTGAGCACCACCGTACATCGAGTTTGCCGCAGTATCGTGGGCAGGCACCGCGTGAGGGTTCCAAGCCGTGTCGTTCCAGTTGTCTTTTGGACCGGAATCTCGACCGCGACGAGTGAACATCAGGCCGATGAGGAGACCTGCAAGGATGATTCCTCCGATGAGAGCAACCATTTGTAGGTTAAACTCTTCATCAGTTGCATCAGCGTTCGAACTAGAAAGTGAATCTTCAGCGCACGTTGCACGAGGGTCATTGCATGCAATGTCGAGCTCTTGTTCAATCTCTTCCAATTCGAGTTCAAGGGCGGTTGAATCTTCGCCTTCAACAAGCGCATCGAGTTCTGCTACGATCGCTGTCTTGTCAGCCACGAGGTCTTCAAGGAACATGGAGAACATAGCATCATCCATATCTGCAGGTGCTGGCATGCTTTCAGTGATGTCCCACTTCAAGTCCGTCATCATCTTGAAATCATCACCATTGCTGTCAACAGCGGTAATAATCAGTTGGTAGTAGTCCTTGTACTGGGAACCGTCTTCGCGTGCGAGTGCCCCCGGCGTGGTGATTGAAGGAATAGAGAGTTCATCGCTCCAACCGACATTGGATTTGGAAGTGTCGAGGTTGTATTGCATCAAGCCATCGCAGGTTCCGGTTAACTGGTTGCAGATGTTCCAAGTGACAGAGATGAAAGTGAACGTTGGTGCATTGTCGGTCAGAAGCATTGTTGCCGTAGGTGTTTGACCGATGTATGTGTCTTCAAGCGAAACGAACATGTACGACATGTCATTGTCTTCCTTGGAAACCAAGAACGGATAGGCGTCAAACACATCGACATTCATTGTGTAGGATTGCGAGTCAAATTTGTCCTGAAGAAGGATTGTCACGGTGTGCATTGCAACTTCTTCAAATTCAAGTGTCAAACTTCCGTCGATGAAACTGTAACGAGCAGCACCTGATTCAGAAGATGTTACGGTTACAAATGCCTCATCAGATGGGTCATCAACATCAACGACACGACTCGACAGGTCAATAACAAGTTGTGCGTTTCGCTTCAAGGTGATGTCTTGGATGTCATCGAAGGGTACGAGTCGAGGTGCATCGTTCACTGGTTGAATGTTGATGATAATCGAAGCGTCAGTAGATTTCACGCCATCGCTTGCACGAAGCGTAAGCGTGGTTTGGCCGTTTGCATCATCGTTCACAGTTTCGAAGCCGAGGGTGTTTCCGATGAGTTCAGCCGAAATGATGTCTGGATTGGAGTTGCTGATGAGTTGGATTGAAAGGTCTTCAACTGCGGTTGGGTTTCCGGAATCGTCAGTATCGAACAAGTAGGGGAGGAGTGCCAAAACGCCGCTTCCTCCTTCAGTAATGGATTGCGTGGGCAATCCGTTCCAGCGAGGTTGTCCGTTCTCTGTAACGCTGAAAACCATGGTTCCGTAAGGTAACTCACCGGTTTCAGTATAATCTCCACCGTCATCAATTGTGAGTTCGATACCTTGCTCCCCAAGTGGGCATCCATTGAGTTCAGTCCATGCAAAGTTCACTTCAAGTTCCATTGCAGCGGAGTGCCAAGCAACAAATGCCTCGTCGGATGAGGTAATGATCAAATCACTAAGAGGCGTTTCTGGGTCTGAGACATGCCCAACCATGGAGACACGAGTTGGCGTATCACACTTGACTGCGGGAATCGGTTCTGTAACCACGGTCGGTGCACCGTTTTTGAGTTCGAAGCCAGATTGTCCACTGATAACTTTCCAATCACCGACTTGGCCACGAGAGTCTAC
>JAKMGM010000156.1 GCA_022424925.1 Candidatus Poseidoniaceae archaeon | reverse complement strand
CTTCCAAGCACGTGAGCCTCGCTTCATGGTGAACGAGCCTCCGACCAACCATCCATATATGAGAGCATCGGGTTAAACCACTGAGTTGTACGAAAATAAAAACTGGGACAAACAGACAAAAAACCGCCGCAGTAAAGCGGATTTTTCGCATTTCGTTCTACTACCATGGAAAACCTCATGCCCCTTTCGTTGGATAACGGTTGTTCTGCGATAGGATAGTTACGAAAAGACCGACGGAGCCTGTGTGCTGAATGTTGGACTTGATACGAGGGTTGAAAACATCCTGCTACAACCTCTAGACATGGAGCGAGCGTTACTCGGAGGGGGCTGTTTTTGGTGTACTGAAGGTGCCTTCAAGGGACTGTATGGTGTGGAATCTTCGTTGCCTGCGTATGCTGGCGGCCACGATCCAAACCCAAAGTACGAGCCGGTGTGCTCGGGCACAACAGGTCACGCAGAAATTGTTGAGGTTGTTTTCGACCCAAATTTGATTTCGTTCGAAACCATTCTCGAGATTTTCTTCACCGTTCATGACCCGACGCAACTCAACCGCCAGGGGAATGATGTAGGCACGCAATATCGGAGTTGTATCATGCCGACAAATGAGCAGCAGACGCTGACTTCAGAAATAGTACTCGAGCGAATGCAGGCTCTCTACGACCGGCCAATTGTCACAACAATCGAAGAAGCAACATACTTTACATTGGCTGAAGAATACCATCACGACTACTATGCAAGGAACCCTGGGCAGGGATATTGTATGGCGGTTGTAGCACCGAAGTTACGCAAGGTTCGCGCCAAACACGCCCATCTTTACGTAGCGTGATATTGAAGTGGCGTCTGCGATAGCATTGCTGCATGGTGAACAATGTTCCTCGCCCACCGACCCCAGTAAACGAACCAGTACTTGGCTACCTTCCCGGTAGTCCTGAGCGTGCAGCACTCAAGGCTGAAATCGCCCGACAAGAAAGCGAAATCATAGAAATCCCCTGCATTATTAACGGAAAAGAAGTTTTCACTGGCGACGTTGTTGAGCAAGTCATGCCCCACGACCACAGCCACGTGATTGCTAGAGTTCACATGGCCACAAAAGCGAATGTCGATGAAGCCATTCAAGCATCACTCGATGCGCATCAAATGTGGTCGACCATGCCTTGGGAAGCACGTGCAGCAATTTTCTTGAAGGCAAGCGAATTGCTTCGAGGTGAATATCGCGCTAAAATCAATGCAAGTACGATGCTTAACCAATCAAAGACCTGCCATCAGGCTGAAATTGATTCTGCCTGTGAACTCATCGACTTCTGGAGGTTCAACACTGTTTACGCACGAGAGATTTACGAAGATTTACAACCGCCAGTATCGCCTTCGAGTATGTGGAACTCGAGTGAAATACGACCTCTCGAAGGTTTCGTCTTCTCTGTTACGCCGTTTAATTTCTCAAGCATCGCTGCAAACCTACCATCAAGTATGGCTATCATGGGGAACACTGGCGTATGGAAACCAAGCCGCAACTCGTATGTATCCAATTACTTACTTATGCGATTGATGATGGATGCTGGCCTTCCTGCTGGTGTCATCAACTTCATCCCAGGTAAAGCAAGCATGGTCGGCGACACGGTACTTGCTCACCCAATGCTGGCTGGTATTCACTTCACTGGCTCAACCTCTGTATTCCGCAAGATGTGGAGAGATGTTGCAAACAATTTGGAAAACTACCGTTCCTACCCTCGTATCGTTGGAGAAACTGGTGGAAAGGACTTCATTGTCGCACATCCGGACTGTGATGAGGCGGCGCTTATTGTCGCTCTCCTACGTGGTTCCTTCGAGTTTCAGGGTCAAAAGTGCAGTGCTGCAAGCCGCGCCTACATCCCACAAACCGTATGGAACAACATTAAGGATGAATACGTTGCAGAAGTTGGTAAAATCACGCTTGGTGACCCACGTAACTTCTCAAACTTCATGTCCGCTGTTATCGATAAGAAATCGTTCGACAATATTGCAGGATACATTGACCGAGCGAAGGCCGATTCGGGCTGTGAAATCGTGACCGGTGGTAGCTATGATGGATCCAAAGGATACTTCGTTGAACCGACAACCATTGTTTGCTCCGACCCACACTATGAATCGATGGCTGAGGAAATTTTTGGCCCCGTTTTATCTATCCACGTGTATCCAGATGAAGCGTTTGAACAGATTCTCAAAACCTGTGATGAAACCTCTGAATACGCTCTGACGGGTTCTATATTCGCCACAAAAAGAGAGGATGTCCAAACTGCCATGAGTGCATTGCGCTATTCCGCAGGAAATTTCTACATTAACGACAAGCCAACCGGCGCCGTAGTTGGTCAGCAACCGTTTGGCGGAGCACGAGGCAGTGGTACCAACGACAAGGCCGGTTCTCCGCTCAATTTGTTGCGTTGGGTTTCCCCTCGTTCAATCAAGGAAACATTCGCTCCTCCACATTCATGGGGCTACGGCTTCCTAAAGGAATGAATTGACTTCTTTTTGCTGCGGTCAATTCTGTTCAGCGAATCAACAAGTACACGTGCTTCAAAGCGTTGACTCACCAAAGAGATGAGCCACCAACCAACGGTGAGCACGGGTGTTGCTACGAAGACAACGAGTCCAAACCACAGTAGAATATTTCCTTCCGTAAGCGGCCATGCCCACACGCTGCTAGCAACGAGGACCAGAACAAAATACAATCTTGCAGCTTCACTCGGCGTCGACCACCCCTTGTGATCGCGACGAGGTGCGAACAGGAACGACATGAGGCTCATAATCTCCCGTTTGAGAATGAAGTTATGAAGGCGTGTTTTCTTCGAACATCTCCGGTGCATTGATGTGCTTGCGTTGGGAGCGACAACCCCGCAATGATGAGTGCTTGAGCCGACTGCTGTTTTTTCAGTGACGAATGATGGGCGAACTGAGTGGGACCTTTTCGTAAGTGTGATAGGTGACAGTCATGCTGTTCGTTTCATGCAGGGCTTACCCGTTGCTCCCTTGAGCGCCCCCCCTGCAGGGTTGGTGTTGGCCTATCCATCCTCGAAATGGAAAACAATTCGCTCGATGTTGGGATTTGTAGTACTCCTGTTTGTCACCGCAAATATATCGACGACGCTTCTCTTTGGAGGACTACTTGACAGTGATTTTGATGGGGATTTAGGACCCGCTGATCCGCTGATCACCCTTTTCGGCTCACTCTGCATGATTCCCTGCGTCGCTGGTTTCGCCTTCTTCCGAAGACCTCGGCTCACGCACGTGATACGAGCAAAACCCTCTGCTTTTGGAAACACGTTCAATATGATTGCTCCAAAAACGGTCATCCAGACGTATGAGAAGGTCCTTGTCGAGCACCATCTCCTACGTGATACATCACCATTGGAAATGCCTTCGGGTAAGCAACTTTGGTGGCTGTTTTTTGCTGGTGTATTCTTCAGCACCATTTGCATGCTTCCGTTGCTTGTGATGGGATTAAATGCGTTCACTGGAGCACTGTTTGGACTCGTAGCCGTACCTGCGTTCATCCTTGGTTTTTCAACACCAGTCTTCGCTTGGTGGTCTACATCGAATGACCATTTCGGACTTCCAACCACGCGTCGATTGGCTGAATGGATGCTGATTGCCGGAATGGTGTCTACACTACCTGCCATCGCTATCAACTCGTTTGTTTCGCCTATTCTTCTCAACGGAGTGGGCCTTGAATCATCGGATGCGAGCAGTCTTGGATTTGGCCTTATTCTCATGTTATCCGCCCCGATTGGTGAAGAAATCTGTAAGGCTGCTGCTGTGGTAGCTCTTGCTCGTTTCATTGATGGACCTCGGCGTGGTTTCCAGATTGGTTTTACAGTTGGCCTTGGCTTTGCATTACTTGAAAATTCAATGTACATCTTGAATACATTCCTAACCGGTGAAGAAACTGCAATCTCGTTCGCATTCACGAGTATTTTCCGAGCCATAAGTTCTATTCCTGGCCATGCTGTATGGACGGCCCTATCAGGATACGCCATCGGATGTTATCTCCAACAACGAAGTGCACCTCCTTCGACCCAAGGCTACCAACAAAAAGAGGAATCTGAATCACCAACACAAGATAATTGGCTGCTCGTCGATTCGCAAGGGAACATCATGAAACAATCAGACACGCAAGAGAATCAAATGAATCCACCTCGATGGCTGTATGCCCATCCGGAAAAAGCCATCCCACTTCCACGTCAACCCGCTTTGGCAATTGGCCTTGCAATTATACTGCACTCGTTTTGGAACGGGTCTATGTGGACCTTGTCCATACTTTTGGACGACGTCAATATTGTGATCTATTTCTTTGCTACAATTGCGTGGTTGTGCTTCCTTATTGTTGCATTATGGCAATTCACAAGGCGAATCTTACCGACAGCCCTCTCTCTACCGATTCACCTTGAATCGTGATATAAACTCATTTAGAGGGAAAGCACCTTTGAATGAGAAGAATGCCCCGAGCGTTAGAGGGATGTCCATGGATATGCTCACAGGTGGTCTCAATCAAGGGAACTTGGTTGTAACATCGGCATTGCTCATCGGACTTGTACTGGTTTCAGGTCGAGCGAAAATGCTCGACAAACCGGGGATTTTAGCCGCAACTGCATTGGGGTTTGTCGTCGGAGGGATGGGGCATTGGACATGGCTACTCATTTTGCTCGGTTTTTTACTTGCCTCTCACAAGGCAACGAAATGGCGATTTGAGGAGAAAAAACAACGCGGCATGTCGGAATCTGATGATGGACATCGAAGTTACGGCAACGTCGTTGCGAACGGTGGTTTACCGGGACTTGTTGCTGTGTTTGCATTCATCTCTGAAGACTGGTACAACGGCATATGGATGTTTGGTGCCGCTGTTGCAGTTGCTTCATCGGACACATTTGCGAGCGAAATTGGTTGCCTGGATGACAATGTTCGAATGATTACAACCATGAAACCATGCGAACCAGGGCTCAACGGAGGCTTTTCTCCATCCGGACAAAAAGCTGCATTTGTTGGTTCATCGATGATTGCTGCACTAACATTTGTGGCATGGATGGTAGCAAACAACGGTGGAGACTCAATGCAAATTGGCATCATCAAAACAGTGTTCGTTGCCGTGATAGGTTGGCTTGGATGTCAAATGGACAGCCTTTTAGGTGCTGTTTTTGAAAACAGAGGATATCTCAACAAGGGCGGCGTTAACGGTATTTCCATCACTTTTGGAATGTTGATGATGTGGGCAACCCTCTCATTCCAAATCTTACTCTAACACGAGTTCACGCTTCATCATGGCGCCATTGCCTTCATGAACCCAAACCATGTGGTGCAGTCAATGCGACAGCGAATACTCGTGTTGGCCTTGTTGTCACTCCTCATTGGAGTGATGGCTTCCAGCGCAGTAAAAGCCGCCAATGACCCCCTGTATGAACCTGGGTTTGTAGAATGGGACATCGAACCTGTCGAGCGCCTGTTCATCGAAGGTTTGGATGCTGAAGAAGCAGTATTGCAGCGTGCTCGCACCGACAACGCAGTTGGTAACCACCCCGTCAACTCGTTTAGCGGCTTGGCACAAATATTCTCAATCAGCAGTCAACCATTGCAAAACCCAGTCAACGCCACGGTCAACATGACTGTCTTCATGTCGGCGTATATCGATGGTCTTGGTGGCCCACAATATTGTGAGCGTACGCCTTTTGGCGACAACAGTTTCACATTGGTTTATTCGGTCGATGCTGGAGGCATCCCGGTGTATGATTCGGTCGTGACCCAAGTTGTCAACACCGACACGTCGAACTCCGCAATGAACTTCTCTGGAGAGCGAACGGAAGTTGTGTTATCAATGAAAGCAGGAGATGTATTCACACTCACCGTGTCTGCTCAAAACAATTGTGAGGGGAGTACCATTCAAGTCCAATGGGGTGCATTTGAGCAAAACAGTGGCGGCATCGTCATGGAAGGTCAAATGTATGAACCAAAGGCAAGAGTCGTGGTCGACGCTGAACGCAGAGCCCACATCGAATTTGAACCTCTGTTCCCTTGGGGTGTTGATGATGTTAAATCTGCAAAATGGGAACTTTGGGGTCCACTCGCATCCGATGAGAAATTCGTCAAAGATGAAGAACTGATCATGGAGACATCCACCTCACGACTACGTATCGACCGACCTTCCGAG
>JAKMGM010000149.1 GCA_022424925.1 Candidatus Poseidoniaceae archaeon | reverse complement strand
CCCTGAGGTCTCTCTTGAACCATACGACGGAGACTGCCACATGATTCAAAAAATCCAGTGTTCTTTTAATTCATGTATCGATGAATCACTGTTCATCATCCACTTCTTTCAAAACCGATTCAGTGGTGAAATAGAGGTAGAAGAAATACACGGAAAGTCCGGTTAGGATGTGCCACATGGCATGGAATTGGAACAATGTGTCTGGATTGCAGGCCGCCTCGCCATCCCTTCCATAACGCCAAACGATGTTCGCAACAAGGTAGCAGACCAAACCAATCCAAAGTGAAGGCGTTGCTTGGCGAGCGAGGTGCTGACCGCTGCGATAGTGCAGGACGATTGCTGCGACAGCGAACATCACGCAGAGAATCGCAATTTGCATGAAAGGTGCACCAACCGAAAGGGTCACGCATGCAACCAATGGCAGTCCAACCATCCAAACCAATCGGTTCTGAGTGAGATTTTGTGCTTCTTGGATAATCCAAACCCCAATGTAAAGCGACCACATGTAGTCACGCGTGATGCCTGAAAGGCGAAGTTTGTGCGTTCCTGAAAAATTGTCAATCAACACGATGTTGTTGTTCGCTGCGAACGTGTCAAGCACGGCCGTGAACACAAATACTGTGAAGAAAAACCCGAGGAAAAAACGGTCACTCCACCCGTATTGGCGGCTCAAATTATAGTACACGGGAAACGAAATGAAAAACAACATGCCTGTCCAGTCCATGCTCGTGCCCCAGTTGGTATTGGTGCCGTGCATTGCGAAACTTCCAATCCCAATGTACATTGAACCGGTGGCAAAGAGAATGGGATACATGCCGCGTTCAAGCATTGGGTTTGCCGCCTTTTCGTGATGCGTTGGCATCTTCCACAGTATTGCAAGGCCGACGAAGACATAGGTGAGATTTGACAACGTGTTCATCGGCTCCTTGATGAGCCCGTCAGAAATGTTTTCACAGAACCGTGTTGCTGATTCGATTGGCTCGACTGCCCACCTGGACGCGCCAAAAGCAGCATACATGATGGCCAGCAGAGAAAGCGCTGCGAGTGATATGAAAAATTCACGCTTTTCTTCGAGCAGTTGAGAAGAAAACCGGTTGCTCATGTCAAACGATTTCCGCAGTAGTATATTTCTTTGCTGTGACGCTTCATGAGCGGGAAGCACCCAAACGACTGAAGGTTATAGCGAATACAAAGACGGCATTATTCACCCCAAGTACGAGCAATGGCAACGCATCTAAACGGCTGAAGAGCGCCAGTGACAAAAACAGGATTGATTGCATGCCGTAGCCCAATGATGACGAACTTGTCAACTCCATCTTGAGGTGTTTGGAACCCTTTCCGGTTAATGCCGAAACAATTCGGTCTTGCCAGTAGAAGCACACCAAGTAAATCATGTGGAACATTTTGACATTCCGTTGTTTCTCCCAAGGGTGAGCCTCTGGACATTGGCGTTCGTCCATTCGACTGGTCGTATCACCCGCGCCTGAGGCGCGCAAGCGAAGAGAAAAATGATTGAACAGAGAATATTGAAACAAAATGGCAAAAATCATGCCCACAGTGAGAAGCAGTGTCCATTCCAAAGTGTTGGCTAAAGCAAACATGAGGGCTACAAGTCCGATTGTATCAGCAACCGTGTCCCAAAAACGTCCAACGTGCGAAGGACGCTCTCGCATTCGAGCCAGCTCCCCGTCAACCGCATCGATGACCCCCTTGACCACTAGAAGTGAAAACGCGACGACCAAATGTTCCTGAACAATCAACCATGCACAGAACAAGGTTAGAGCGAAGTGAATGTTGGTAACTAGGATGACAGATACGGGCTTTTCTTTGAGAAAACGTGCGAAAACCTGTGCGATAGGGCGGCCCCAATCTGACAAATCCAGCGGTTTATTCGTCCCGTATTTTTCTGATACCACTGATACGCCCGTTCGATGCCCGTGGCTCTTTACAAATAGCCGTTGAGGAGGATTACGCAGTTTGCGATGAATTCACCGACCTTGCTAGAGCCATTCAAGAGCGGTGATCGCCTCTCGAATGTAGAGTACCCCGCTGGTGATAATGGCGACCAAGATGCCGTTACGAATTGTGTCGGATTTCCATTTTTTCAGCCACCGCTTGCCGAGTTGGACACCAAAAATGGCTGCCAAAACGAGGCCAAGAATCAGCCACCCAGCATCGAGAATCTGCCAACCTTCCAAGGCTACGTACACCGGGATACGGGTGAGGTCAACGACAAGGGCCAGCGCGGCAGCAGTAGCAGCATATTCCGCCTTATCAGGAAGGCGTTTCTGCAAAAACATGGCACGCAACGCCCCTTGATGACCGGTGAGACCACCGAAAAACCCCGAGCCAAAACCGCCGATACGATCTTCTGCTTCTGGAAGACGAAAGTTCGTCCAACGCTCGGTAATTGAAAGCAATGGCAGGACGATGAGCGCCAAGCCAACAATCAGCAGCAACGGCTCTGATTCTATCACCGTATTGAGTGAAGCACCAATGAGTGCGCCAACCACCATCGCCCAACCAAAGCGCCGTACGGCTGTAAAATCGACGCTTTTCCTGAGCACCTTGAGTTTCCACGCATTGTGTGAACCGTGGACAATAGCAACGACAGCCACTGCCTCATGAGGGTCAAGCCATAGAAACACAACCGGTGTAATCATGGTTGCTAAACCAAAACCAGCGGGGACGGTGAGTGCTGCAGCAAAGAAAGTGGCGGCAATGCTGAACACAATCAGGCTGCCATCCATGGTGTTCGCAGTGCGAACTACAGAATAAGTGTAAGCACCATAGTTTCGATACGACTGTACTGTACGACTGATGGAATGAGGATCCCCGCTCAGGGTAATGTTGAGAAAATATTTTATAATCACTTGGAAAAAGAATAAACATTTTCAGAAGCATCTGTAAGAGGAGGCACAACAAACTCCCCTCCTCTTCCATGCCCTCCAATGGCTGTACTTTTATGCGAGAATATCATTATAGAATTCTACTTTTACGCCTAAAAAGCATTCTTCTGCGACAGCACAGCACTTAAGGGGCAAAACAATGCCAGAGTGATATGGCTCACCGTACCAACAC
>JAKMGM010000148.1 GCA_022424925.1 Candidatus Poseidoniaceae archaeon | reverse complement strand
TGAGAAATTCGGGCCGCAGTCATCGTTACTTTTCGTGTAACAAATTCAAGTCCGCGACGAGGGCTTTCATGGTTGAAAAGAATGCCAGTACACGCAAACATATCGTAGGATTCTCGGTAATTACGAGTGATTTCGAACGCGAAAACTTTAGCACAACCGTAGGGTGAACGAGGGTGGAAAGGCGTCGCCTCAGTTTGAGGAACATCTCGAACTTTGCCGTATTGCTCGGATGAACCTGCTTGATAGAAACGACAGCCTGGAGCATGCTTGCGAATTGCTTCAAGGCAACGAAGCGCCCCAAGTCCGGTAATATCTGCAGTCATCATTGGAGAGCGCCACGACTCAGGCACAAACGACATAGCACCGAGGTTGTAAAACTCATCAGGTTGAGCACTTGAAACGGCATTGTCGATGGAATTCTGGTCTGCCAAGTCCCCGTTAAGAAGGTGGAAATTATCATTTTCCATCAAGTGGTTAATGAGGCTGCGACCAGAGGTTGGCTGCGATACTCGTCGAACCAAACCGTACACAGAATATCCTTTCTCAAGAAGCAATTCGGCAAGATATGAACCATCTTGGCCTGTTACACCTGTAATCATTGCTACCTTGCCGCTCATGTGTTACCGTTGATGCCTCCCTTTTTCAATCGTCGCGTAAGAATGTGTATGAAATCAGAGATGGATGAGAAGTGTGGGTTCTTGAAATGGAGTCGAAGGTACAGAAATCATGGTAACGGAAGGCTGTGAGGATTCAAAGCCTCTACGCCTATTGATCGTTCGAGGCTCTATGGCCCCACTGGGTGATGTTTAGCAAGACCTGCTCAAGACGATTTGAAGAGCCCCAAACGCTGGTTGTCTGTATTCACGACATGCTACAAATGCTCCATGGGTAAAACTGCGGTTATATATTGTCGAATCCTTCATTCTACATGGAAGAAGACGTGCCGCAAAAATCGCTGCTCATTATTGGTGCCGGAGGCATCGGAACTACCGTTGTTGACTTGTTGGTTCCGGCGCTTGAACGAATACAACTTGGTGCTGCAATCACTTTGATGGATGGCGACTCTGTTGAAGCCTCTAACCTCGGACATCAGAACTTCAGCTCAACTGATATCGGTGCATTCAAAGTGGAGGCTCTAGCAGGAAAATGGTCGGAAGTTCGTGGATTAAGCGTGAATTCTGTCGCAGAGAATTTGAGGACGTTCGAACAATTAGAGGGGTATGATTTGGTTGTGATTTGTGTCGACAGGCCTGAGCCGAGGCGACTGGTACATTCACTTGATGTGCCTTGGATTGATTTGCGGTGCTCCGGTGATGGCTGGATGGTATTCACTTCAGATTCCGACCCAAACTTAGTGGCTCAAATGACACCCGACCACGAACCGATGAGTTGCCAAGTAGAGGGAGCGCTCGATGCAGGAAATCTCGAATTTGGTTTCTCCATCGCTGGAACGTTCGGTGCCCAGTGGATTTTGCAGCACTTGAGAGAAAGACGTGCACCGTTGCAATCGATTGGAAGCCTTACCTACGGGAGTTTCGAATTCCCGAAGGTCAGCAGTCCTTCAATGGAGGTGAAGGCATGATCTTCATTCCAGGCCTTGAACAACTCAATGTCGATGAAGATATGTGGTCGCATGTGACTAAAATGGCTCAACAACGACAAGTTGACGACGAAGTATTGCTTGATGTTCAGCATCGCGCAGCAGAAAACGGTCGTTGGGATGTCGTCTATGCCATTTCCGTTCTTGCAGGCCTCGAGACGTCGGTGCTTATCGATGCAGAGAACGTCATATCAATCGACTGGGGTACCTCGGGATTCGTCCAACTTTCGCCTCCTGTTGGATGCATTGCACCGTTCAAACTCTGGGTTCACACACACCCCGGATTCAGTGCGTACTGGTCGGGAACAGATACACGGAGCCTCTCAATTGGAATTGGCATCGTTGAGAAAGCCATGGTTCTCGGTTTGCCAGGAGTCAAGTGCGCCCATAACGCCACCATGCTTCCGTTAACCGAAGAGACGCCTCGAATTGGAAACAGCGGCCCTTTGAACGACTGGTCGGATGAAGAAATAATCTCCTGGGCAGATTGGTATGAAAGCAATCTCAGCACACAAGGGG
>JAKMGM010000126.1 GCA_022424925.1 Candidatus Poseidoniaceae archaeon | reverse complement strand
ATAACGAGTACTTGGCATTTTTTCGTTTGCATACTGAAGCACCTCACATGAAAATTGTAGCAGGATGTTCAAGGTATGATTTAACCAGTTGAACAAGGCTTGCTCCGTCGTGTCCGTCGACAACTCGGTGGTCCCATGACGATGAGAGATTCATGATTCTGCGAATGACAATGTTGCCATCCTTAACTACAGCACGGTCTTTGGCGTTGTGAACGCCAAGAATACCAACCTCTGGCTTGTTGATGATTGGTGTTGCGCCCAATCCACCCAGTCGGCCCAAGCTTGTGATCGTGAATGTCGAGCCGGAAAGGTCCTCAGCGGTTGCTTTTCCATCTCGGGTAGCGCTCGTGACGCGGGTCATTTCAGTTGCTGCTTGCCAAATGTCCATTGCCTCAACGTGCTTGACAACTGGGACAAACAATCCGCGGTCAGTTTGCGTTGCAATCCCGAGGTGAATCGCTTCATGTCGAGTGACAACATTGGCGTCATCATCGTACAATGCGTTGCATTCAGGGCGCTCATCGAGTGCTTTGACGAGTGCTTGCATGATGAACGGCAGATAGGTGAGCTTTGGAGCGCCCTCAGGCCGAGTGGCGTTGAGGTGCTGTCGAAGTTCTTCCAGTGCAGTTACATCGACTTCTTCGAAGTACGAAAAGTGCGGGATGGTGGTGTAGGACGAAATCATGCCTTCAGCAATTTTTCTTCGAAGTCCGATGACCTTGATATCCTCAGTGCCGTTCTTTTCTGTGCGCATTGATGCGCCCATAGGCCGAGCACGGCTTGCGCCGTTGGCACCGCCTGCAATGTGTGCGTCGAGGTCTGCATGGCTGATTCGGCCTGCTGGGCCCGAACCTGCAACGAAACTGAGATCGACATTTGCTTGCCGTGCGCGCTGGCGAACCGCAGGGCTTGCCAGGGCTTTCGTACCGGGTGCACGAGCAACGGTCGCTGCTGGTACGGGTTCGGCTTTGGCAACTGGAGCAGGTGCAGGTTCTGGTTCTGCTTTCGCGACCGGGGCAGGCTCTGCTTTTGCAGCAGGTTCCGGTGTCGCTTCGGGTGTGGAGGAATCAGAGGAACTCGCATTTCCATCTCCATCGACTTCAAACTCGATGCAAACAACACCTACAGGTAGAATATCTCCGGCTTCGCCGATTACCTTGGTGACTTTACCATCCACAGGTGACGGAATTTCAACGGTTGCTTTGTCGGTCATGACCGATAGAATCGGGTCGTCTTCCTTGACAACATCGCCTACAGCGACCATCCATTCTACGACTTCTCCTTCGACGACGCCTTCTCCAATATCTGGCATTTTAAATGCAAATGTTCCCATATTTATTCCTCCTGTGTTTTCTTTATTGCTTCAGCGATTCTCGCTGGACTTGGGAGATAATCCCATTCTGTCGTGTGTGGGAAGGGTGTATCCCAACCGGTCACTCGAGTTATTGGTGCTTCCAAATGATAGAAACAACGCTCCTGGATTGATGCGCTCATTTCTGCACCAAAGCCGCTTGTCTTTGGCGCTTCGTGAACGATTACGCATCGTCCAGTTTTCTTAATTGAGTTCACCACAGTATCTCGATCCCATGGAACCAGTGTCTGGAGGTCAATCAATTCACAATCGATTCCTGAATCTTTGATGGCTTGTTCACTCACGTGAACCATTGTCCCCCATGCAATAACGGTGCAAGCACTGCCTTCTCGGACAATTCTTGCTTCTTCCAGTGGCACAGTGTAGTGCTCTTCTGGGACATCGCTGTCTGGGTGTCCACTCCATGTTGGCACGTTGTGAGGGTCGCCGTAAAACGGCCCACGATAGCAGCGTTTTGGTTCAAAGAAGATAACGGGGTCGTTGCATTCGATTGCAGATGCAAGCAGGCCTTTGGCGTTGTAAGGAGTTGAGCAATACACGACTTTCAATCCAGGCGTGTGAGTGAATTGAGCCTCAGGTGATTGGGAATGATGGTGACCGCCCTTGATTCCTCCACCTGCAGGTGTTCGGAACGTGAGCGGTGCAGTAAACTCCCCACCGGAACGGTGTCGAACTTTGGCAATTTCGTTCACTATTTGGTCGTACGCAGGGAAAATGTAGTCGGCAAATTGGATTTCAGCGACAGGCCGAAGTCCGTTGAGACCCATGCCCATTGCAATAGCTGCAATTCCGCCTTCTGCGAGGGGTGAGTCAAAGACCCGATGTTCGCCAAATTTCTTCTGCAGCCCATCAGTCACCCGGAAAACACCTCCGAAAAACCCTACATCTTCGCCGAAGATGACGACATTTTTGTCTTTCGAGAGTTGAACCTCAAGTGCGGAGTTCAAGGATTTAATCATGTTCATTTCAACCATACAATCACCTCACTTACCAAGTTCCTCTCGCTGTTCTTGGACGTGCCATGGCACGGTTTCGTAGACTTCGGTAAAAATGGTTGATGCTGGGGGGTATGGTCCACTTGCCAAATCGCCAAATTCGCATGCAGCCTTGTACGATGCCATCACTTCGTCATCGATTTTCTTTGCAAGCGCTTCATGCCGCTTTTCATCCCAAAGTTTGGTAGCGATGAGATGCTCTTTGAGCCGGAGAATTGGGTCTCCACCAGGCCAATGCTTGAATTCTTCATTTGGCCTGTATGCAGACGGGTCATCCGAGGATGAATGCGCACCGGCTCGATAGGTATAGACTTCGATATGGGTTGCACCCAGTCCGGCTCCGGCACGCTGACGAGCCCATTTGGTAACACTGTAGAGCGCCAAAAAATCGTTGCCGTCAACACGTATTGATGGAATATCGTAGGCAAGACCTCGTTCTGCGAACGTACGGCCGCCCGTTGCGAGGTTAGCGTGGGTTGAGATTGCCCACTGGTTGTTCACGACGTTGAGAATCACTGGCGGTTTGAACGTCGAAGCGAAATTGAGTGCGTAGTGGTAGTCACCCTGAGCGGAGGTTCCGTCACCAAGCCACGAAATGCACACTTCATCGTCACCTTTGTATGCGCTGGCCATTGCTACGCCGACAGCTTGAGAGAATTGCGTGCCCACTGGAGAAGAGATGGAGATGAATCGACCCGGTTTCCAAGTGTAATGAACTGGCATTTGGCGACCTTTAACGTTGTCTTCAGTGTTCCCAATGCAGTGGCAAATCATGCTGACCATATCTCTGCCACGAACGAATTGAGCGCCAGGTTGGCGGTAGGATGGAAAAATCCAATCTTGGGTTTCAAGCGCCATTGTCTGAGCAATTGCGATTGCTTCTTCTCCAAACGACCGCATGTAGAATGAGAGTTTTCCAGTACGCTGCATCTTTATCATGCGGTCGTCGAAAATCCGTAACCGCATCATGTATTCAAGACCCTGAATGAGCGTCTCGGCGTCGAGCATTGGGTTCCATTCTCCACTCGCAGTTCCGTTGTCATCGAGCACTCGAACCAAGCCTGTTGAATGTGGGACGGTATCCTGCGCGCTGCACGTGAGTGGGTCAGGCCGATTGAGGTCACCGGGTTGTTCGGTGAATTTGCCTCCGAAATCAGCGTCCTCTCCCGGCCGAAACGGTGGACGACCGATTGTGTACGGCTTGGTTGTGGCAGTCACTCTCTCGGTCATGGTTTCGCTCACTCCATCTCTCTCTTAAGTGGTGTCGGTGAATCGTTTTGGCGCTTACCAACATAGACATATGCTCCCGGCATTGTTTCTTGATTCTCGGCATCGAGCGTTTTTCGCAGCAACAGTCCGGCTTTGAACGAAGATCGAACCAACGGGCCGCTCGCAATTCCCGCAAAACCCATCTCTATGGCTTGCTTGGCCCATACATCATACATTTCCGGTTCGGGGAACCGGTCGACATCCAAATGTTTCGAAGAGGGTGCAAGGTACTGTCCAATGGTGATAAGGTCAACATCTGCATCTCGCAGGAGTTGCAATGCCTCCGTGATTTCTTCATCAGTTTCTCCAACGCCGACCATTAACGATGACTTGGTAATGATGTCTGGGCGAAGGATTTTCGCTTGGCGAAGGATTTCCAGTGATTGTGAAAAAGAGGCACGATGGTCTCGCACGACCTTATCCAATCGTGGTACGCATTCGACATTGTGAGCAAAGACCGAAAGCGGGCTCTGGTCGAGCAAAAGAGCAAGAGCGTCATGGTCGCCAGCCAAATCCGAGCACAACAGTTCGAGCGTTATCTCCGGTTGTCGTTCATGAACAGCGTCAATGCAGTTTTTGTAATGGTTTGCACCACTGTCCGAGAGGTCATCTCTGTTGACAACGGTGATGACCACGTGGCGGAGATTCATTGAAGCGACTGCATCAGACAGGTTTTTTGGCTCGTCGAGGTCAAGCGGGGGTGGGGTTTTAATGGTGCCAACTGCACAAAATCTGCATCCTCTCGTGCATTCTTGGCCAGCAATCATGAACGTAGCATCTCCACTTGCCCAGCAATCGTGGATATTTGGGCATCGAGCCTCTTGGCAAACGGTATGCAATGCATTGTCTTTAACTGCCGCCTTTGTCTTATTGAACAGTGCTTGTTCTTCTCCGGATGGTAGCGTGGTTTTGAACCATGTTGGCAATCGCTCTCGTTTCGGTTTCGGTCGGAGTGCAGGTGGCGTTTTGTCCGCCATAGGTAGCTGTTTACCGGACATGCATGTTCCCCCTCAATTTACCCGAGGCATTGCCTATCAAAAAGGTGTACTTTGAATGGCACGTATCTGTTCAGTGGATTTGTGCATGTACATCTCCGTTTCGAGGGATTTTGATGAACAGCATTGATGAGGGGAGGGGTCTTGGCAACATCATGGGACAACGGGTCGCTTTGATTACTGGGAGCGGAAAAAGAATCGGTGCTGCCACTGCATCAAAACTCCTTGACGAAGGTTGGTTTGTGTTCATGCATGTACGTTCCTCCACCAGTGAGGCTGAAGCCTTTCTTGAAGCGTACAGCGCGAACAACGGCTCACCTGCTGCTGCAGAAATTGTTCAGGCGGATTTTAACATTGATGCAGAATTAAATGACTTTATCCAAACTCTGCTTGCGCACCATGTTGTAACATCGAACGGTGGTCTGCATGCCTTGGTGCACAATGCTTCAATCTATAATTCAATAGACTTC
>JAKMGM010000124.1 GCA_022424925.1 Candidatus Poseidoniaceae archaeon | reverse complement strand
ATCCTCATCGAACAATGAGTTTTCAATTTCATCGAGTTCTTCGGCGTTCGCCTTTCGAACCAGCACAACAAGTGTGACCAGAACCAGACTCAGCAAGAAAATCCCAAGCCCCATCGCCGTATTGGTTGAACCAACTGCACCACCCAGCAAAACCGATTCAACATCGAAAAAGTTCTGTGAAAGTAGACCGTTCCACAGCACATTGCACGAACGGTCATTTCCTGACGATGAGATATCGAGTTCCCATGTGTCCGAAGTGACGTACTTCGCAGAGCCTGATGTACAACTTACTGTCGTATTTTCTGGGTCAACCATCACGTAATTATCGTAGATGTCGACAGACTGAACTTTCAATAGTACCGTATCACCCTGAGATATATCCTCAACTTGAACGGAAGATATAATCCGAACAGGAATCCCTGGCTCAATGGAGAGTGGAATGCTGTGTGTTGCGTTGTCTTGAATCAGTTCGAGCGTGTATGAGCCCTGAGTTTTTCCGTTGAAGTCCCAGTAACCGTTGCCGGAAGAGGAGGCAACGAGCGTACCTATGTCTGCGTCAAGAGATGTGAACACCGCTGTTGAAGGCGCCAAATTCCCGTGTGCATCTATCGTCTGGATGAAGAGTTCAGAAGGAATGCCGGCTCGAACGGTAAGACCATCATCAAAATTCGTAGCAAGATTTCGAGCATCGCCAGTAACAACTGTGAGTCGTATTGTGGCAAAAACGCCGTCAGCATTGGCACGGATTTCATGCCCCCCTACCGTGGTAGGAATCCAGTGCAAATCCGAGAGTAAAATGTCAACCGTCGAATCTTCACCGTCAACTGTCCAATTCAACCCAATTTGTTCGAGTTGGTTGGAATATGCATCAAAAAATACTGGATTAAGATTGAGAGGTGTATCTGACGGGAGTATTACACCATCTCCATCGAGGTGGATAAATGCAAGACGACCTGGTGACGAACTCATTTGGAAGACCGGTTCATATCGAGTGTCGGTCGAAACATCATACCAATTACCCTCCACACGCCAAACGCTTACTTCCTCTGGCGTGATAGTAGCATATCCATCACCCGGGGTAAACTGAGTTGAATTACCGCTCTTGACTGTCATGGATCCGTTGACGACCCAGTGGTTTCCAACGACGTCGTAGGCCATGAAGGTGAGTGAATGTTGCATTCCAGCAGCAAATTTCGATGACGACAACTCCAGCGAAGCCTCGATTGCTGGGCCATGAACCACAGTCACCGTAAGCGTGGAGACGACACCATCGTCATCGACACGAAGTTCGTGAGTCCCAATTGGACCCGGTGTCCAATATACGCTACCGTCTGACGCCGATAGCCCGCCGCTCGAGACAGAGAAATTTCCAAGAGCCGGGGTGAATATACCCGAATACCCGAGTGAATCGGTACGCATAGCAGCGAGCTCATAGGGCGTGCCTGCAGTGAACACGTCGTCTTCAGACAAAACTGTCACTTGGGAGAGGGTCGCATCAGCTGGCACGACACGAATGGTTCCAGAACCGGTAATGTTGCCTGCAGATACATTCACTGTCCACAGTCCAGGTTGGGTTGCAGTAAACCAACCGGATGGAATGATGGAACCGTTTTCAACTTCCCATACTCGGTTTCCCGCAGTTGTGATGTTCATTTCAAAACCGTTGATATCTAAGAGTCGGGGTTGCATCTGCAAAGCTGAGCCACTACGGACTTGCATGCCTTCATCGAAAACGAACTCGTGCGGGGCGCCTGCTGAAACAACGAGCGTTGCATCATGTTCCATCTGATAGAGACGGGCACGAATGGGATATTCCCCCGTGTCTTGTGGCGTCCATGATGTCGAACCCGTCCCGATGTATGTACCATCAATGGTCCAAACGACATTGGTTGCTGGCTGTGAGTTTCCACGGGCATCCAAGAGATTCGCTGTCAGAGTTACGGGCAGAAGGGCATGAGCAGACAGACTGGTGATGTGTAATGTTTGTCCGACGCCTGAGGTCACGGTGAGGTTCATTGAACCCACCAAGCCGTTGTGAGATGCCTCGATTTGGACGCCGCCTGAAGACCATGGGTAAAACATGCCGTCGTCGGTTATCGTTCCGTTCGAGCAACTCCAAGAGATTTCACCTGAAACTGGGTTGTTGAGATTATCGTACAGTTGAGCACTCATCAAGAGTACTTCGTCAGCACTCAATATTTCTGAGTCTGCAGATACGACCACTCGTACGGGCTGAGCACCTTCATTGAACAATGTTGGTTCATCATCAACCAGTGGTTCGGGAGCCGGAGACATCGATACGCCTTGAAGAGCGAAGAGCGCTACGCATACAATCGAGATGAGTATCCGATTACGGTCGTATATGCTGTTCATGGCTTCACCTTGTTCTTCAACCTGTATCAAAGATTTGCTTACTCCGTCCATTCACTCCAGTCGCCTTCGCCTTGCTGGCGATACCACCATGTGCCGTTTTCATCTTCAGCCCACTCTGTACCGTCATCATCGACGCGATGGTCTTGCTGCCAAGATGTGTCTTCATTGGTAATCTTTGGAACTTCTTTGTCGACCGGCGCAGGTCCTGTCGGGCCCGCAGTTGATGGGGCACTACGCTGGGTGGAGGAAGGTTGAGGTGCGTCATCGTCGTCATCGTCGTAATCATCATCGTCATCATCATCGTAGTCATCGTCGCCGCTGCGCAAGATCGATACGAGTAAACCGACAATCACGATGCTAACAATTCCGATAAGAACAGCACCGACATAATACAACGGCCCTCCAGCCTTGAAGAATCCAGCGATGTTACCTTCGACGTTGATTGTTCGTTCTTCAGTGACTTTACCTGCCGAGATGGTGACGGTCTGTGCACCATCATCAAGTGTAATGACGTTCCATACACCTGCTCCTTGCTGCAGTACTTCTGCTCGTCCTGTCGCATCCACATCGGCGCTTGGTGGAACATCAATTTGGTTCATGTATACATCGAAAGCCTTCACTGTAATCGTGAAGTTTGACAACTGATCAACCGTTTCCGAAGAGATGTCGATTTCAAGTGAATCGACAATGCGTTGTGCTTCAACGGTCACATCAACCGTTGCTTCAGCGGAACCAGTCGTGTACGTAAGTGAATGTTCACCGGCGGTGGTTGCAAGGTAGATGTACGTGCCATCCGTTTCACCGGCAGAGATGTTTTCAACTGTTACTTCGTTTTCCAACCATTCGACAACCTGTGGGAAAGTGTTTCCGTCAAGGTCTGTACCCGTAACAATGAGCGTGATTTCCTGCCCAGCAGTTTGCGTAGTTGTATCGAGTTCCGCTTCAACCGTGACAGCGTCCCCATGAACGACTGAGACTGTAACCAAATCTTCGATGAGGTAACCCGAATCACTCACTGCCGAGGCCGAAATTGACCAATTCCCTACCAGCGTGGCTTCCCAACGCATGGTGTTGGCGAGTAATTCATCGGTAATGGTCGTGACATTGGATGAGTCAAGGTTGGTCAGATACCAACTCAGAATCGACGAATCAATGGGGTTCCCATCTAAATCAGTTAATTCCGAGGTAAAATCGATGTATTCGTCCGAGGTAATGTCAAATACCGTATTTGCGAGACTGTCTGCTCCTGTTGCAGTTATTGAAACATAGTCTAAATCACCGTGGGATACCGTGACATTGATGCTGACCTCATGCTCAATACTACCATCATCATAGACTGCAGTAATCGTGTATGGAACGGTTGATGCAAGATAAGGAACAAATGTTGTCTCGTCGCCTTCGAGTTGCTCAAGGGCTTGCTGCGCACCCAACGGATGAACCAGCGTCCAATCTGCAGAGATAATCCAGCGGTTGTCTTTCTGGTCAAACGCCTTCACCTTCACATCGAGGGTGTCATCTGCAGTTATGTCGAAATGTTCCCATGTTGAATCGTTGTTATCAACAACGAGGATTAACGAAACAATGGCACCTTCACGAACAGTAACGGTGAGTTCCGAAGTGATGGTCTCGTACGTCGCTTGGATAATTTTTGCGCCGCGTGAAGTTGGCGACCATATTGCGGGAGCTCCCGGCATCAATTGACTGTCTTGAGGCGTGACCCACTGGTCGATTTCAAGCAGTACTGGCAACCTATTACCCCGCACGTCAATACGGGTCGTGTTTATCCAAACTTGTTCATCAGCCGTTATCGAAGTTGACGAGGCTGCCAGTTCAAGACTTGCCATCTGACCGTGGTCTACAACGATTAACAGCGAACCCGAAGCACCAGAGGTGGAGGAGAGGTTGAGATACCAATCTCCGACATGGTCCGGGAAATACTCGCTGGTTGATTCGCTGTAGTTTCCATTGGTTGTGGTCCAAGTGAAGTCACCCGCCTCGGATGTGTCGAGGATTTCATTTCCAAATTGGTCGTACAGTGTATGTGTGATGCTACATACTATTCCTGCGGGAACGGTTCCCTGACACCCGTTGAGGGTAAAGTAGGAAGGCATTCCCGTTTCGACGGTTACGAAGACAGTTTCAGTCTGAGGGGCAGTGATAGCGCCCGTCCACATGACATCAATTTCTTGTGCACCGCTCGCATACGGTAAGAAAAGCCCCACGACGGAGGAATCCATGCTACCGTTACTCGGCGAGTATGAAATACTCTGACCGGGAACGATGTTGCCGTACTGATCGACAACATGAGCGGTGATTTGCAGCGTATCGTCAGCAGAAAGAACTGCAGTGGATGGAGAGACAACCAACTCGACTGGGGCGCCAGGTGTAACCGTAACGATTTCACTGCTACAGATTATTCCAAAGCAAGCAGAAATGGTGTGCTGACCTGTCGAGTACGGCGTAAAGACGCCGGCTTGTGAAATTGAACCGTTGGTTGCACTCCAAACAATTGGAGCGCCCGTTACCATGCTCAAGTGGTCATAACTCACCGATGAAAACGAAACAGGAGTGTCCGCATCAGTCGTCGGTGAGGTGGGCGAAACAGTGATGCTTGTAACATTGGTATGATTGAGGAGAATCATCGGGCGTTTGTCGTCGTCCGAGTGTTCACTTGAGTAGACATTCGCCTTGAGTGTTCCTTGGTCTGGAATTCCGATGATAATCCAAGCATTGTCGTTGCCAATGAGCATACCGTTCACGCCGATGTCAAACCAAATCCAACGGTCGGCTGCTAAGTTTGATTCAGTGAACGTCGACACGGGTGTTGCATCGTAATCGACACCTGCCTGCATACCGGGTGCACCCCATGCAGCTGTTGAGGAACTGGATGAGGCATTCCAAGTCGAAGAGGATTGAGCCCAAAGTGGGTTGATTATTCGGTGAACACTGAACGTCATTGCTGAGGCCCCGCCCGTGGAGTCCCATGAATCAACATAAAATCCAGCACTCGCTGAATGGATGTTTGCATACAAAGCCAGCGGAACCTGTCCGTTGTCAAGTGCGAAGGTTAAGTGCGACTGAAGTCCAGCGCTTGCACCAAAACCTGTGCCTACTTCTGCGATATCATCGCTTCCAAAGTTTTCAGATGGTGCTGCTTCGCTCAAGTGCGTCTCTCGAATATTGGTGTGGCCGAATTGAGCGACTTCATTTCCAGTTTGGAACGTGTAGGTGAAGGTCAAGTCTCCGTTATCGACGTGATTCGGTGCACCAATGGCAAAGCTCCACCGAGACGATGATGGACCCGGAATCGATTGATTGACGCCTTGTACCCACCAGGTGAACACTTCGCCACTCTCGAGAGAGTTCGCAAACCGGAATGTGGTGCCAGTAATTGCAGAGGATTCCCACGAAGCGAATTTGTACACTCCAGTTTCGTTGGCGATGGTTACGATATATCCTGTAGCCCCTGACACCGGCGACCAGACAAGCACAGGCAAGTCATCAGACTGAAGAACTGAACTTGAGACATTGTACAGTACTGAACCGTCTTGAGGCGACGAAAGCACGGGTTGGGGTGGAGGCAGAATTCCGTTAACGTTGTCGACATACTCAATGGTAAGTTGCGGACGAAGTAATGTATTACTGCCATCTGAGGAATAGAAGGCGTGATTCGACGTCGGCGTTCCTACAGTCTTCAACACTATCGTCATAGTGAGATTACCGTTTGCTATGTTACTTTGAGCCAAACTCGTAAGGTCCCACGAAGACCATCCAGTCGCTGGGCTCAAGGTTAGGGTAGAGCGAGTAATCTCAGTTAATTGGCATGGCACATTGGTGTTCCAATTCACCGATGATTCGACGAACGGTGAACACGCGTGGGCTGATACAGTTGTCGAAGAGGTACCCGTGACGCTTGTTCTGTACAAACTCAAGAGCATTGAAGTTGGCGTGATTGCAGAAGGCCACGGTAGTGAACTGAGGTCAAATTCCAAGAGGATTTGGCTTTCACCAGTGCCGGAGCTCGAAGTACCTAAGTTCAATTGCGTTGACAATCCTAGGTTTGCCGTTGCTGAAGAAGAGATTTCAGCGTCAGGTACGGCTGGAACAAGTCCGGTTGAACTGAAGACTGAGCCACGCGTCAGTGTTACAGAGTAATTTCCTGCACCGTCACTTGTACCTTGACTGTCAGGTATGCGGAACTTGTGAACATTCGACCAGTGACCGATGCGACCATCTTGGTCGCCACGGACACGCCAATACTTCCATTCGTCAGCCTGTTCAAGTCCACTCACGAACATCGTTAGGTTTTGTTCGTCCCATGTTATGTTCAAGTCGGTATCAAAAATTGTTGAGCTGGAATTGAAACATTCAACACCGTCGACCATTCGTGCATCGAAAGCACCACAGAGTACCCACTGGGTATGGTTCGCATCGCTTGAAGTCCAATTGTTTTCAACCAAATCTGCACCCACTGGAATTGGAGACGACATGTTCCACAGTGTTGAACCATCGAGAGGTTCGAGGTTCGATGGACTGGTTGGACTCCATGGCGTCGTGAGTTCGTAACTGATGGTGAGTTTCGGCCGGTCATCGAGGTCGGAATATTCACTGCTCGCCATGTAATATGTGCCGGCAACAGCCCCAAATGCATCTTCAGCCTGAAGGAGAATGTTGAGATGTTCTTGGCCGCGTTCTACTGCGTGCTGTAGCATTGAAGTAACATTGATTTCAAATGTTCCAGTCTCATTCATCCAAAACCCTTGAGTTTCTGGAATCATCGAATCTGCAGAGCGATACGCACCCTGTCCTTGCCATGATGTTGTGTTGTTACCGGGGTAGGCCCAACTGGACGATTCATCCCACTGCGTCACCATTTCCGAGACCGTTACGAAGACTTCACCGCTACCAGAGAACGAGGTGAGTGTCAAACTAGCATTGGTCACTTGGTAAATTGATGGCAAAGGAAGCGTCGAGAAATCCATTTCCAGAAGCGTGCTTGAACGAAGAAGACTGTTCGATGGGCTGCGTCCCACAACCAACCCTGCTGAAGCGCCGTTATTGGCGAAGATATTACCACCATCAAGCGTTGTATCGGACGTAATCATCGGGAAGTTTTCGCCTTCAACAATGGTACCTTCTTGCAGAGAGACCCATGCATGTGTGGCATTCACTTCGCCTGATTCAGCATCAGGCATGTGGAACACTGTCGAAGCACTTTGTGGTCCAATCATCCCGAGATAAATCGGTTGTACAGTCCAGCGTATGGTTTGTGAATAATCAACCGGAGAGGTCGGGGAGAAGGTGAGGTTCGTTACATCGAACAATGAAGGAACATCCCTTGAGTCAAACGTAGATCTTCCAGCCATATCATCCGTTGAGTCTGCGAAAAGGTGCACGCGCCATGCATCCGCAGGTGTCGGGGAAGCGTAGTTCCAAGAGAATGTCGGTGTTTCATCAGCGAGCAAAGCATGTGAAGTTGTATCCCAAGATACTGAATTGTTGGCAGGTCCTGCATTCACGCCTGATGTTGATGGAGCCACGCCTGTACCGTTCGACCAAGTTAGATTGAGCCAGGGATGCTGAGATGTGGCTCCATCCGTCGAAGTGAAGGTCACCACGTTCGGACCGTTCGTGTACGATGTGATGTCATTTGATGCATATACTGCCAGCGAGAGCGTTGAGGAGCCTGCAGCCAATGTGGCTTGAACTGCTTCACTGACATCCCAAGTCATCCAACCTGACGCAACTGAATCTTGCAAGTCGACATAGGGGCCAATATCAGTACCAATGCCTCTTGCACCGGCTTGCGACCAGTTGTTGACTCCATCGTAGGTTAGACCGTTGGCAGATGTATTCCACGTTTGGTATACCGGCCGAACAGCAAGAGGTTCACCTGTTGCGGAAGAAAACTCAGAGTACAGATTCAATTCCGCACCAGTCACTCGAGCATTCGATGGTTGGGGGAGGTCGTTCAACGGGATACGAATCAATGAAACGGCTTGGACATTGTTCGAGGTCGCCCCTACTTTCAGTTGGGTCGAAGAACCGTAGGTGCTTGCCGAACCAGAGCCCGATTGAAGCACATATGTGTCGACGAAGTTCGGAAGGTTCAACGCTGGCATTGCAGCTCTATGGTGCAGTTCAACCGATGCACAAGAGCCGTCGGTACAGGTTTGCCAAGTTGTCAAATCCGGAATGGAAAACGAGAAGATGTTCGACCAGTTTCCAATTTGGTTCGTAGCCGATATGGCTCGCACACGCCAGTACCATGTCGAGCCGTCATCGAGGTCCTCTGCGGGTGTATAGGTGAGAGCAGAGGAGTCAAAGCCAGCATCGTTCCACGAGGTTTTCGTTAGGAGTGACGCTGTATCAAAAGTCGTTGATTTATCCAGCTGGACTGCCCAACCTCCAACGCTTGATGTTGTTCCGAACGACCAACTCATTGTTGGACGTTTCACTGGCGTCTGGTCCACACCCGTCCCCATCGACCATGAACCATTGAGTGGTGTCACAGGAACGGGGTCAAGAGGGACAGCGTTGGAGCCAGGGACGTATACAAAGGACAACTGCGGTTTTCTTGCATCAGTTGCAAAACCAGGATACAATTGCACCTCACGGTTTGAGCCGGAACCTACACCGAGAATGCCAATCAAAAAGTCTGCACTGCTGTTTTGACGCATGGCATTTTGAACACCGAGTGTCACATTCCATGACACGCTATCACCGTTCGAATACGTTGAATCAAGCTGGACTGAGTCGAGAAGAGATGAACGTTCTGAACCTTTGGCGCCTGCTGAAGCCCATGTGTTTACACCGTCATACGT
>JAKMGM010000119.1 GCA_022424925.1 Candidatus Poseidoniaceae archaeon | reverse complement strand
GCCTGATGCAAAAATGAATACGATTCCGAGTGCTACGAATGCATGACCATACACGGGTTCCAGTGTTGGAAACTGATCAGATAGGCAAATGACGGTAAAATTGAATCAGATAGTGATAGATCAAGGGCGGAGAACGTTTCCAAAGGATTCAGATTCGATGTGAAAAAAACCAGCATCGCATATGCCATAAAGAGTGAACCGACAACCGAATACGAGAGATTCGTTGCGAATTGACCGAGCGAAAACACAGGCTCTGGAGGAAGTGGTTTGAGTACATCTGGATATTCTTTTTCGATGAGCGTAATTCTTTGTTCTAAGTCCGCTCGCACAGAAGATACTGGCTCTAATTCTTTTGAGTTCATCGAACTTCTTAGTCGCTCAACGAGTGCATTTTTCTTTCCGTTCACTGCTAAACCGAGCAGCTTCAGACGAATGCGCAACTCTTGAACGGTCAAACGCGAGTACTGCTCAGAACCCTCATCAAGTGATTCGGCTTCGATGAAACGTAACTCCTCGTTGCTGTCTTCCAACTCCTCGTCACCGGAGTTTTTTCGTGAGCGAAAACCCTCGATACGTTCACTCGTCGATTTCTGAAGAGTGTTAGTGAATTTTTTAGTTTCTTCAGCACTCTTTTCAACGACTTTTTTACCTTTTTTCGCAAGATTTTTTGAAGCATCGATTGAACTGTTCATTCCCTTTTTGGCAAGCAGTTTACTCTTTTCTACGACAGAACGAGTCGAATCGACAGTTTTACGGTACCCCTTTGAGGCGAGTTGGAGACTGTTGTCAGCAAAGTCTTGGATTTTTTCATCCCAGTCCTTCGGAGTTTCCTCACCCATACATACAGGTTAAGCGGTCAGACTTTAGAATCATCGATGTGAAGTTGAAGTCATTGAGTGATTGCATCAGGAGTTTTGAACAAATCACGCGTGATGTTCTTTTGATGCGATTCGAGCGTTCCACCACCAATCTCCAGCAGTTTTGAGTCGCGCCACAATCGTTCAACATGGTATTCACCAACGTAACCATAGCCACCCATAACCTGCATAGCAGCGTCAGCGATTTCTTTGGCCGCAGTTGTTGCGAACAATTTAACGCCGTCAGAATCAAGACGGTGGCCTGGCTTTCCGAGCGTCATCTGCAGTGCAGTATCATAGATGTAGGAACGCATGGCTCGATATTTTGCCCATGATTCACCAATGTACCGTTGCATTTGACCGAAATCACGAATTTGTGATTTGAATGCCGTACGCTCGGTTGCATAGCGGTTCATGTCTTCCAAAGAGCGACGAGCAATACCGAGAGCCATTGCAGCGAGCGTCAATCGCTCGATTTCGAGGTTCGCCATCATGTGAAGCAACGATTGACCAGGCTCGCCCACCAAGTTCGATGCTGGAACAATGCAATCTTCAAACACGAGTTCTGCGGTGTTCGAGGCACGCATACCGGTCTTGTCGTAGATTTTTTGACCAACGCTAAACCCTTCCATACCTGCTTCCACGAGGAAAGTCGACATTTGTACTCGACCTCGATCGTCAACACCGGTTTTGGCATACACCCAAACAACATCAGCAGGCGTACCGTCTTCATCGATGCAGCCGTTTGTAATCCACATTTTACGTCCGTTCAATTTCCATGTTCCGTCGTCTTGGCGTACTGCAGTTGAGGAAAGTCCCAACACATCCGTTCCAGCATCCGGTTCAGACATGGCCATCGCACCAATCCACTCACCAGAGCATACCTTGGGCAAAATTCGCGCCTTCTGTTCATCGGTGCCGTTGAACGCCAAATTATTGACAAAAAGCATCGAGTGTGCCAAATAAGCCAGTGCAAAACCGGGGTCGGATGCTGAAAGTTCTTCGTGGACGATAGCGCACGCGGTTGCATCAAGACCAGCACCACCGTACTCTTCTTGAGCGCTGATACCCAACAAGCCCAATTCGCCCATTGAACGAAGGAGGGGGAGGTTGAATCGTTCGTCACGGTCATGTTCCAAAGCCTGCGGTTCGACATGTTCCTTGGTCCAGTCACGAACCATTTCCCGCAACATAGCATGTTCTTCACTTGGGTTTGCAATATCCATAGGGCTCATGTGTGAACGGGGGTGACTCCCCTTTTTCACCCTTTGTCGACGCAGTGTTGTTAGCGGCGTAATTTTCTACGTCGCTTGTTCCGCTTGCCCTTTGCATTGCTTGCATCACGTGCAGATCGACGTACTTCATCGTCCATTCCAACTGCAGGACGGGTTCGAGTAGCCGGTGGTGGGCCACGCAGAGAGCGGCGTCGAAGTGGAGTCGTCGGTTGTTTTTTCACGCGCCGAATTTTCCTTTCTGGGGTCGTGATTGGTATTTTTCTCGATACTTGACCAACATACTGAAGATGGCGATTGACGGTATGTGAGGGCTGGATGTGTTGCGAGTCAATTCCAGCGCGCTCAAGCACATGTTGCGCCCTTTGCTGCGGTGTTGTGACGCGAATCTCATCTTGAATCCTGTTTGAAAGATGGGAAAGTGATTCATCGTTACGAACGCGTGGTGCTTTTCGTACATCGACCTGAAGCTCCATTTTCTTCTCATCTTCAAGCAATCCCAAAAGGAAATTTGTGCTCAAAGCATCCTGCTTTCGCTGAACCATACGCATCCCATCCGAACATAAATCCGTTCGTTGGCATTATCAATGTTCCCCGATGAGACCGGCGGAGAATGGGCTTTTTCAGGGGTGGAGTGGCACGGCAGACGTCAATCCGAATCGCCTTTCGAGCCTTTGACAACATCCAGATAGTCCTTGTAGTCCTCTTCGTTCTCAAACTCAAGCGGTATGACCATGAGTTCTAAGCAGTCTTGACACTGAAAACGCTGACCGGTCATGAAACCAACGTACGGGTATACTCGAAAACCATGGCAGGCAATGCAAACACGAAACGACATGATTACCGTACCGAAAAGCGGGTAATAAGCGTGTGTATGATTATTTGTCGATGATGTCCAGGCCTGTTACCTCTTCGAATTGACGTTCGGTGAACCCATTTGGTAATCGCATGGACTTTTCTCCATGGACACGAACTTCATAGTACGTCGAGGTGCTTGAACTGCCTTCTGAATCCGTACTCGTGGTCTGGTTCCGTTGGATATACGAATCAGAACGCAGGTGAAGTTCTCTTCGGGTTTGCGGTTGACGATTGAACCAACTTGACATGAGTGACAGGGTATTTTCACTCCCATGGTGTCGCAGATGAATTCTGTATGAAAACAATGCAACAGCACCACCTGCGTAGGCAAGAAGAACGACGACTGTGAGTATCACACCGAGTATACGGTCGCTAAAGTCGAGGACTTCTTTTCCATCTGCGCCATATGGAGTGCTGGTTAGATACGAATGCTGAACCGTACTTGAATCGTACTGCATGACATTGAATTCAAAACCTGACCCGAGGTAGTACTCATCGTAAAACACCACGACCGGTTTACCTTCAAACGGCAGTACTGAGACGTTCACCAAATGCTGCTGCGAATCCGGTACTGGTTCAAAACACCACAATGGGTACAGCATGCTCGAAATCGAGTTCAGATATTCCTGTGACGTTTGATTC
>JAKMGM010000116.1 GCA_022424925.1 Candidatus Poseidoniaceae archaeon | reverse complement strand
GCCTGATGGCGGTGTGGTCAGGTTGCGTTTGGGGTGCTGCTGAATGGGGGACACCATGGGATTGGACGGATGTCAGACTCAACACGTTTGGGTTGTTGACCCTCCTCGCCTTGTTCTTGGTGCTCGGAAGACAGAGTCAGCCCGACGGTGTTGAAACCCGAGACACGTTTTCGACGTTTGGCCTGTACGGCTTTGTTTTGGTACCCATCACCTATATCGCTACACGCGTCTGGCAAATCCGACATCCCGGTCCAGTACTTGCAGCGGGTGATGACAGTGGTTCTTTGCAATCAGACATGACCCTCGTGCTGCTTCTTGGCGCTCTTTCATTCACGGTATTCATCATCGGTCACATGATGATATCGATGCGAATCACGCACCTTGAACAACGGCTTGAACACGCCCAAAAATCGCTCGATGGAGGACTTTGAATGGAAGGAACGACATACCTCACTGTAGCATATCTCGGAATGATTGCCGGACTCGCCATTTGGACTTGGACGGTGGTCGTACGAAGTCGTTCAATTGAACAACGGCTCGAGGCGGTTGAAGCGAGCATTGGTGTCGATGCTTCACAGGCCGACGGCATTGCAAAACAATCCCTTGATGACACACAAGATGATGCTACAGATTGAAAGCGGATGGATTCACCCGTTGCTTTGAGGGATTGGCATCGAAGGGCTCGGTAACGACTTTTGTTTGGTTTGCGGCGCAGACCCTCCCCTGTACGGAGACAGGATGTGTGAGCCTTGTGTTCGCAAGCGAATTAAGCTCGTACAAGTTCCAGAAAACATCCCGTGGGTTCGGTGTGCACGATGTGGTATCGTTGAAATCCAAGGAAAATGGGTTCACATATCTGAAGAAGAAATTTGGGACGAATTGATTCAACGCCATGTCCACTTTCACAAAAAGGCCGAGGATATCGGCTTGGCTCTTGAGACACGGACTGTCTCAGACCGTCATACGTTGCTCCATCTTCAAGTTGAAGGCGTTATTGAAGACCTCTTGTTCAAAGAGGAACACACGATGCGAGCTCGGATGGCAAACGGTGTTTGCCTCACCTGTACTCGGCGTGCAGGCAACTATTTCGAAGCAACCGTACAACTTCGCTCCACGGGTCGGCGCCTATCCGAAGAAGAATTTACTTCGTTACGGTTTACACTTGACAAAGTCATTGAAGACCTTGCAGATGACCCGATGTTTTTCATCACCTCTGAGGGTCCTGTCACCGGAGGGTATGACGTTGTTCTTGGTAGCAAAGGACTTGCCCGCACATGGGGACGGCACTTGGTCAGCGAATACGGTGGACACGTTGCAGAATCCAATTCTACCGTTGGGCGAAAAGACGGTATTGACGTAACGAGATTAACGCTCTTGTATCGTAAACCAGGGTATGACATTGGCGATGTCCTTCGATGGCGGGATCATTATTGGCGTCCAGCGACGTGGACAAAAGACGGTGCCATCATGTCTCGAATCGACCGCCAAGAGCGTACAGGAGCAACATGGCGTGACTTAGAATCGTCAAGTGTGGTTTCACAAATGAAAGACCATGTAAGCGTGGATATCATCAATGAAGATTCGTCTGTAGCAGAGTTTCTCGACCCTTCAACATGGAACATGGCCGAAGTACGGGTCGCATGGGATCATGAGCCACGGCAAAAACTCAGGCTCGCTCGTATCGATGGCGAGTGGCTGGCACTCCACAAACTTGGCTGCGACAGCGAGGATGGAGGGAAGTCGATATGAACGATACGGCAGGCTCAAAGCCCATGGCTGAACAGAGTACCACCCCTCAAGAACTGAGTCTGGTCGACCTTGCACAAGCCCTCGACAACGAAGGCATGGTATCGTTAACTCGTTCTTTTGTTGAAGATTTACGCGGTGGCATCAAGCATGCAACGACAGAGTTCTTCCCGTGGATGGACAGCCTGAAGCAATCCAAATGGAGCGGCATCCTCTGTTTGGGCATGGGAGGTTCTGCTGCAGGTGGCGATTTCATCTCTGCACTAGCACAGCTCTACGGAACCATACCAATCATCGTTCAACGAGATTATGTTGTGCCGTCATGGTGGAGTTCAGACTGGCTCGTGCTCGCAACATCCCACAGCGGTAACACCGAGGAAGTCCTCGAAGCAACTGAAAATGCGCTAAAGGCTGGAGCCACAACCGTGGTTCTTTCATGCGGCGGGATTCTCTCTGGACTTCCGGAAATTTATCCGAAGTGTTTCTTGTTGCCTTCGGTTGGTGGTCAACCACCGCGAACGGCTTTCGGACACATCTTCAGCCGTCAACTCGGATTGTTGAGAAACATCGGCGTTTTGCCCCAACCACGGGAAGGTGCTGATGAGGCGATGTTTGAACGGCTTCAACTGGCTGTCGAAGGCTTTGACATACTCAACGACCCAGAGGGTGATGTCGCCCAGTTAGCGTTGTGTATGCTTGAGCGCCCCATTGCATTGCTCGGACCTACCGAATTGCAACCTGCACTGAATCGTTTCAAAAACCAACTCAATGAAAACGCGGCGCGATTCGCTAGAATTGGCGTCATTCCCGAAATGAACCACAACGAAAGCGTAGCATGGGGCGGCGTAGGAAGCGACCAAGATGCGACTGCACCAGACCACGTGTTGATGCTTCTAACCTGGGAAGGGATGCATCGTCAAGTCTCCAAACGAATGGACTGGATGGTTGCGCACGCCACAACTGACTTTGCTTGGAAAATTGCTGGAGAGGGGGGGACATTGCTCGAATCGATGCTGCACCTGTGCATTCTCATGGATTGGATTTCAATCGCCTTGGCGTTCCTGCACGGTAAAGACCCCGCAGCCATTGGCCCAATCATGGCACTCAAAGCACACCTTGAATCGGTTCAGTAAACCGGTCCGACAATCAATCTGGGGTCGGGATACAGAAGCAATGCGTCTGAACG
>JAKMGM010000101.1 GCA_022424925.1 Candidatus Poseidoniaceae archaeon | reverse complement strand
CTCTCTGTTGCCTCGATGAATAAGCAGCGGTCGCCATCACCATCGAGTGCAGCGCCGACCAGTGTTCCTGCCGGTGCTGGTGCAAGTTGTCGCAACAGCATATGTTCTGATTCCGCTGCTTGTTCAAATGTCCACGATGCCGTTGGCGAAAAATCACCTGCACCGCAGTTGAGGTTCAATTCGTGGGCTTCTCTGCTGACTTCAGTTGTTTCAATGCCGCGTGCACACAACCAATCGGCTAACCACGTATTTGCAGCTCCTTTTGAGGTGTCAAGCAGAAACGGTTGTTGTAAAAAATCGAACGCAGTGTCTTCAATACCGAACAGGTTCTTCATCAAATCCCATCTGTTGCTTAGCCATTGGGGGTGAACCGATTCTGCCCAGTCAGGTTCGGTTGTTTGATTCGGTTTTGACAACTCTTCAACATCAATATCATCAACTTCTCGTTCTTCTTCACACAGTGCGTAAACGAGAGAAGTGATGCTGTCTTCGAGTTCTGGTGAAGTTTTGAAGCCGTGAGCATCAAACACTTTGATACCCGAATCAGATGCTGGATTATGACTTGCCGTCATCATGCATCCAAGTCGTGCTTTGTGTGACAGTACCGCATAGTGCAGTGCTGGTGTGGCACAGATGCCTACATGGGTTACCTGGCAACCAGCCAAGCGTAACCCGAGAGTCAACCCTTCAACGAGCCTCGTGTTGCCCGGGCGCTGGTCCCAGCCGACTACGACACGTTCTCCTTCTCCAGGGAGTGTGTCAATAAGATGCCCCAGTGCTTCTCCAACAAGGCGCATGAGTGTCGGGCAAACACTTCGCTGCTCATGCAAAGCACGTAGTGCTGCTTTCTCATCTTTTGCCGCAGGTACAATTCTTCCTCGAATTCCGTCGGTACCGAATAACCGTTGAACCATGGTTTCACCTGTGCAAAGAGTTGGGTGCGTGTACGCCCGTCACCGTTGTGTTCGGATGAACATGTGAATGGCAACCGAGAATGACGCCAGGATTCGTGACGCTGTTGCAGCCAAGTTGACATCCTTCGCCAAGTACAGCACCGAATTTACGCAAACCACTTCCAATCCGTTCCCCATCAATGCGAAGATGAACTTCGCCACCATCGTTGCGAAGGTTGCTAATTTTCGTACCTGCTCCAAGGTTGACGTCCTTGCCAAGAATAGAATCTCCAACGTAATTGAAATGTGGTGCTTTAGCCCCGGGCAGAAGGACACTGTGCTTTGTTTCTGATGCGTGACCCACCACCGCATCTGAGCAAATCCACGAGTATTGGCGCACGTATGCAGCATGCCGAATTTCAGCATCTGGCCCGATATAACACGGGCCGATGAGGTGAGCGCCGATTTCGATTCGAGCCGTTGCTTCAACGATCACTCGACCGTTCGATTCGTCGATAGTTGCACCAGATTTGGTCGGGTCTTGAGGTGAAGAATCGAACGAAGCAACAACCGTAGACAATTGTGCTTTCAGGCTGTGAGGGTTGTTTGGGTCTAAGAGGGAAAAAACCGGGACCCCATCAGGAAGCGAGGGGCAGGAACCTTTGGGTTGAGTGTCACCGAACATGGAGGGAAAGAGTTCGGCTGCATTGGGGAGTGAATCCGGCCATTCCATGGTCGATGCACTCTCCTCTCTCGCATGAACTTAGTGTTGGTTTCAGGCGGCGAGGTGGTAAAGTCGTTTACCAGTTGAATTGTCCAAAGTAAAGCCAATCATTTCTGAAAGGTATCTCGGGATGAAAAATCCCACTTTACGGGTGGTAAGCCCGTGATTCCGCATCTTCCGTTCGTTTGAAAGATGGTCTACAATGTCTGCGGCAGAACACTGCGGTTGCGATGATACATATTCGATAATTTCATTCTTGAGTCGGTTCAACCGAGCTTGTTTTTGTACGCCATTTCCCTTCATAGTTCCCGTAATACTTCTGTCATACAGGATATAATAAATCGGCGAGGGGATGCCACGGGCCCCCATGCAAAGGGACATTCCAATCAACAGATGTCGAGTATGTCGTCCCATTTTTTCGAAGAACCGCGACGGAAAAAATTTTCATGAAAGTCGCGCTGTGCGATGTGAGCACATCGGGACAAACGCCCACGGTTGTCGTAGCATCCATACTTCGTATGTATAGGGACCATCACCGTTTTCAAATCAATTTGCGGCCCAGTTGTATCTGGTGATGGCATCTCCACAATTTCCTTGTGGCCGTCCCACAAGATGTCTTCAGGCATCGGAGCATTGAGTGGTTGAGTTTCAAAATGCAACAAACCTTCTGCTGGACGAACAGGTTTCCACGTTCCTTTTCGGCCTTGGTCTAGCCAAGTAACCATGCGTTTCATTTGGTCGACGGTTGCCATGGCCATGTGGGTTTTTTCCCACCACCCCTCGGTTCGAGCAAGTGTGATGTGATGAACGCCAGGGACGACTTCTCGGTTGTCTAATGCGTCGGCGTATGTGCGGCACAGGTTTGTCAAACGAACGGTATAGATTGGCATTGGCCCAAGACCAATATCTTGCAAACGATAGGGATTCGCCATCTCGCCAAGCAGCAGGAACGGGCGTCTTTGTGTCATGGGTGCGCCACCGTGTTCCGCCAATAATTCGTCAACGGTACCCTGTTCAGATTCGAAACTCGAACAATAGGCTTGCAAATCTTCCCCTTTGAGGACCACTTCATGGCTTTTTTCAGGAAAACGAAGGCTTACCAATTCTCTTGAATTGAAGAACAACGGCTCTTTCGGCAAGGCCACCGGTGAATTACTCGGCGTGTAGGTCCAGAGACGCGGAGATGAGTGTTCCATGTCGAAGCCTCACCACTCTTGTTCATCAATTCAGCGATTAAGCGCCGAAAACAGTTTCTTGTAGACATTGCGGGCATATCACTTTGATTGGCCGTATATCAGGTATGCCCAGCGCCGCTCCACAACCGGGGCATGCAATCGCTTGTGCGATTGCCGCTCGACGGTCTGCGGCTTCTTGAGATGGGTCGTAGTCAAACCTCAGCTTGGATTTGTCCAATACCGATACCGGGGGAGGCAGCGATGGCTGCACTTTCATGTCTGGAACAAACGCTGCGGTTGGGTCGTGTGGGGGGTTTGTTTGGGGTTGAGCAGAACCACCCGGTTGCAGTGCTGCAAGAAGTTCGGCTTCAGCAATGCCGTATTGGCTCATTATGCGATCCATTTCCAGCATTTGCTCGTATCCGGAAAGAGCTCGTAACGCTGAAAGAACATGTTCTGGGATACCTGCCATAGTTGTCACAGAGGCGCCGTAGTTTTGATTGTTCACTTATATTGAGTCGCATATTTCCCCGAATGCCGGAAGGTCGAGACTTGAATGCGGAATCTTGCATGGGGTCGAAACCCTTGAAAGAGAAGCGCGTCCGCCGGCGCATTGAGGGAACAGTTGACATGCCACAATCCAAGCGCCGAAAACTAGACCGGGCTGCACTTTCTCGGATGACTGCAAGTGAACGCTCCCAGTCCGCACGCTCTCTAACGTGCGGTGAAACGATGACGCAACCGCATTGGATTTGGGACGACAGTTCCATGGCTGAAGTCATTGACAAACTCACGGAGAACAACTGGGACCATATTTTCGTCATCAACGGCGATGGTGCACCGCAAGGGCGCATCCATGCAGTTGATGTTCTGAAACTCATTGCACGCAAGACCGTGAACAGAGATATTGCATGGATGCACGGCATTCCTGCTCAACAACTCGTGAATCAACCGCCAATCACCGTCAAAACAGATACGCCGTTGCTCAAAGCAGGGGCTTTGATGATTGCTCATGATTTGAACCAGATTGGCGTTGTCGATAGCAAAGGTTCGCTGATTGGCGTTGTAGGCCACAACACAATGGCCCGCAAGATGCCGAAGTTCATTCTCTAACTCAGATTCCCCAGTAGCGTTCAGTTTGCGCTTGACGTGTTCTTAAGGAGCGAACAATGGTCATAGCCATCCAGAGGACGACAATCCAAATCATCGGGTATTGCAAGTCATCAATGATGACAGGGACACTGAACTCGTACGATTCTCCAAGCAAAACTCGAATGGCGATGTCAAGCGCAGTATCAACGAACGAATAGACGACCATTCCGAAAATTCCGAGCACCAACAACCGGCCTGAAAACGACCCGCGCTTCAACCTCAAGAGCATGAATCCTGCAGTCGAGGTTAGGAAAGCAATGACAATCCATGCCAAAGCGGAGTGAACAACTTCGAGCCACACTACTGAAGAACTTGCATCGAGAACTTTGAGACTGTATTCACGGTAGCCTTCTGCGACTGCGAATATGGCGCTGAACAATGTCGCAGTCCAAAGAAGCGACGAGAACATTGCAGCGTCAGCGTTATCTCGCATTTCCTGAATGACTTTGTTGACGGTGGTCTCGATTCCAGCCCCTTTACTGAGTAAGTACAGGCCGGTGACCAGAGGGAGGCCGCCGATCACGATGCCACCTATTTCATTCGGCAGCATGATTCCTAGCCCGAACAACGCTAAAACCAAACCAACTGGAATCATAATTTTGGCACGCCATTTTGGGTCTTCAAGCGCCTTGACAATGTAATAGTAGGTTCCTTCGATACCTTTTGATTGCTTTACGATGATTTTTTCGACATGGTCTATGCGAACTTGAGATTGTATAATCGGAAGAACTGATTCGTCTTCGGCTCCATCGGTGATGAGGATTGCTTTGTCCGGTTGGAATGCAGCTACAACTTCCTCCAACTGCGCAGCTACAGCACGGTCCGAGCGGATGCCAACTTTTTCATCACCTGTGAGAATCGCAATCTCAACTTCTTCATCTTCGGCGTTGTTGTCTGCAAGGTTATCGTGTTGAGACAAGGCGCCAAGTATAGCGTTTGTATCGCTTTCCTCTGGGTCTGCTATGCCCAGTTTCAATGCTGCTGCCATGACTTGACGGCGACCAACAACCGGTCCACGTATAGCTGTTTTAACGCCGAGGTCATTGTCTCGGTCAACGGTCAAAACGAGTGTTCGTGTCATTGGGTTCACCGGTGGATGATGAATGCTAACCCTTCACCCGTTTCAAAGTCTTCGCGCGAATGCCCGCTATTCAGTAGAATCTTCACCACTTGTTTTTGCCCCAGTGTCTTGCGTTACCAAGGCGGCGGCTTGAGCCTCTGCTTGCTTGTTTTTGGCCTTCCATCGCTGTGTTGCGCGGATATACTTGAGAGGATGGTCAAGCCAAGGCTGGTCGCAAAGCCGGTCATCGCCGGGAAGTACTGGGCAGTTGTGGTTGACCTTCAGTTTCCCACAACCAGACGGCGTGTATGCATGTTGATACACGTGGTCGACTTGGTATGAGGTTGTACTTTCACTGAAATCGGGAGCCCCACGAAAGAACGCAACACATGATTCCTTCGGCAGAGCCAATGTTGCTGCCATCGAAGCAAGGAACAGCCGGCCAAAGTGGTTGAGGTTCACACCATTTGCCAATTCTGCTACAGCGTTTCTCATGCATGGCGGCCAATCGTTTTCGTCGGCTCCAACCAAGGCGATGGCTTCAGTCGCTTTGTTCGCCATGAGATTTCGAACCATGCCAACCGGTTCAGCGAGTCGAACGGCAAGGTCCATGGTGATTTCACCCATTTTCTCCAGCGCTTCCTGTTCGACGCCAGCTTTGATGCGTTCGCGAAGTAAACGAGATAGTTTAGCGGATGAACCGTACTGCGGTTCTTCGAACAGCGTAACCCATCCGTCATGGACGTCACAGTTCGGTAATCGCCAGCGTGAACCGGTAATTTTGGGACATATTTCAATGAAATCACTTAATCCGATTTTCCACAGAGGGCCAGAAGACGATCGTCGTTGTTGTTGCAAAGCCCCTCCGTATGCGTTCGCATTGCTGTTTCTAACCGATGCCTGTTGCTGCTCGCTTTGCTGTATGTTTTCAATGTAGGTTCGGGCGATGACATCGAGATTTTTGTAATCCCGGATCAAGACTTGTTCAGCGCGTGCAGCTTCTGCTTGAGCCCAGCGAGCAATCAAACGCTCGTCTTCAGATGCGCACACAACCAACCGTGCATAATAGAACGAGAACGCTTCAATGATTCGACCTTCTTCGGTATACAGGTCGCCACCTACGACCTCGACCCCTTCTTTAGACTGGATGGAATCAATAAGCCGAATACGTGCTCGTGAGCGTGCTTTTTCCATCCACGAACCGTCCAACAACTCATCTAAATCGATGCTGTGCTGGATCGCCATTTCTCGAATCCATTCGCCTGCTTGTGGTAGGAAGGGATAGCGAGCAAACGTCACCTCGTCATCGAGCGCAGGGAGCGTTCTTGGGACGGGCATGTTCACCCCATGCGCTTCAACTGCATAAGAACTTCAACATCTTGAACGGATGATTCATGTGGGCGTAGCCGTTGCCAACGGCATGCTCAAACCTCCTGTTCCGAGTATGCTTTGGATTCAATCCGAAGTGAGGGAGGCGTTTGGTTGGTCTGAAGACGACGACCTCAAGAGCGCTGAAGGCTTAAAACAGGCCCTTAGTGGCCATTCACACTGGAATATCCAGCAACGAGAAGCGACCCTGTCTCGAATTCGAGAAAAGCTACGTGGTGCTGAACATGTTGTTGTACTCGGGGCAGCAGTGGAGAAAACTGAAATTGAAGCTTGGGTTGGTAGGAACGCCGTTTTTGTTGCAGCAGATGGTGCTGTCGGCGTTCTTGAATCGTACAAACAACTTGCGTGCATCGTTTCAGATTTTGATGGAGCCGTACATCTTGACGCAGCTGCTCGTGAAGGGCAAGACATCGTGGCCCATGCACACGGAGACAACCTGCGCCAATGGAGTAGAGCACTCTCGCTTTGGCAGCACTACCCTTTGCCTCCGCATCTCGTACTTTCTCACCAAGTAAGCCATCACATTCCAGAGATGTACAATTTTGGAGGGTTCACAGACGGTGACAGAGCGTTGTGTTTTGTTTTGGCCAATGACGTACCTGCCGAAAAAATTGCAATTGTTGGCTTTTCAACCGGGAAAATTGGTGCTTGGTCTGCAACGACAATCCCTGCTCAGAAACTGAAAAAACTCGAATGGATGCGAAGAATCGTTTCCGAACTCGGTTTTGGTGATTCGATACAAACATGAAACATATTTCTAAAACCAATTAGCGCGAACTCGCTCCATGGAGAGGAGGCGGTTGAACATGGTCTTGTGGCCAGTAGCCCTCCTTTTGCTTAATTCATTATGGGCCGGAGTGTCCGATAACGCTGCACCGTACGAGATTAACGATTACGACCACGCTATTGAAGACCGAACCGTTTCGCTTGGTGGTTTCCTCGGACGTAACGAAGCGATGCCCTCCTCGTTTGAATTTGAGTTTGAAGCATTGTCTTCCGACCAAGGCGCCATTGGCTGGGAGATATACGATGACGAAGGACAAATCGTAGCGCAATGGTCGGGTCAGCTTGGCGATGAAACACCGGACTGGAACGGTGAATTGCTGCCAGGTAAGTACGTCGTTAAAACCAATGCTGATGCTGGAATAATAACTGAGCAAACGCTCTACATTCAGCCGTTCAGCCCCTATTCGTTTGCCGGTCACATCATACTGTCTGTCATGCTGGTCTTGTTTGCATTCGGTGAAACTTTTGTTCGGAAGAAAAGCAGTCAGTATTTCGAAAAGAAACAGACGAATGCGCCTCAACCTTCCGCTCAAGTACCTTTTTCCAAAACCAAAGCTGGCATGCCTGAGGATGACCTTGCATTGCTTGAAGACTCTCCGTGGCGAACGCCTAAGGGACTGTAACGCCTTTTCGGACTCGTTTGTCGAATGCACGTCTTCTTGAAAACAGAAGTATAAATGCACACATGATAGGTTCAAGATATGAGCAAGTCCTTTCTTATCGTTGGAGCCAGCAGTGATATCGCTCTTGAACTGGGGCAGCGTCTGCTGTCGAAAGGACATTCAGTTACGCTTTTGGCGCGAGACGCTCATCGAGTGCAACCGCTTGTTGATCAAGGTGCGCAACTGATTCAAGGAGATGCGCTTGACAAAGAAGTTGTCCAGTCTGCGGTTGATGCTGCTAAAGAGAACGGCGAAGGTTCTCTTGCTGGCGTGGCGCATTTGGTCGGCTCACTTGTTTTACGCCCCCCCCATGCTCTCACACTCGATGCATTCAACGAAGTGATTCATACCAACTTGTCGAGCGCTTTCTTAACGCTCTCCATCGCTTGCAAAACAATGCTGCGCAGTGGCGGAGGGCGTCTTGTCTTCACATCCAGCGTCGCAGCAACTCTCGGGCTCATGAATCATGAAGCGATCGCTGCTGCCAAAGGCGGCGTTGAATCTATGGTGCGCTCTGCCGCTTCGACGTACAGTCAGCGCGGCATTCGCCTCAATGTTGTAGCACCCGGGCTCACGGATACGAGGTTGGCTGAGACGCTCCTTCGCTCCGATGCAATGCGTGAGGCGGCCGTCGGTAAAATTCCTCTAAAACGTATTAATGAGAAGCAAGAGATTGCTTCAACAATCGAATGGCTTCTGGACGGAGCGCCCGATAACATAACGGGACAAACGTTCCACCTTGATGGTGGAATGAGTCAAATTAGTGGGTGAGTATATGACGTGGAAAAACGCAATTAAAACACGACGCTTGAAACCAGGAAAGACCAAAATGGTGACGTTTGGAATCAAAACAGTCATGGTTGGACAAATTGGTGATGATTACATTGCAACAGAAGGGCTGTGCCGTCACATGCGCTGGCCCTTGGCTTGGGGGGGGAAAATCGAAGACGATTGCATACGATGCCCCCTTCACCAATCGACATACCATCTCGACGATGGTTCAGTAAAAGAATGGTCACCGTTCCCCCTGTTCCCACCATACGGGAAACTTTTGGGTAAACTGTCGCGTAAGAAAGACCTGAAAATCTATGAGACTCGAGTTGAGGGTGAATACCTTCAAATCGACATTTGAGTTCAAACCTTGAGATTCGCTTGTCGAGCCAGTAAAACGATTCGCATGCTGTGCTCTAGCATTGCTGCATTGGCCCATGCTTGGTCGAGGTTTGCACCCACTGCGTACGCACCCATTCCTCGGACAACAACGCAACGCATTCCACCTTGATACAACGCTTCAGTGATTTGCTTCAAGAAATCGGCTTGGTCCGCATTGTCCGGGTCGACAATGATTACGTTGCCAATTTGCTCTTTCCCAATCGTATCGATTGGTTGGACCAAAACCAGGTCTTTTTCACAACTCGCTGCAGTTGTGTACGGCCCGTGTGAATGGATAACTGCCGCAGGACCGCCGGTGACAGCGCTGCTCGCTAATGCCAATATAACTTCCAATGTTCTCCAGTCAGACGGTGCTCCCCTCGGTGCGTCCTTTCCTAGGAATCCGGCACACAACCCTCGTTCATCCAATCTTGGGAGCATGACCCGGTTTCGTGTGGAGACCATGATGCCGAGATTATCTGGGTGCAGCATTGCGATGGTACCCATTGTTGCTCGAATAAGTTGTTCGCGGTCAAGTTGTCGTGCGAGACGTGCAAAATCACTGACAATGTGTGCACCGATGACAATGTCTTCGATGACGGCTGGAGGCATCGGCGGGGTTTCCAGTTCTTCAATCACATCAACAGCCCCTGCCATCGACATTCGCAATCGCTCAACTTCTGCATTGAGTCGCGCTATTTCTTGTTCAGCAAGTGCTTGTTGCTCATCGGTTGGAACTGCCGAAGTCAGTTCAGCATCAGGTGCTTCTTCAGTCACCGGGGCGAGGTCTTGCACTGCAACTTGTGACTGGACAGCTTCAGTTGGTGTGTGAGCAACGGAGGGTGGAATGTCAGCCTCGTGTTCTGGAGTGTGTTGCACACTTGCTTCGGACAGTTGTGTTTCAACGGTGGGTTCGGAACGGTTGTCTTCCTTCGCCGCATCGCTTGCTTCAGGTACTGGTTCATTTTCGGACTCCGTTGGAGCTTCAACATCCGGTTCGACTTGTTTTGATGGAGGGCCGGGGGGCGGTCCGCTCGGCGGACCAGATGGAGGTCCTGAAGGGGGGCCAGATGGCGGACCCGATGGTGGACCTGCAGGTTGGCCAAGTGGCGATTGTGACGAAGCATCTTCGACATCGTTCTGTTCGGCTGTTGCTTCAGAGGTCTTGTCTGCATTCATGGGTGGGCCTGAAGGCGGAGGCCCTGATGGGGATTGGGTAGGTGGGCCCGATGGTGGACCTGAAGGAGGTCCTGTTGGAGGACCCGATGGCGGGCCAGTAGGTCGGACTGGTGGCGATTCGGGAACGTGTGGTGCAGCCGTTTGCTCTTCGGCGACTTCATTCGCCGTTTCTTCGGGTTCAGTTGCCTGTTCGACCACCGGTTCACTGGAAGGAATGACCAGTTCTTCCTGTGTTTTTTGCAATCCACCGAGATCGCCAAATGCAGCATCCAGCAGATTTCCTACTTGGGCATCTTTCTGTTCTTCCTTTGATTGTTCAGCAGATGTTTTTTTTCCAACCATCGTTGACGCCCCATACTGTCCACATGGCGCGGCTTAAATAGCGGTTGCGTAACGGAAGTCTTGCATAGGCCCGCTTGGTGTAGAGGTTATCATGCAGGATTGTCATTCCTGCGACCCGGGTTCAATTCCCGGAGTGGGCGCCTATCTCTCTCATGTTCGCATACAGTGCTTCATATAGTCACTTGAGAGCATTTCAATCATGGATGTGAAACCGAGGCTCGCCGTATCTTCATGTCTGCTTGGACAAAAAGTTCGCAACAACGGTGAAGCAGCAGAATTCACTGAAATTACGCACAAGTGGAACGGACATTTTGACCTGATTGGCGTTTGTCCGGAGGTTGGGGTTGGAATGGGTGTACCGCGGCCCAAGACTCGACTCCTGAACGATGGCAACTCTATCCGACTTGTCGATTCCATAAACGGTGAAGATTTCACTGGTCGAATTCTCGAATACGCTCAAGTGCAAGCTGATGCTTTAGTTGCATCCGGAATCTGCGGCTTTGTTTTCAAGAACGATTCTCCTAGTTGTGGCCTTGAGCGAGTAAACGTATACCGTGACGGTCACACCCGTGCAACCAGAGACGGCAAAGGCATGTTTGCCAAAATCTTCACTACGCTTTACCCACACATTCCTGTTGTTGATGAAGAACGACTCAAAGATGTTCGTCAAGCAGAACACTTTCTTGCGCGAGTTCACTTTTTTTCATTGTGGCGAGAAGTAGGTCTCAGCGGGTGGACCGCTCAAACCCTCACTGATTTTCATAACGCCAATAAACAATTCTTGCTTCATCGCTCCCCAGGCGCCAAGCGCCGTCTTGGGCGCCTCATCACCTCAGGTTTTGACAACAGCGAACATGCGGAAACAGTCGCTCTTACGTACATGACTGAAGCCCAGAAAACACTGAATGCTCTCACACAAAAGGGTTCAATCGCGAATGTCATGGAGCATGCACCCGGAAAAATCACTCATAACCTTCCTTCGGTTAAGTGATTCAACATGCAGTAAGAGTGTTGGAATCAGATGGGTTCCCTCCTTGCTCTACCTTCTTCAGTTTCCGACCGGCGTTGCTTCTTTACAACATGTAGACCTCTTTCGTTTTTATCTTCTCCCGTTTTCCATCGCTAGATTTTTCTTTATATCCAGTGGGCGTATTTAGTTTCCACAGGAGAAATACCCATGAGCCCGAAGACCTACACAATAGAGATAGCAGACGCCACTGGACACAGCGTTGTCCAGATGACGAAGACCGAACTGATAAGCGAAGCTTCCAAAGCCAAAGGAAGTTGGATTTTTGTCGATAACAAGATGGTCGCAACCGATGAATTAGCGAACACAGATTTTGATAGCGCACAGCACATTCGCATGGTTCCGGCACTTCAAGCCGGAAGCGAAGACAAGATGTACACAATAGAGATAGCAGACGCCACTGGACACAGCGTGGTCCAGATGACCAAATCTGACCTCATTCAACAGGCATCCAACGCAAAGGGCAGCTGGGTCTTTGTCGATAACAAAATGGTTGCTGCTGCTGAACTGGCAGATACGGACTTTGACACCGCTCAACATATCAGAATGGTTCCGGCATTGCAAGCGGGACAGTAAGTGGTTTTCGACGAAAAATTGGACATTTTTTGAGGGACACCTTCAAGAAAGGGTGGCCGGTCGCATAGAATGGAGACGAACGAAATGGTTGAACTTGTTGATTACAAATGCGCAGTCTGCGGAAACCTCGAATCCTTCCACCGCGAACGTAACGGTATCAGTTGCAAGTCGTGTGGATCACGCATCTTCATGAAATTGCGTCGAACCGGTACCAAGCGTCTCAAGGCTGAATAAGCCCTCAATTTTTCTCGCGCAGGGTTGAAAGACCGCTGACGATAAGCGTGATACCATGTCATCTTGGCTCTCTGCTAAAGCGCCTCTTTTTTTCAAAGAGTTGCTGCTACCAGAGGCCGTTCGAACGAACATTGCACGCACATCACTCCAGGCCAACCCACCGCATCTTCTTCTTTCCGGTCCCTCCGGCTCCGGGAAAACCGCCACATGGCGACTTATGGCTCGGCAAGTGCTTGGCTCAACATGGAAGGCGCGAACCCATATTCTCCAGGCGAGAGATCTTTCACGTTCCGCCGGTGCAATGGCTAAATTCGAGGAATTCTTACGCCCTGAAGGAAGTGGTTCGGAGGATACTCTGGCTGGTCGTACCAGCCTTGACGCCTTTGACCATACTTTTTCTTCGACTGCAGCGGATACACCGCCCCCAGCCGGTGCAGAATGCAACCATACAGCCGGCCAACGAGCAGCAGTCTCTCGACTTATCGTCATTGAAGATGCAGATTATCTCGGAACAATTCGTCAATCATACCTTCGGCGTATGATGGAAGTGAGCAGCGGCAGTGCTCGATTCATTTTCACAGCACACACACCTTCAAGGATTATCGAGGCCTTACGAAGCAGAACACAACACATCAGGTTGCCAAAGATTGACCGTTCTCTGATTGAGGAGCGTTTGATGCAGATTGTTCACGAAGAAAAGTTGTCACCCGTCCGAGGTATTGTGGGTGATATCGCACACGTATCCTCGGGAAACGTACGCAAAGCTATTTTTATGATGGAACTGCTTGCTCACCGCAATCTCTTGGATGATCGGAAAAACCTCCAAAACTTGCTTGCAGCGACCTCTTTACGCGAAGTGCAACACATCCTTGAAGAAGCCCTTCGTAACCGCGTCCACGATTGGCGATGGGAAAAAGAAGGCAACAAGAATCGGCGTGTTTTGAAAGGGGCAATGGGCGTTCTTGACCAAGTCATGTCGGAACATAACCTTGAGCCCGAAGACATTGTTGAACAGCTCCACTTGCTCTTAACCGAAGGGCGACTCCACCTTCCAGAAGACATGCTTTCCGAAATTCTCGTCGCTCTTTCAGCATGCGATGTAGCCCTTCACCGAAGCATGCAAGGTCGAATTGAACTGGAGCGGTTTTTGTTTCAAGTTTCTGATATTGGGAAAAGGATGAACGCTGCGAAAGCGTCTTGACTCTCATTCGACTGGAACTGCTGGGCGTGTAGCACAGCTGGATAATGCGTTGGCCTCCTAAGCCGAAGATCCCGGGTTCAAATCCTGGCACGTCCGCCATTTCGTTTTTGACAAGCGTCCTTTTCATACTCAAGTTTCGAAGGTAGTCACACGAAAAACAATAATCGAGCCTGCTATCCAACACCATGGCAGAGCATCCTCCATTCCAAGGAACCGCGTTTCAAGTCAAGGTTTGGAATGCGCTGAAGACCATTCCTTTTGGTGAAGTCCGCACTTATACCGAACTTGCGAAAATGATTGGACACCCCACCTCTGCTCGTGCTGTTGCCAATGCCTGTGGAAAAAATCCGTATCCACCAGGTGTTCCGTGCCATCGAGTCGTTCGTAGCGATGGTGGCATTGGAGGGTACAGCGGCGAAGGAGGCATAGAAACCAAACTCGCTCTTCTCCAAGAAGAGGGCTTTGATGTATCGAGGTTTCACCGCTCGTGATGTTAACGTTCAATGCATAACGCGTCTTTCATTTGAACTGCATATAAACTTGAATAAAGAGTTCATGGAGCGGCAAAAATGACGCTTAAAACAGGCTGGACGCCAACACAACTCGAATCGCTCCAAGGTAAGACTTTCGTGATCACCGGGGCAACTTCGGGCGTCGGTCGCGAGGCAGTTCGAATCCTTTTGTCGAAAGAAGCAAGCGTTGTAATGCTCAATCGGAACGAGGAAAAATCAAACGATACCGTTCACATGCTCAAGAAGGAATTTGGCTCACAAGCGGAAGTTCGCTTCATCACTATGGATCTTGCCGACCTAGCGAGTGTTCGCAAGGCTGCTAAGGAGGTCTTGACAATCGTCCCTAAAGTCGATGCTCTCATCTGTAATGCTGCAATTGCCCAGGTTCCTAAGCGAGTCTTAACCGTTGATGGATTTGAAAGCCATCTTGGAACCAATCACTACGGTCATTTCTTGTTGAGTGGAATGCTGTTTAAACGCATTGAGGAATCGTCAGGACGCATCGTTGTGGTTACGAGTCTTGGTTACAAAATGGGACTTCGGACGATTAATTTTGACGATATGAATTGGGAAAAAGGATACAAATCAAACCCGGTCTACAGTCAAAGTAAACTTGCTCAGATGATGTTCGCTTACGAATTACAAGACCGGGTGGATGTTGCAAAGAAAAATGTCGAGGTATACGTATGCCACCCAGGTGCTTCAGCTACGTCACTCATCAAGACAAGCGGTAACCGAACGACGCGTCTTCTCTTTGGTCTCATGACCAAAACACCGCTTGTGCAATCCGCTGAAAAAGGCGCCTATCCTGAAGTCATGTGCGCAACTCAAGACGGCCTTGAACAGCGAGCACTGTACGGCCCCACCGGACGTTTGAACATGGTTGGTCCAGTTGCGAAGAATACGCTTGAAGCCTATGCATACGAGAAAGAGACCATGCAGAAACTTTGGAAGGTGTCAGAGGAAGCAACGGGCTTTACTTGGCCACCCAGTTGAGTTCTTGGTCACACTGCTGATGGATGAACAGACGAATCACAACCAACTATGTCTAAATTTGAGGCTGAAAATTGAACACTTGTTTTTAATTCATCCCAATCTAGGT
>JAKMGM010000088.1 GCA_022424925.1 Candidatus Poseidoniaceae archaeon | reverse complement strand
ACATTATAGCGCGGCGCAAGACAATCAGCGACTATGGGATTGAATATCGAGTGGAGAAGTGCATCGAATTCAATCGGTGAACACGATATCCTGTTGTTCGCACTCCCAGGGGTAGGTAACGTCGGCAAGGTAGCCATTGAAGGACTGAACTCATGCCACATCGAAAAGCAAGTAGCGCGACTTCATCATACTTCGCTCCCCCCGCTAGCAACGCTTGATGAGGACGGTTTACTCGCCCCACCACACCTTACGCTTTCCTCTATAGAATCAGTTACTGGAAAACGTATACTGACCTTGACTGGGACATCACAACCCCTTGAACCCGAACATCAAGGAACGATGGCCCACGAAGTGCTTGCATGGCTTGAATCAGAAGGCGTAGAAAGCATCTATGTCCTAGCAGGACTCATGGATTCACCTTCTAGAAAAGAGACATTTGTCGTTGCATCCAACGCTGCTCATCGCATTGATTTAGAAGCGCTCGGCGTTGATGTACGCCGTGATGAACCCAAATCCGGAGCGATTGGCTTAGCTGCACTCGTTGCCTCAATTGGTCCGTTGTATGGCATTCATTCAGCCTGTGCAATTGCGACAACCGTGGGCTCGAGCGGTGATGTTTTCGCATCTCAACGCTTACTGGAATCTCTCGATGCATGGTTCGATTTGGGCATTGCGTTGCCGAGTGACGTTCAATCAAAACTTACCGAAAAGTTAGCCATGCTTGCACCAAACAACGCTCCAGACCTTGTGGGCGAGTTAACCGAATCCCCAGACGCTTTCTACATGTGAGCCTAATTGCGGATGTATCTGCGATTTGCACGGTTTACCAAATCAGGTAAAAGGAAAAGGTCAAGAAGCCAGAACAAACCAAAACCGCCGAAGGTTAGCACATAAAAAATCCCCATACCGACTTGGTTAAGATAGAAACGATGCCCTCCGAGCAGGCCAAGAAAGAACCACATGACGTAGGCGAGCAGAACATTTTTGCTATTCCCACCATGGAACTGGTGTACTGAATGTTGCTGGCCATAGAATTGGACTTGGGGTGAGGAGGACACTTGGTTATACTGCGATTGATGAGGTACCGACGGTTGAACATTGTAGTTCGATTGTGGAGGCTGTTGCGTCACATGATAGTGGTTATGAATCACGTTTCCGGTATGCACATCGCCAGAGATGACACTGTCCTTGACATTTGCTCCGGGCTCGGTGAATGCTCCATGTTATCGCTTCTTGGTATGCCAACCCTGTCAAAAAACCTTCCACGATTGAAAGGCGCCGAGAGAGAGATTTGAACTCCCGCGTCACGAGGACAGTGGATTTCGAATCCACCGCAATACCGGGCTATGCGATCTCGGCTGTGAGTGCTGCTCTAGCGCCACCGTCATAAGCATGATGCAACCTCATGGTCTCATGGAGATTCATCTGCATGGCCGAGACCATGATGTCCGAGTTGCTCTTGAAACCCAACGCACTGTTCGTGAAGTTTTGGTTGAGGCGGAAATACTGCCTTCCACCGTACTTGTTAGTTTTGAAGGAACGATTCTACCGCATTCAACCGTACTCACTCAGTCGGTCAAATTACTCGTCACTACCGTATCTTCCGGCGGTTAGTCCCTTTATGCTCGTTGTGTGATGTGAATCTTAGAATTTCGAGAAATATTGCCACGAACTTCCACGGCCCATGCATCGATTCCAATGTTCGCTACAACGACAGTATCCCCTGTTTCCGCAAGGTCATACTGAGGCCCCCAATCATTTGCCCACCCCTCGACTTTCATCGCGCCAGTGGCATCGAGAAGCATGACGCCTTTTCGGTGCCATTCCTTCCCGTTACGTCCCGTGCCGCGTTTTTCAAATTTGTAGACAACTTTTCCAGTAACGTTCCACCGAGCGCGGAAATCAATGAGGTCTGAAACAGGCTCTCCAGAGTCGTCAAGAATCATCTTTCCATGAGGGTCAACTTTGAGCTCAACCTCCCCTTTCCAGTTCGCAGTGGGAATGATATTTTGCAGGCAAACAATGTCACCTTTCGAGAGTTTTTCAGGCCATGAAGGCGTGCCGTCTTCATGAGAATCAACCATGAAAACAACCTTTGCAAAATGACTTCCCTGTGAAAGGGTAACCTGCGGTCGACGAGCCTCTCTCATGCCCATTACACTGAACACTTCTGCAACAATGGTTTTTCTTGGGTTAATACTTCCAAGCGGAGCGAGGTCAATCGGTGTCGGAGTTCCTGGAAGTTGAATGTTACCTCCTTCGGGAAGATCATCACTGCCCTCGCCTCCAGGACAAATGGTCGCCCAATCACAACGATCACACCGCACCTCATTGGGGGCATCCGTTGGAATGCCGCCGGCGTCAAATCCTCGAACGGGAGCGGGTTCTGGCGGGCACTGTTCGATGTCAGGCGTTGTTTCTCGAAGTTGACTCCATAGGTTCTCCAATTCCAATTCCATGTTCGTCATTTCCTCGATTGTTGGGCAAGCAATCGATTTAACCGAATTGGCGCCAAGATACCATATTTCCAAGCCGTCCACGGTTTCCTCTTTACCGTGCGTAACCCACCAAAGCATTGCATACATACGCAGTTGCTCGATGTAGTTCCCAGACCTGTCTCCTTTACCGACGCTGGCTTTCAAATCAACAATCCTGACATCGTTATTCCATCGGTAAACAAGATCGTATTCACCCTGAAACCAATGTTCAGGATGAACGGCATTCATTGCAAACTTTCCTGCATTCGGGTCTACGAACCATGGTCGTGCAATCTCCCATGCCTCGACAATCGTCACGTTGCCCACCGAAGCAAGTGGATGAGCATCAGAAAGAGCGTAGCGACGAGCATCTGGTGCAGGCCATTCAGGCCGCTGCCCACTGCGCCATTCTGAGAGTTGGGGGCCTCCGTTAGCATCCAGACAGCGTTGCACTTCCTGTAGGTGCATATCAAGGCCATTCACGCACATTTCAAGACAATAATCGCTGTTGACTGAATCCCAACTCCCGGCTTTACGCTCGTTCTTGTCCCATTCCTCTTTCAAGGTTTTTAATGCAATTGGCAAGTGCGCTTTTAATCGTTCTATAGCCCACTCTCGTACATCTTCCATCGTAGAGGGGAGCATTGTTGCCGGCAAACTCAACAGGCGTTCAGCAGGCCAGGGTTCTTCACTCAAACGACTGGGAACACCCTTTTGGTCAAGCGGAATTGCAGAAAGCGTATTTGAAGCGGCTTTCGCCACCAACAAGGCAGGAGATTCCATGAGCATCCGGCAAAACACTTCTTCAACAGCCCGGCCAACGTACAAAACCGGAATTTGTGGCATCTTGAATCGTCGAACTTTTTCGTAAAACCACAATCTCGGGCATGAACGGTAAGCGTTGACCTGACTTGCAGAGAGTCGATTGAAAGGACCAACTGAATCATCCACAGGTTGAGCGAGTCGAACGGGCATAGATGGATGTCTTACGTCGAATGTTCTTGAACCCTACTCTACCCTTTCACTGCTTAACTTGGAGACGAGTCTTACGTGCATCGATACGAAGTTGCGGCAATCCCGCTCTCCAGCCAATTTCTGCCGCCATTATCTTCAGTTTCTGACCGGGACGCAATGCTTCCATTTGTCCAGTGATACTTGACCCGAACGAAGCGACCTCGACGACAGAATGACCGTCCCATAGGTGGACATTCATCATCGTCCATGGTTTACCATCGAGGCGAGTGCCTGAACGTTTACGCACGCTAAGGATAATCCCCTCTACGTTGGCACGAGTCCTCAATAAGCCGATTCGTGTAGTTCGTTCGGAGAGTGGCACTGTAGAGGCCGATAAGTGTTCAAGAGCGTCTTCCACAGAGAGTATGCGTGTTTTTGAATCGACATAGAGGCGAGGGGAGCCTCGCCATACTCCAGGAAGTGCATCAAGAATAACAATCTCTCCTTTTGGCTCGTCGTGAAGCAAGGGGTAGGCGCCCGGTTCGCTTTCTTCAACGGTAATCTGAGCACTACCAGCTACCAACATTGCGCCCAAAACGGGTTCTCCAAAATGGTTCGGCAACGGCCCCCAAGCACCAGTAAATGTTCCTTGAACGCTGACGCGTTCAGGAATGGAGGCAAGCGGTTCGCTTGGAGGCGAGAGCTGAACTTCTCGTTCTGATGTGATTGAGGTAAGAAGTTCATCACCAAACCACTCACCTGCATCGTTGCGGGTTAAACTGCACCAATGGCAGCCCGCAGCACTACCGTCACACCCTTCCGTAGGTTGGACAGGAAGGGACGCTGGACCCGAACCCATTTTTTGCATCTGAGAATGTATGTTTGAAAACTCCCTTGTCATTTGAGCATAATCATCAGGGCTTGGGGCATCGTAGGTGATACGGTGAGCCCCGTTGAGGTACCAGCCCTCGAGTCCATCAATGGTTTGATGTGCATGGGTTTCATGCCACAACCATGCATAAAAACGGAGTTGATGCTGAAGCGATTCGGCAAACCTGGAATTTGGATCTCCTGATTTGACATCAATGAGCCGTATGCGTCCGTCCCAACGGAGGACCAAATCCAGTTCTCCAGCAGCCCAACCATCCGGGTGGAACATACGTTGAGGCTGGTGGACACGTGGGTCTTTCATCCAAGGACGAGCGATTTCCCATGCCTCGTTCCAAGTCACTGGTTCGCCAGGCCGTGCCCAACGCATCGGTTGTCCAGCATCAGCCCATGTTCGTAAATCAAAATTACGGACTTTATCAGGTACAGGGAACCTTGGCTCATCGCCCCAAGCTGGAGCTGGTACTTTGAATGGCGATTCATCGTTTCGATACGATTCAATGTATGGGCCACCGTTTGCATCATGGCACGACTCAACCTCATGTAAAAACAAATCAAGACCGTGAGAGAGGCGTTCTATGAACGAATCAATCTCAACATCATCCCATGATGTTTCAGGAGCATGCCATAATCCTTCATCCCACATTTTTCGGCCGCTGTCGAGTGCCTCCAATGCAGCCTGTGGGAGAAGTGATTCAATCCATTCTTTAAGTTCTTGAAGCGTGTTCATGTCATCGACTGGACGTTGCATCAACATCCCGCATAAAGCATCCTCCAGGACAATACCTATGACCTGCGAAGGACGAAGAGGACCCGAGATTCCTACTTTAGAACCCAGAAACCATTGGCGTTTACACCGTAAAAAGGTCGTGAGTCCACTTGCTGAAATGCGGGAACGAGAACGCCCGAGAGGTCCTCCAAGCGGTGGAATCCCAACAGGCATGTATGTATCACTCCTCAATGGTCAAACGAGTAGTAATCGCCAGCGCTACGCTGTTCTCTGTCCTTTCGACTTTCCATCTTGTTGATTCTTGGTCGTTTCGAATCGTGATCACGACGGAACGTCACGTTCACGCCTTCCAGGAATCGGTTCATTCCGTCACGTAATCTGAACGGACCCTGTGCTTTGCCGTGCACACCGCCTTCACCCTCAAACACCAGCAATGAGTCGCTGACAATATCGATAAAATACACGTCGTGATCGATTACAAAAGCGGATTTTTCGTTCGCTTCCATAGTTCGCCTGATGGCTTTAGCCGCCTCCATTCGGGCATTTGCATCCAGATGCGCTGAAGGCTCATCCAACAAGTAAAGGTCTGCTTCCCTACCAAGACAAATGGCTATCGAAACGGCTTGCCGTTCTCCACCAGATAGTTTTTTCACTCGTTTTGGCAGAAGTTGGTCGACACCCAAAGCTCGGATAACGTTGACATTGTATTCACCAACTCGCCACTTAGGTCCGATTTCACTGTCCAACCAAAGCTGCACACTGCAGTCCATATCGACATCAATATGCTGAGGTTTGTAGGAAATTGTGGCGTTTTCTGTCACCCACCCTTCATCATAGCCGTGTTCTCCTGCCAAGATTTTAATCATCGTTGACTTACCGGTACCGTTCGGACCCACGACACCCACAACTTCAGAACGATGTACTGCTCCTTCACCTGTGGACAACTCAAACGCACCAAGTTTCTTGGTAATTCCACCCCATGAGACCACCTCGGAACCAATTTCCGAGATTCGGTCACTGTGGTTGAGGAACTTGATTGGTTTTTCTCGAATCCGGACATTCTGTTCGGGGAGAAAGCCATCAAGATACGTGTTGATTGCTTGCCGAGTCGTACGCGCTGGAGTAAAAATTCCGAAAGCACCTTTCTTACCGTAGACGATGTGGACTAAATCTGCAAGCACATCCAGAACAGCGAGGTCGTGCTCAATGACAATCACTCGCTTGGTTTCTGACAAATTTTGGATGATTCGAACGATTCGCATTCGTTCATGAATATCGAGATAGGATGATGGTTCGTCGAAAAAGTACACATCTGCGTCGCGCAGTAATGTTGCGCAGATCGCCATGCGTTGTAACTCCCCGCCCGAGAGTTGCTGGACGGTTCGGTCTAGAAGATGATCGATTCCCAATTCTACAGTCAACTGCTCAAACATCTTTCGCTCATCTACTCGTGAGAGTAAATCGCGAACAGAACCCTTGATTTTTTTGGGAAGGCGGTCTACATTTTGAGGCTTAAGAGCGACACGAATATCTCCGTTTTTCACGGCGACAAAGAAGTCGCGAAGTTCTCCACGTGGCAAGGATTCGATGATGTCGTCCCAATCTGCTTCCTTGTTCAACCAATCACCGAGGTTTGGAATCATGCGTCCCGAAAGAGCATTGATAGCGGTAGACTTCCCCATCCCGTTTGGACCTAGAATACCGACAACACTCTCCTTCGATGGAGTGGGAAGCCGGAATAAACGGAATCCGTTCATGGAATACCGATGTATCATGTCTGTTTCGAGTTCGCTCGGGAGCTGCTCGATAATGAGGGCGTCATGAGGACATTTGTTAATGCAGATACCACACCCAATGCAAAGACTCTCTGAGATGTGTGGTTTTCCCGTCTTTTCATCGAGGATGATGCACTCTTGTCCGTTTCTCACCGGGGGGCAGAATGCGTGGCACTCATCGTTGCATTTTTTCGGTTGACAATTGTCTTCCTTTAGAACTGCAACTCTCATTGTACCATCTCGCTTGTTGTAGTGTTTGCTTCATGTTCAGACTTAAGGAACTCTCGCCCAAAAAGTCTCAACAAACGAGTTTGTCCGACACTGGGCTTCAGCCCAATAGAACTCAAATGAGACCCTTGAGGTGCTCGTGGCCTTTAATGAGACGAACGGTACAAGGGGTCGGGAACTTCATGCTTGCCTTACGGAGGGCATCACGTGCAGTGAGGTAGTTCTCTGGATTGATTTGTAACGAGATGACACGTTGTCCACGCTTGACACGGGCAGCGGTTCCAACATTCTTTCCAAAAGCACAGCGCATTCCTTGAGAAACACGGTCAGCACCTGCTCCAGTAGCCTGCTTGTTTTCACGAAGAACATGGTGTGGGAAGGTGTGTACACGAAGAGCATAGCCTTGAGTTCCTGCAATCTTACGGATGGTTGAGTTGGAAATAACACGTGCAGCTTCGAGGGCTGTGTGGCGTATCTGACAGTTGTTGTCAGCACGCAATTCCATGACGACTGGGAATTTCCCTGTCTCCGCAGCAACACGGTTTCCGACGTGATATTGGTGGATTCTGTTGTTTGGAACACCACCGATGTACTTACGTCGGGTGTAGGCAGGTCCTTTGAGTCGGCGGTACATTGATGCTGGTTTGCGTGCCATGATACTCTCTCCAAGCACTCCTGCGACCAATGTTCCCTTTATCATCCCTCCGCTTCAACAGTTGCCGTTTCAAATGCAGTTTCACAGATGAAGTACCCTCTCTTTGAATCAATAAAAGGATTCATGTGCTCGTTTCTCGTCCTGTAGTCATGGCGAAGGGTCTGCGAGGTCTTCTTGAAGAAGAATCGGAACACCAATGGCTCGCCATGGGTGGGTTCTTGGTTTTCATACTCATCGGAGCACTGCTGATTCAAGGCACATCAACCCTGCCTGGTGTCGACTACCGTACCAACGGCCTTGAAGAAGTGGATGGCCGAGTACTCGACATCATCTATGCAGATTCGGGTTCGTATACGGCTTTAGTACTCAACAACGGTGAAGGAAAACTGTTCCACCATGACGAAAATGGTCAGTTGAATGACATAGGAGAAGAATACACAGATGCGCTCGGGTTGCCATTCATGACTCAACTGCACGATGGAAGTATTGTGGTCTCACCGAGCAACAATTCGCTGGAGATCATTCATGTTTCTGCACAAATCCCTCAACGAACAGTACTCTCACTTACTGATGGTGATGCTACGTTTGACATACTTGACTTAGCCGAACAAAAATCAGGAGATTCCTACCGTTGGCTCATGGTGACCGATGAACAAAGTTCGTCTGCTCTCCGTGGTTTCGGGTCGGTCGGAGCAGAACTACTTCCTGTTCATGAACCGTTGAAAGACGCACAACTTACCGCCAAAACACCAGCACCTGCCAACATAGAATGGACGATGGTTGATTCTCTAGGAGACGGCCAATGGGTTGCTGTTGGAACCATGACCGATGTCTTTGGAAGCGATGATAGCCCGGCAGCACCAATTACCCACCCCGTCATTGGGTTTATTTCGTGGGAACAAGGTCCGGCTGCACCGATGCTAACATCGATTGAAGAACTGGATAGGGGCGGCATACATTCACTCCTCCGCCTCCAAAATGGTACACTGATGGCGGCCGGTACCGACTCGACAGTCCACATCGCAAAAGACCGTACAACCACCTCCATTGATGTTCCAAGCGTTTCAGCAACCGAGGATGAAACTGGAAAGGTGTGGCTTTTGGGGCCGAAGGGGAGCACCTCTGTCGTCCGCCTTACAAGCTCTGGAGCAGAGACATTGCCCCTGGCACGACCGATTCCTGTTTCCATCGAGGTATCCGACGTATCAGAGAGCATATTGTATTCATACGGAACAAGTGACAATGGCGAACCTGCAACCTATACCATCGACACCCTTGCCATTGGTTCTATAGAGAGTGGGAGAGGTTTTCTTAATCTCATGTTTGTCGCAGTATCAAGCGTCGTGCTCGGCGTGATGCTGTGGACTGGAACGAAGCGATTGATTCAAAATCAATAATCAATCAATTCCCTTGCTAAATCACAAATCGTTCTTAATGACGCGAGAACCTTCATGTGCTCTCGGCAACGACGGCATACTCCAGCGTGAGCAAGGAGTGTATCGAGGATGGCGAAAAGGGGGATGATGGACCAATTCATGGACATCAAAAAAGAACACCCCGATACTGTTCTGTTCTTCCGAATGGGTGACTTCTACGAACTGTTCCACAATGATGCAGTGGTTGGTTCTGAAGTGCTCGGCCTCGCCCTCACCTCAAGAGACAAAAAAGCCGCACAACCTATTCAAATGGCTGGATTTCCTTGGCACGCACTTGAAGAGAATCTGCGAGTCATGCTCAAAGCGGGTCATAAAGTAACAGTCGCTGAACAAGAAAAAGAGTTGCGAGAAGGTGCCAAACTTTTGGAACGCATTGTGACGCGTGTCTACACGCCTGGAAGCCTGTACGAGGAATCCCTACTTGGCACGGACGAACGTTCACTTTTGGTGTCGATTTCACTCATGAAAAACGAACTCGGTCTCGGCATCTTTGATGCTTCAACGGGACAAGCATGGGCATCACATTTCATCGGAGAGGACCGAATGGCACGAACGCTGGATGAAATTTTACGCTGGCGCCCCACTGAGATCGTTGTATCGCCAAAAGATGCCGAAAATGACGAACTCTGTGCACTGTTTTCCCACCTTGACGGCGTACTCATCAGTCAACACCATGCAAGCGAAAAAAAGCGCAGAAACCGACTTGAAAGCATGCTGAAAGTTGCAGATTTGGGGCACTTAGACTTAGATGATTCACCGCTTGCACTTGCAGCAGCAGGACTCGCTGCAGATTATGTAGCAACGATGCATATCGCCGATCAGGTGCCTCTTCGCGAATTGGAAGTTATCGATGAAAAAGGTCATTTGATTCTCGATCAAACGACCCTCAGAAACCTCGAATTGACTTCAACACTTGCTGGCGAACACGAGGGGAGTCTCCTCGCATCTCTTAACGCCTGCCGGAGCGCAATGGGACGCAGACTGCTGAAAACTTGGATTCTTCGCCCCCTGTGCGATTTGGAGGCGATTCATGCGCGTCATGATGCAGTTGGCACACTTTCTCGCTCTGCACGCCGATTGGAGGCACTTCGTGAAGCATTACGTGGTTTGAGAGATATGGAAAGGCTCGCAACACAATTAGCCTACAACAGATCAAACGGCCGTGACCTCATGGCAGTAGCGGATGCGTTGGAACGAATGCCTGCAATCATCAACCTGTGCACTGAAACAGATAATGCACTGCTTGGATACCTTTCGAACGGTCTAGATGAATTGAATGGAATGGCCGAAGATATTCGTCGAACACTTGTCGATGAACCACCCCTGAGTATTCGCGATGGAGGGTTAATTCGGAAAGGGTTGAACCCAGATATTGATCAGCTTCAGCAAGCCTCAGCGTTAGGTCACTCGTGGTTCACGGAACTGGAAACGAAACTTCGTTTGGAACTCGAAATCCCCTCGCTCAAGGTTCGAATGAACCGACAAATTGGTTGGTTCATCGAAGTCACAAAAGCGAACGAAAGTAAGGTCCCAGCAGAATGGAGAAGAAAACAACAGATGGTGAATGGTTCACGCTTTGTTACCGACGAATTGACACAACGAGATGATGTGTTGCTCACATCGGAAACAAAAGTCAAGGAACTGGAATACAGAGCATTCATAGATTTACGTGAACGTTGCAAAACCAGTGCCCAAACCTTGGCCGACATCGCTGGGAGAGTTGCTGCTGTAGATGTCCTCCAGTGTTTTGCATCTGTCGCCAGGTCACGTTCTTGGAACAGACCTGAACTCACGATGAGTCACCATCTGAAAGCCGATGGCGCTCGACACCCAACACTTGAAACACAAAGTGGGTTTGTTCCAAATGACATTCACCTGGATAAGAAAAGAAATTTTCTGCTGATTACCGGACCGAATATGGGTGGGAAATCGACCTATCTACGAACAACTGCATTGCTTACAATTCTCGCACAATGCGGGAGTTTTGTTCCTGCAAAGAAAGCCAAGATTGGATTGGTTGATCGCATATTCACTCGAGTCGGAGCCAGTGATGATTTGCGACGAGGTCGCTCGACATTCATGATGGAGATGATTGAAGTAGCCCATATCTTGCGAAGAGCAACGTCCCAATCGTTGGTTCTGTTGGATGAAATCGGAAGAGGTACTTCGACCTTCGACGGTTTATCCATTGCATGGTCTGTAACTGAAGATATATGCCGTAGAATAGGTTCGAGGACGCTGTTTGCCACCCACTATCACCAGTTGATAGGACTTGAAGGTGAAGTCCAAGGATTGGTGAATGTTCATGTTCAAGTCGCTCAATCCGACGGTGAGTTACGGTTCTTGCATACCGTAGCGGATGGACCGTGTGATGATTCATATGGAGTCCAAGTGGCGGCACTGGCTGGACTGCCTCGAGGTGTGGTAGAGCGCGCAACTGACCTGTTGGCTTTCCTTGAACAGCGAGCAGACGGTGCCAAGGCCGGCGAGTCCGGTACGCCATCAGCCCGCGTTCAAGGGCAGTCGAGCCTCATGGGCTACTTTGCAGCGGCAGCGATGAACCAATCAAACCCTGATGTATCAACAAAGCATGAAAGACAACCTGAGCACCAAAAAACGCTTGAATACCTCTCCAGTATCGACGCTGATGAACTTTCACCGCGTCAAGCACATGATGTGCTCTATAGACTAAAACAACTTTTCGATGGTGATATGGATGACTGAACCGAACCGTATTGTTCAACTCGATGAGAAAACCATAGGCCATATCGCCGCCGGCGAAGTGGTCGAACGGCCAGCTCAGGTTGTCAAAGAATTACTTGAAAACAGCCTTGACGCAGGCGCACAAAGAATCACCATTACTGTCGAGCGAGGCGGGTTCGACTTGATTCAAATAGAAGATGACGGAAGTGGAATCGACAAGAACGATTTGCTTCTCGCTCTTGATCGGCATGCAACTTCAAAATTGAGAAAGGCTGAGGACCTCAACTCGATTCATACGCTCGGTTTTCGTGGGGAAGCACTCGCTAGTATCGGGATGGTTTCGCATTTGACGGTCTCCAGCAGGCCTTCGGGTGAAGAAGGCAAATCGATAACGATGAAAAACGGAGAGAAAGGCAGCATTGTACCCTTCGGGATGCAACATGGCACCCGAATCGATGTAGAACATTTGTTCCGTAACACGCCTGCTCGACTCGCCTTCCAACGACGTCCAGCGACTGAAAACTCTCGAATCGTTGATGTTGTCGTTTCGCATGCAATGGCGCACCAATTAACCGGTTTTCGACTTGTTATCGATGAAAGGGTCATGCTCGACATACCTTCCGCTGATTCAATGATGGATCGATTATTCGACCTCCTCGGTGGGCAAGTCGAGGCAATGCTCGAAGTGAATACACCTTCCAGTGACAATGAAGCACCCGGGCAAGAACGATGGACCGGCTGGATAAGTACGCCAGATATCACCCGTGGAAAGGGCGATGATATTCATATTCTTATCAATGAGCGTCCAGTCGCCGCAGGGCCATTTTTGCAAGCGATTCGCAGGGGTTACCGTACACGGCTCATGCAGGGACGACACCCGATTGCGGTTTTATCGCTCACGCTACCGCCTGACGAGGTGGATGTCAATGTCCATCCGACAAAGAGAGAGGTTCGACTTCGACACTCTTGGAGGGTCCTTGAACGGCTTGAGCGAGCGATTGCTCACACATTGGAATCGGCTCCAACTCAACCGGATGCTGCGGGTGGAATACCCGGCCTTCAGGGTTTAGGAGGTCCCAAAGTAACCTCTATACAGGAACATCTGTCACCAAAGGATCAACATTCCAACCCATTGGATGCAGCCGCAGGTTCATCTGCAATTGTTCTACCAAAACACAGCACGGCGGAATCACCACCTGCTTGGGCGATTGCTGCTGGAGCACAGCTTAATCTCCATGGAGCAGAAGCCAGCCAGCCCGATGTGGAAGTAAAAAAACGCCCTCAATCAACATCACCCGCAGCACAAGATACGCTACCTGGTTTAGACGAAAAGCCAACATCGCCTGCATTATCAACTGCAGAACGAGAACTGCACCGACATGCTGGATGCGGACACCAAATGTCTCCAAATCAAGAAGCACCGCTTGAAGGTATCATCAATGAGCTCCCTGAAATGGAACCTCTTGCGCAATTTGCTGACTCGTACATTTTGGTTCAAGCGGAAGAAGAACTTCTATTGATTGATCAGCATGCTTTACATGAGCGCGTAAGGTATGAACGCCTCCGCAACGATGAGTCGCTCTGGGAAAGTCAAAAACGAATTCAGCCCGTGTCGTTGAACCTTGATGCACGACAATCCGTACGAGCTGCTGCTGCTGTTGACACGCTAGCTGAAGTGGGATTCTCGCTCAAAGAAAACAATGGTGAATGGCACATTGAAGCTGCGCCTCGCTTACTTGACGGAGAAGAACTTGTTCCGTTCCTCCTCGATGTACTTCAGGACACATCTGAAGACGGTGCACCGCTAGAAACAGTGGAAAGACGAAAAGACCATCTCGCCTTCCTGAACGCTTGCCGTGGGGCTGTTAAAGCAAATGAGAAACTCACCTTACCGGAAATGCGGCGGTTGCTCGACGATATGCGTAGGATCCCGAATCCTTGGGCTTGTGTCCACGGCAGACCTACAGCATTGCGACTTCCACTGGATTCACTCGACCATCATTTCGGACGGCACGGTTAATCCTGCAACGAAGGGATTTGAACAGCCTGGATGTTGACTCCAGCATCTAGTAAACGTTGGATGAAAGCTTCATCGGCGACGTGATGGAGTGTTTGTCCCAAAACTTCACCCCCGGTTTTACAAGCCAAGAGCACGGCGGTCATGAAAAGTCGATGGTCTTCAAAGGTTGGAACTGGTTCGATTGGTCGCTTGGGAACCTGTCCACCTTCGACCTGTATCCCATCTGGGAGAAGTGTCGCCTTGAGGCCAAAATGACTCAAAAGTTCTACTGTTCGTACAAGGCGATTACTTTCTTTGTGGGCAGCATGGGCAGCACCAGTGATTGTCCCGCCTCCACCCAGTGCAAGTAACGCAGACATTGGGGGCAGGATATCATTTGAATCTGTAACATTAAGATGAACCGGTTCTTTTGCTCCAGCAA
>JAKMGM010000085.1 GCA_022424925.1 Candidatus Poseidoniaceae archaeon | reverse complement strand
GCATCACTCACCGTCGCATACGCTGGAACAGTGCCATCTGCAACGGTACAACCTGCAGACTACGCATCACTCTCCCTCTCTGGTATGGGGCTGCTCTATGCAACCCTATCGCATACTTCCGAACCAGTTGCGCTGAATGAAACAGGCCATTATTCAGTTGAGGCATCATTGACACCGACATTTTTGTCACAAACGGCTTATCTTGCAAATGTCGTATATGATTGGGAACTCAGCAACCAGTCCGGTGCAGTATCAGAATCTGGAACAATTGAGGTTAGGGGAGGAAAACTGTCACTCATGGGGACCTCAGACGCGCACGGAACGCTCAGTTTTTCCCCATCTGAAAATCAGGAATGGTTTTCAGTCACCCCCGAGACCTTCTCGTTCACATTTGCAGGCCATCAGGCGAACGAAACAACGAACGAAACGGGGAATGAAACCACCAATCAGACCAATGAAACCACCACACCTACATTCCCTGAAACGATTCTTCCAGGGGTTATTGATTGTGGAACTGCAACCTACGCTTGGGAAAACGGTACTGATGACGAATCAGTCACCTGTACGGTCTCCAACCCCAATCCGTTCGACGTGTTGCTCGGGTTCTCTTGGAAGGAGAATCCAACCACGCCCCCCCCGTTCACCTTTGAGGAACCATCCTTGACCGGTAATGGGTCGAGCCTCACGATTCCAACGAATGGTTCTATCCAACTTGAATTCACGCCGGTCCGAAATGGTCCATCTGATGGATTGTTCCCCGGTCTCCAAGGCGTCGGCTATACGTTCTTTTTCACGTGTATAGAATACGGAACCGGCCTGTGTGATTCCATGACGCTCTCCTCGGTAAGCACGGAGGGTGAACTTCAATGGACACTTCAAGCACAATTGGAAGTAGACCAGCCAATCGATTCTGAACCAACAGAAACCAAGGGAGGCTCCAATGCCCTTGTTGGAGGCATTATTGCTGTCGTGCTTCTCGCTCTGGTTGGTGCTGCCATCGTGCTTCTTCGCTCTCGACAAGACGATGATGACGATTGGTATGAAGAAGGCGATGAACTCGATGAATCTGAGGAATTCGCACCACAATCAAGTTCGAATACTCCTCGAGATTTAGGTGCGATAGCAGCAGATGGCGACGATTTTGTTGCCCGAGACCCTCCCGAAGAACGTCGACGCTCTCTCTTTGATGAAGTTGATAATCGCGGTGAAGATGAAGTGGTAGAGTACCACGATGAGACGGAAGTTGAGGCTGATGAATCTTCATCAGATGACGACGGAATCTCGGTCGATGAGAACGGGACTGAATGGTGGGAAGACGAAGAAGGCGTCTGGTGGTACCGTGAACAGGGCTGGGAAGATTGGGCGGTTTGGGAAGAATAGTCCCACCGTATGACTTTTCATTGACTGTCGTTACGGGCATGTGGAGGGGGTACACTGGAGCACGAATTCAAAGGCTATGCTTTGGTATTGCAAGAAGGTGCAGACCCACTCACAACAGGAGGCGTTGCCGTTGCTGGTTTCACCACCGCCGGCATGGTTGGTGTTATCGCCGCATCACACATCATTCAAACCCTTCAACTGAATCAATTGGGCACGGTTCTCAATGCAGAATTCCCCGCAGTCGCCCTGATTCATAACGAAGTTCCAAAACATCCCGTACGCGTGTATCAAGGCGACGGAATAGGGGTGTTTACCTCGGAAATCCAATTCAAAGATGAGCAAGACATCATGTTTGCTTCAACCGTTTTGGAATGGTTCACGCTCGGTGGATTTGATCGCCTCATTATCATCGATGGTTTGGTGCAATCCAGCAAAGAAGTGGCAAGTGGGGCGTTGTTTGGCGTTGGCTCGTCGCAACTTGCCCGTGAGCGGCTCCAACGCGCCGGAATTGAACCTATTCAGCAGGGTATCGTGGCCGGAATCACTGGGTTTTTGCTCGGTGAAGGCGACCGATTGGGCATCGATATCACTGCTTTGCTTGCTGAGGCAAGCCCGATGTACCCCGATGCCAGGGCGGCGGCATTAGCCGTTGAAGCAGTAGCTGAGTTGACGGGAATCGAAATTCCTTTGAGTGAGTTGCTTGAAAATGCTCAAACTATCGAAGACAGTGTACGTGATGTGTTAGAGAATTCACAAACGTTCCTTCCCGCACCTGATGCGGAGGTATATGACGGCGATGTTGACCCGTCATTTGGATGATTTCGAGGTGCTTCGAACGTGTTCAAGCACCGTATCAAACGGCGCATCGGTAACCAGTAAAGGCTCCAAGTCCGGCAGACGCGCAGCAGCATAACCCGCTTCAATGAGGCCCCCAATGAGCGTCTCTAACTTAGGGGCGCCTCCAACTCCCGCCCATTTTGGTAATGAATCAAGGTTTAGCAGCAGATGTTCACGACTCATGAGGTCGGCTGCATCGGCAATGTAACGGACACTGCGCCTCAGTTCACGTGCAGAATACTCGATGTCTTCTTCTGTCCACGTGAGTCCAGACAGGCGCATTGAATCCATCTCGTCACTGGATGGCTGGCACAATTCAAGCGCTTTTTCTTCCGTCATTCGTTCAGCGATGTCTTTGTCCCAGAGCGGTCCAGTCCAAAGCGGACCACTTGCACGTCGAACTTGTTCAGGCGTTGGATGACGTACGAAACGGTAAGGCACGTCGTTTTCTCGAACTCGCCAACCAATGCTGTCGCCAATCGCACTCGCTTTTTCGCGACTGGTCTGAATGAGGCATGACACCCGCACATGGTGGCCATCGAACAACGCGAGCAGTGGTGTCATGCTCTTATCTAAACGAGCAGCACTTGTCGCTACGGTTGCAAGTAGCAGTCTGACAGCATCGTCGTGTGCATAGACATCGACGATGCCTTTTGCTCCATACCTGCGCGCTTGACTCGATGCAGACGAACCCGTGAGTGCAGCCGTATCTGTCGCGGTTATTTCCAGTACCCCGGTTCGCGAAAGGCCTTGGAGGGCAGCGTCAAGAAACTGAACCGGTGAGCCAAACGGGTCAAGGTCAATCCATTGGTACCCCGTTTCAAGCATGGCCATACGGGCATCCATTTGCCGGAAGTCCAGCCCGTTTTCGAACACTTGCGTTGAGGTCTTCCCGTACCGGTCGTCCTCTGGCTCATGCTCAATTGGCTGGCTGGGCGGGTGGGTTCTGTGCGACTCTCGTGCCCACTGTAACGCAAACGCATCCAAATCATTCGCACTGATTCGCAAGCGTGATTGATGCTGTGAAGGAATCTCATTTCGCCACCTTCGAATTCGCACACCTGTCGCACACAGCGCATCAAGCACGCGTATCGATTTTTCATTCTTCACAAGCCAACTGTGTTGCAAAGCGTCGTTGAGGAGCATGACGCTACGTGTGCGCGCTGGTGCCATTGCCGGATTGAGAAATCCTGGTCCTGTTCGTTTTGCAGGACCTCTTGGCATGTGTGAGGGGCGAGGCTGCTCGTCGAGTAAATGGACAATGGTTCGGCCTTCAAGCCATAGTTGGCCGGGCCAACCTTTCGGTTGCACGCCATCGTTGCCGCCCCCGTCCATGCTCAGCGGTGAGGCTTCAACTTGATGACCGCACCGATTCATGTTCACACTGATTTGGCTTTAAAATAACTATGCATATATAGCCGAATATACTTGGTGTTCTCGCCAACACTTATGTGCTATGGGTTTGCATGAATCGATTATGTCAATGATGACTGACAAAACGATGCTTGCTGCAGGACTTGTGTTCATACTGTTGAGTGGAGGACTTTCCGTTCTTTCCACCGGTGGTGTCGAAGACGCTGTACTGGAGGCGACAAAGACCACACCGTTGGACAATATTTGTGCCAATGATGACTGTACTGAACTCGAAGAAGACTGGGTAAGTTCTTCCACTGACCGAGACTTTTACGGCTGGACCGTGACCAATCTCGACGATGTCATGGCGAACGGTACCGCCCCTACCCACGAAAAGATTGGGCCTGTGACCTATACAATTACCTCAGACCGAACCTTTGTATCCCGTGATTCAACTGCTGGCACCATCACGTATCACGAGAACACATCGTATGCGTGCTCGGTTGACACAGAAGTTCCTTGCGATGTCCAAATCACACAACTCAACATTGGTTTCACCCCACAAGTCATCGGTGCAACCGGTATGGCAATCAGTGGAATCATGGACCTTACCAAGGTTGGATTCGCTGCACAAATGATCAACCAAGACATGAACACCACACAAGCAGGAACCGCAACTGTCTCTGACATTTGTGCTGCTGGCGGAATTTCAATTCCATGTGACGGGTGGGGTGGAGTTAACTGGGCAATGGGCGCATATGGTGCTTGGGTGGCATCTGAAACTGGCCAAGGCGTCATTGGGCTGAATGCAGCAAGCGGTGACAACTTACCTACCGCAAGCTTCCCCAACGGCACTCTTGATATGGCAATGTCAAGCACAATGCATCCTGCAGATCCAGCATTCGACATTTCTCTTGAAAACCCGCTTGGAGTTGTGGCTTTTGTTGGTCTAGGCGCTCCTGAAACAATGCTTTCAGATGTTACAGCAGACCCGTCAAACTCTACAGTCATGGCTCGTGCAATGACATACGGATACAATGCGACTATGATGCTCGACCATGATGGGAATGACACCACCGATGATATCGAAGTTCCTGATATTGCTCAAACCTTTGTTCGAGATTGGACTATGTATGCAGCCGTTGGAACAAGTTTCGCTGGCTACG
>JAKMGM010000071.1 GCA_022424925.1 Candidatus Poseidoniaceae archaeon | reverse complement strand
TTCTGAAACGGGATGTCCAAGGTGCACTAGCAACGACTGGACATGTGATGAAGATTAATTTTCAAACACGCCTTTTATATCACGAATACATGAATTAAAACAACACTGGATTTTTTGAGATCATGTGGCAGTCTCCGTCGTATGGTTCAAGAGAGACCTCAGGATTTCTGATAATCCTGCCTTGACCGAGGCGCTCGAAGGTTCGAATCCGGTGGTCTGCATCTTCAATCTGGAGCCAGAGAGACTTGCTCGAGATGATGTCGATGCCATTCATATTGAGTGGGAACTGGACTGCTTATCAGCATTGAAATCGTCCTTGGAAGCCATTGGTGGTTCACTTGAATTTCACTTTGGGCAGGTTGTCGAGCAATTGACTCGTTTGCATGAAACATTCGGAATTGCTCACCTGTATTGCAATGAAGAGACAGGACTTCTTTGGTCGTGGGAACGCGATAAATCAGTGGCGGCATGGTGTTCATCTAACGATGTTCAATTCATTGAGCATCCCTCAAACGGCGTTGTTCGCAGGCTCGGGTCACGTGACCGCTGGAAGCAGTACCGTGATGCTCGAATCAATGCAGAATTGGTGAACACTCCTGTTGCAATGGTGAAACCTACGAAATTTGAATCCAATAGGATTCCAACCATTTCGGAACTTGGAATGCGTCCGCGTCCGCTTCATGAACGACCATTGCCCGGTGAAAAAGCAGCCATTGACGTTCTGTTTTCATTTCTTGATGAACGCGGGCGAACCTACCGCAAAGACATGTCCAGCCCCATCACTGGTTGGAATGCCTGCTCGCGCCTCTCACCCTACTTGAGCACAGGATGTATCACTATTCGCCAGATTGTTCACTACACTCGGCGCAAGCAAAAGAAAGTCAAAGTCAATCCGCGTTCGAAAGAAAACCTCGGCTGGACTTCAAGCCTGACTTCGTTTCAAAGCCGTCTGGCCTGGCATTGTCATTTCATCCAAAGGCTCGAGGCTGAAGCCACCATGGACACGATTGCATTGAATCCAGAACTCGACCACCATCTCGAGCGAGAAATGAACGAAGAACGGTATTCTGCGTGGTCTCAAGGAACGACCGGATGGCCCTTTTTTGACGCCTGTATGCGTTCCCTCATCGCCACGGGATGGATTAATTTCCGGATGCGAGCAATGCTCCAATCTGTAGCCTCGTACACTCTTTGGTTGCCATGGCAAAGAACAGGACTCCACTTGGCGCGATGTTTTTTGGATTATGAACCCGGCATTCACTGGTCACAAGTTCACATGCAGTCCGGTGTAACGGGAATCAATTCAATCCGAGCCTATTCGGTTCGCAAGCAGTCGATTGACCAAGATCCTGAAGGCGATTTCATTCGGACATGGGTGCCAGAACTGCAGAACGTGACAAACGAGCACATTCACGAGCCTTGGCTGATGAGTGATGAGCAGCAAGACGAGACCTCATGCATCATTGGCAAGGATTACCCGCACCCTATCGTCGATGAAAAAGCAGCACGTAAAGAAGGCATTAGCCGTTCGTATTCTGCGAAATCAAAACCGGAATCCCGAGAACGTTCGTTGCGCGTTTACGATGTTCACGGTAGTCGTAAACGAAGATGAGATTCAATAAATCATCTGAACGTCTGATGCTGCTGCCAGTTGAATAACGCCAGGTGGACCGCTCCAGTGAAGGTTCAAACCTTCTACAAAGATTCCCTCAGAGTTGTCAGGCGTTACGCCAACTGCAGCTTGTGAACCTGTCGAGCAATAGACACCTTTCGCATGTACGACGGCGTAACCCATGAGTTTCATGCAAAACCCTTCTGGCGTTCCAATTCGCTCGTCGAGCGTATTGATGTATTCATTTTGGAGTAGTTTCACAGCCAATGATGCAAAGAACACATTGACTTCATGACCGTCTTTAATCGCTTGATTGACACAGGATAGAGCCACAATACACTTACTCGGGTCAACTTCAGGGTCGGTTGCAATTTTGAAGAACATGTTTTTGCTCATGGTGAAATCTCCGTGTTTCCGGCCTATGTTTATTGTCATTCCAGTGAATCAAACAGCGGTATATATCACAGTAGAAACAGCGAGTGGCATGATTGGCAAACTCCCTCCACATTTGGCCGAGCGCGTTCGTCACCTCAACGATGTTCAACAGCCGAATGGTGATGGGCCGGTCGTCGTTTGGCTGAAATCTTCGTTTCGAGTTCACGAGAATCCTGCCATCGACGTAGGGGCAACACTCGCTCAAGCCTACGGTCTTCCGTTGTTGATTTACCAAGGAATTGACGAGCGTTATCCCCACGCTTCTCTTCGCCATCACAACATGTTGCTCGAGGCCGCAGTCGATATGGACGAACACTGCCGAAGAAACAACTTGCGATATGTACTCCATCTTGCCCGTAAAGGACACCGCCAACCGGTCTTGAAAGTACTCAGTCAGACGGCAAGTTGCATCGTCACCGACATGTTTCCACTTCCACCTTGGACCACATGGGTTGAGACGATTGCGAGTCGAGCCAAAGGCCCGATGTTCGATGTCGATTGCCATTGTGTTGTTCCGATGCCGTTGTTTGGAAAATCGGTCGACAGACCGTACAAATATCGCGATTCCACCAAGCGCTTACGAAAAAAGCGCCTCCAAGCGACTTGGCCGAAAATGGAGTATCTGGCAGAATCCTACACGGGCGAGTTGCCGTTTGAGCCCGTGGATATCCTCGCACATCTTGTCGACCCTCTTCGGCGTATTGCCTTGCTCCAAGAATGCGAAATTGACCCAACCGTCCTGCCCGTTTGGGGCGTTCGAGGTGGGGAAAACGCCGCTCTTCAGAAATGGCAGAAGTTCTTCGACAACGGCCTTAATGGATACGCACGAAGAAGAAACAACGCTGCAGACTCTACGGGTGTGTCTCGTCTTTCCTACGCATTCCATTATGGGTTTTTATCTCCAATGCGTGTTGCTCGTGAAGCAGCCGCAGTCGGAACCAAATCTGCGGAAAAGTACCTCGATGAACTGTTGGTTTTCCGCGAACATGCATGGCATCATATCTATGCTATGCAAGACCCATACGCTGCATCAAACCTACCTGAGTGGGCGCTTCAATCATGGCGCGATACTTCGGACGACCCTCGCCCAACGCTCCTCTCTGAACACCAGTTTGAATTCGCCCAGTCACCCCATGCATTGTGGAATTTGTGCCAACAGTCGCTGCTACGTCACGGCGAATTGCACAACAACCTCAGAATGACATGGGGTAAGGCCTTCCCGTTGTGGACTCCGAATCTTCAAGCATCGTTGGAATTATCCCAACACTTCAACGATAAGTACGCCCTCGATGGTCGTGACCCCTCTTCAGTGGTTGGCGTACAGTGGTGCCATGGCTTGTTCGACCGGGCGTTCTTTCCCTCGGAAAGGGTCATGGGCGTGGTTCGAAAACGAGACATTGTGACGCATTCATCCCGACTCGATACCGAAAAGTACGCCAAGCACATCAATCGATTGCCGAGCGTAAAACAGGATGTGTACTTGCTAGCAAGTGAAGACACCTTGTCGGTGTTCATCGCTCGCGTTCTTGTCGATAACGGGTACGAAGTATTCTCTATCGGCGACGGGGAAGCGCCTGCTGCTCCATGGCTCAACGAAGAGACTGGTGCTGAACCGCTACCGAATTGGTTCACCTCTCGAATCCCAGAAGGCTCCCCTATCAATGATGAAAAGTTGTGGGCGGCAGCGGGCATTCAAACCCTTCATGTGTCTACTTTAGAAGCAGAGACTATGAAGTCGGGTAAGCCAATATCGCTTCAGGTAGACGGTTCTCAACGAACTATTGCAGGTCTGTTGCAATCCGAAAACAACACCCTACGGATTCTCTTCAGTGCTGTCTCTCTCGAAAATGATGAGCCAAATCAGGGCGATTCTTCGTTGACGCAGTGCATTGAAAATGCTGCATGGAAATTGGCCCACTATATGTTCGCAATGCATGCACAGCCATCGTCGAAAGGATACGCTGTTCAAACTCGCCTCTTTTGAACAGTCGATGGCATGTGAACATCGCTTGAGCGCCTCGATGGCCCTTCGATTCTTATAAAGAGTTGAAGGCACGTATTCTCATGAACTGTGAGACACCGTTTGGAAGACTCCACCTTTCCGAAGATGCCACCATGGAAAAAGTGCAAGCCGTGCTTCGCGCTTTGAATTGGTGCCATACTCTGGCCAAAGGAAGTTTATGGGAACGGTTTCGCAGGAATGGAAGCGATTCACTTACCCAGACTATCAACGGTCATGTTGTCGAAATTTTCCCCCTAAAGGCTGCATTACTCGACACCGGACTACATTCCATGACGGCCAACCATCTTCCAATCAACCTTGATGGACGAAGTGCATGCGTTCGCGCTCACCGGTACACTCGGCCGCAACCACTCCATACCGATATGGTTGCGAGCATGATTCTGTTGCTCGGCAGTGAAGGCTTTGATCCGAGGGAAGTACCTCACACGCTTCACGCGATTCTTGATGAAGAACAACGTGCTCTTGTGCCTCATACTCCACACCAACCCCACATTGACGACCCTCGTTTTGACACACGGACATTTACCTCCAACGATGAAGATACAAGGGCATTTATTGAAACTCAACCGGTTGAAGATTGGAATCATTACGCCCATCGTTTGTCGCCGACGCGTCATCAAACGACGTTCCGTTGGATACTTTTGCAACTGACCCTACCAGGTGTGCGGATGGAACGCGTTTCACGATGGATTGTAGAACAATTTTATTCACACCGCTACATCTTTTCAGATGCAGATGTTGAGCTTTTTTTCAACCATGATGACCCTTCACTGCGTTCCTGGGCAGTCGAACATTTCCATTGCGATGATGTCGAGCGAGAATTGAGCATTCTCCGGCCCATGCTTACGGATATCGCTTCACCCGTACTGCACAAAGTATTGACGCGTTTGCGTTCGGTAGACATTACGGAACAGGAGAAACTGAAATTGTTTGTTCCGTTACTCAAAGACCGGGCTGGTCGATGCAGTATAGGTATACTTCATATTGGCCATCTCAACATTGGTATCGATGAGAAACGCTCACTTCTAAGTCCGTTTCTTGAATCTCATGAGACAGACCATGTGGTGAACGCAGTGCGCAGCCTCGGAATGTCCGGTGATGCGAAAACAGAGCAGGTACTGCGCGCTCAACTGAACCATGAGAACGACCAAGTGGTTCGTTCCGTTCTGCAAAACATTGAAGAGTTTGGGCCGTGGTTTGAACAGGTTATTCCTTCGTATTACGAGCGACCTCAACTCCACCAAGCCTTGTTGGCGGCCTTGCGCAGTACAACCGGGTTTTCTCCCGTACCTTACATCACCCATCTGCTCAAGGGTCAACGCAACACAATCATTGTGCGAGGCATCTCGACCATGGCGAACATTGGATGCGAATCTGCTA
>JAKMGM010000065.1 GCA_022424925.1 Candidatus Poseidoniaceae archaeon | reverse complement strand
TGCACTCGGTGCTTCTTCAGACGCCGGTTCTGCGTCGAAATGAACCACCGGTGATTCATTCACTTCCGGAATCGAATCACGCGATGCGGTAGGCTCAACTTCATGAAAACGGTCATGGTGTTCGTTTGGTGAACGTTGCGGTGCCACGATATCTTGGTCTTGTTTTGGATGTTCAACCTCTTCATCGCTCCATTCACGAGCCACGGTATTGAGTGATTCTGTAACCGACTGGATTTCGACAGCGTCCGGCGCATCGAGGCCGCCTTTCATTGCCTCATAGAGTACGTCGGTACCTGCAGGTTGCCCATATGGACTCTTCGAAATTGATTCACGCAGTTGCTGCTCAATCCACTGTCGTTCTTCCTCACTGGCCGGGGCGCACAGTGGGTGGTCGAGGAGTAGGTCTGGTTCGAGGTTCCAATGTTCGAGAATTGGCATCTCGAGCGGTGTCATGTAACGTTCAATGTGCTGCCTGGTGGTCACCGAGAAAGCATTGAAGTCAGCAGTCGTCAAGAAAAGGTGGTCTTCAAGCCGAACGCCGTCGACGATGTCGCGCAAGAAGTTGACAATGTGTGCATCACCGTGCAGACTTGCGAGGTATTCGATGCCCTCCAACACGACAACGGCACGAAGATTTTCCCAGAGGAAAGCATCAATTTTACGACGAATGTTGCCGAGGCTTGGTTCAGTCGTTCGAGAACCGTTGTTTTGGGAAAGCCAACTGCACGATGCGATAGGAATATTGTGTTGGACATTGAGTGCTTCGACATCATGCCGTGAAAGAACAAGTAGTGGTCGACCGTGCACAGCCAAGTGACCCGCAAGATCGAACATGTGAGACGGTTCTGTCGAATCCAAGATGAAGGCATCCCCCGGTCTCAGCATTTTTTCGAGGCCTTCAAAACGCTGGAGCATGGCTCGACTCCGCTGCCTCAAGGCTTCGGGTGCTTCAACTATAGTTTGCAATTCAGGAAGTCGTTCCTCACGTCGCCAAGTGCTGCTGGTGAATCGCGTTTTTGACCACCATTCGTGCTTGTCAGGGTCGGAGCTGGAGTCTTCTGAGCGTTCGAACTGGGCTTCAGGATACAGGCTTAGAATCCGGTCAACATCGGTACTTGGCAACTCATGGACAGCGAGCATCGAGTCGATAACAGCGCAATCACTCTCGATATCCAGCAATGCTTCCAAGCCCATGATGAGTGCGCTCACTTCATGCAACGCCATCATTGGGATTCCGTTTTTGAAGACCACATGCCCAATTCGTGGCATTTGTTCCTTCGGTCGACGCTCGATGCGAATGTATCCATTGGACACGAGCCTTGAGATGTCGGAAGACAAAATTTGCAGAGATTGCGGTCCTCCGCGACGAACTTCGGTTACATCTCCCTGCGGCAATTCGACCATCTTCTCTCACCCCTTCGGGGTGATGCTTACGAGTTACTTCTTGAAAGGTCCGGCCGGATTCTCTTGTCAACATGTGTTTGTGAACGGCACGACGCCAGCCGATTACTCTCATCTTGATTCTTTAACGGCAGGCCGTGAAGTTGAAAGAGTTCATTCCTATGGTCTACTATGAGCGAACGCACCAGCGATTTATCCGTTGAGATGCGAACCTTCAGTTCGCTTCCGATCGCAAAACCTTTCTTGATTCGTTTCTGGACTCTTCTTGTCATCTATGAAGTGGTGATTCTGTTCCTGCTACGTATGCTGCTTGGCCTGGTTATGCCTGCTATGCTCGCACTCCTGCTCGCATCTGCAGTGGGGGTTTTAGGAGGTCTCCTCATGTATCGTAATTCTCCCATGCTGAATGTTCCACTCGCAGTCAACATCAATCACCCGTTCATGAGCGACGCAGAACTCGGCCATGCTTCTGTGATGGTGCGTTTTTCAGATGGCACATGGGGTGACATTGGAGCGGGTAGAGTGCGGATGACACCAGATGAAATGATTGGTGGGTCTATGCTGATACGAGACAACGATGAGTATACCGTAATCGGTCACTTCAGCGAAAAAGAGACTTCGCATACATCGCTAAAGCGGTACGTGATTCTCATCAATCAAGCTATCGCTCTACGCGACGCTGTGAACGGTGATGAAGACACCTTTGAGGAGGCACGACATCGAGAACATATCGACTATGGCCTTCTTGAGCGCTCGTGGTTGGAAGTCGACGAAAATTTAGAAATCGAACCTGATGGCATTTTTAGTAAACTGCGTCGAGAGTAAACAAGCACTTTCCAGCCGAATCTGGCCTTTCAATTGAAAACCTCGACGCGTTCGGAGAGGTGTGAAAGCATCAGTTCGTTGGCAGGGGCGTCTTGACGC
>JAKMGM010000031.1 GCA_022424925.1 Candidatus Poseidoniaceae archaeon | reverse complement strand
CGTGTATGTTACGATACTTTCGTTATCAACCTGTAGCATTTCTTGGGCCATGCGTTGCTGCTGCTCTACCAAGCCTGTTGTTGGCGCAAGGAGAAGAATTTTGCCAACGTTGAGGCGTAATGCTTCCGCCATTGCCATCCACTCGACCGCAGTTTTACCAAAACCAGTTGGCATCACCATGAGCGTGGATGCAGCAAGCGTGTTCCTCAGTACCATCATTTGGTAGGCGCGTGCCTGAACGCCTTCCTTGAGGAAAGGATGCACTACGACTGCCATGCATTGATAGTTGGGTCGAGGGTTCAAAAGGATAGTGTGGGGACTTTTTGTGAAAGTGAAAGACTGCCGTGTGAAAAGTTTTGATAAGTTCAAGGTACAGGCTGGAACGGTCAAACCACATCACCTCATCGCAGTTGGTAACCGAACCACTCATATACGGGAGGTAAGTCGGATGGTTGCTCAAAGGTGAGCAGCCAGACACAATGGGCCATCCCCCGAGGACCCCACTTGTCTCGTCCCCCTATCGTGGGGATGGGGCGCAGTGTCACGGCTACTCCTGTCCTGAGAGCCCTCGTACGCCCCCCACGGTGGGGCCAATGCGTTGTATAAAACACAGGAGGAATCCGACATGGCAAAGAAAAGTCACCCACGACGAGGATCAATGGCGTTTAGCCCGCGCAAGCGTGCAAACCGCCCGTTTGGTCTGGTAAAATCGTGGCCTACAACCGATGCAAGCGAAGTGAGAATGCAAGGATTTGCTGGCTGGAAAGCCGGTATGACCCATATCCTCGCTCGAGACCTTAATCCAAGAAGCCCTTCTGCAGGACAAGAAGTGCGAGTCCCAGTAACCGTTGTCGAATGTCCGAAGATGCGTATTCTCGGAGTTCGAGGATACACAATGACACCATACGGCAAGCAAGCCGCTGGTGAAGCGTGGGCTGACGCAGCCCAAATTTCTGAAGCGTTCCCCGACCTGTTCAAGCGACTACCTGAGCGCAAGGAACACGACGCTGAGAAGCACTTTGAAAATCTCGAAAAGGCTGACCTCGTTGAAGTACGTTTGATTGCGGCAACACAACCAGCAGCTGTCTCCAGCCTCTCCTCCAAGACTCCAGATGTTATGGAAATCGGACTTGACGGCGGCAACATTGGAGAAAAACTCGCATACGCTAAGGAAAAGATGGGTGAAGAGTACTCGTTCGCAGATGCTTTTGAAGAAGGAAACCTCACCGATATCGTCGCAGTTACCAAGGGATATGGATGGCAAGGTGTCATCAAGCGATTCGGCGGTAAATTGCAATCGCACAAGAACTCCAAGAAACGCCGACAACACGGTAACATGGGTGCTTTTGGTGACGGTTACGTTCGAAAGACGATTCGACAAGGTGGACAAACAGGATACCATCAGCGCACAGAGTACAACAAGCGTATTCTCCGGGTTGCCTCTCCAGAAGATCACGCCATCACGCCATCCGGTGGCTTCCTGCACTATGGTGAAGTCAACTCGGACTACATTCTGGTTAAGGGAAGCGTACCTGGGCCTGCAAAGCGTCTCATACGATTCCGGGATGCGACTCGTGGCTCTGACAAGACACTCCACCCATACGAAATCACGTACGTGAGTACATCATCCAAACAGGGGGTCTGAAGTTGAAAATCAATGTTATCGATATCACCAACACAGTCAGTCAAGACGAAGTGGATGCTGGACGACTTCAAGAGAACTTTGAGATATCAGTCGAGAACGGCAAGAAAGTAACGCTTTCTGAAGCGTTTTCTACCGAACTTCGAACTGACCTCATCAAGTTAGCAGTGGCTTCAAGTCGTGCAAACCGACGACAAGCATACGGTTCACGAGCTCATGTTGGAAAGCGTGCGCCAATGGCAGGTATGAAACACTCTGTTGAATGGTGGGGTAAGGGACGAGGTGTATCTCGAATTATGCGCCGAACAGGACAGAGCCGAGGTGCCCAGAACCCGCACACACTCGGTGGACGTCGAGCCCACGGTCCAAAAGTGGAAAAGAACTGGGGTCGAAAACTCAATCTCAAAGAACGCCGCCTCGCACGTAATTCAGCTCTTACTGCAACAACATCTGTCGAAACAGTAAGTTCCCGGGGACATCGTTTTTCTGACGAGATTTCCAGTCTTCCAATTGTACTTGGAAACTACACAGAAGTTCGTGATGGAAAGAGTGAGGAATTCAATATCGAGTCGTTCAATCACGGTTCTGCAACACGAAAGGTTCTTGCTATTTTCAACCAAATTGGTCTCGGAGATGATTTGATGCGTGCTCGTGACGGCCGTAAGATCCGTGCGGGCAAGGCGACCATGCGTGGTCGTGTCCACAAGACTCCCAAGTCCGTACTCCTTGTTGTTAAGGAGAAGTCAGGACTGGCACAAGCTGCTCGAAACCTACCGGGTGTCGACGTTGTCGCAGCCCGTGACCTGTGTGCTGAAGATTTGGCACCGGGTGGTGACATCGGTCGTTTGACCGTCTTTACCAAAGATGCTGTGGAGGCACTTAACTGAGGTGAACATCATGAACGCATACGACATTATCATTCAACCATGGTTGACCGAAAAATCGATGGAGGCTCGAACCACAGAGCAGCGCCTTGAGTTTATCGTTCATCGCAGCGCATCCAAAAGTCAAATCGCACGTGCGATTGAAACCATCTTCGAGGTCGAAGTGGCAAAAGTCAACGTTCGAAATTCAAAACACGGCAAGCACGCTTCCGTCAAGCTTGCCGAAGGATACGACGCAGAAGACGCAGCAATGCGCTTGGGAGCATTCTGAGGTGATTTATCATGGGTAAGAGAATACGTGCACAACGAAAAGGTTCCTCTCCACGTTACCGTGTTGCAAGCCATCGGTTCCCTGGTGCGAACCGCATGCCACGCACAGAAGGTGTCGTTGGTGAGATTACTGAACTGCTTCACAGCCCAGTTCACTCGGCTCCACTCGCTCGAATGAAGTTGCCAGATGGCGAATCGACGCTCGTCGTTGCTACCGAAGGTCTTTCTGTTGGAGCAAGCGTCGCTATTGGCGACAATGCGGCTCTTCGACCGGGTAACATCACTTCACTGGCAAACATACCAGAAGGTACCGCAATCAACAATCTTGAACTTCGTCCTGGTGACGGAGGAAAGGTTGCTCGCGCTGCAGGCAATTCGTGTTTCATTGAAGCACGGATTGGCGACAAGGTTCGAGTACGAATGCCTTCCGGATCTCTACGTGAACTCCCTGCCAACTGCCGTGCAACCATCGGTGTTCTTGCCGGTCATGGACGAGACGAAATGCCACTGCGAACTGCAGGTGCTGCTTACTACAAGGCCAAGGCACGTGGTAAGCTGTTCCCTCACGTCAGCGGTGTTGCGATGAATCCTGTTGACCACCCACACGGTGGTGGAAACCACCAAGCTGTTCACGGTCCAAACTCGGTCGCTCGTGGTACCCCACCAGGTGCTAAGGTCGGTCTGATTGCGCCAAGCCGCACAGGTCGAGGTCGCGGTAAGAAAATTTGAGGTGATGATATATGGCACGTAAGAAGAAGAAGTCCTTTATGACCCCGAAAGCCAGCCGCCGTAAGGCACGTAAGCGCCTTTCGACCACCACCGGCCGTGTGAAGAAAGAGTTCACCTACCGAGGATACTCTGTTGAAGAGTTGTCCAACATGCCACTTTTCCCATCCGAGGAGAATCCAACAGAGGAATGCATTGCTACAATTCTCTCTGCACGGGCTCGTCGCTCAATGGTTCGTGGATTCTCAGAAGAAAATGAGCACTTCCTCAACCGTGTACGCCGCTCGAACGGGAAAACCGTTCGCACGCACCGCAGAGATATGCCTATTCTTCCTGAATTCGTCGGCAAGACCATCTCGGTCTACAGTGGACAGAACTTTGTCCCAGTCGATATCAAGCCGGAAATGATTGGTCATTACCTCGGTGAATTCGCTATTACCCGCAGAGGTGTCGCCCACAGCGGCCCTGGTGTCGGTGCAACACGTTCGTCAAAGCACGTGGCTCTAAAGTGAGGTGTGATGTATGGTAAAGACACAATTAGATCGCCGTTCAAAGCGCCGCCAAAACCCCCAAAAGGGTTACACACAATTGCTGCAAGGCAGCCGCCTTGCTACTGCACGAGCAGTCAACATGGACATGCACGTTAAGCACTGTTTCGAAATCTGCCGACATGTCAAGAACATGAAGGCTGGAGAAGCAATCGCCTTCTTGAATGAAGTTCTCAAGATTGATTCTGACCGTGCTGACATCCGACGCAAAGCAGCAGCAGTCCCCTTCCGTCTCGGTAGCGGGAACAAAAAGAAGCGACGCAGTGGCCCGTCAATGGTTGGTCACCGCAAGGGCAAAGTTGGACCCGGACGCTATCCAGTCAAGGGTTCCCGCGCCATCATCAAGCTGATTGAAAGCGCAATGGAAAACGCACGACATCAATACGAAGATGTCGACCCTGAAGAAATGGAAATCACGCACATCGCAGCACACCGTGGACAAATCCGTAAAGGATTCATTCCTCGTGCTCGTGGTCGAGCAACCCCTTCGAATCACTACCAAGTGAATCTCGAAATATTCCTTGAAGACTTTAGTGTTCAAGAAGACGAGTTGGAGGACGACTTCTGAGGTGATTGATTATGGCAGGAAAACAAAGTACACTCCGAACAATCGTTAACCGTAACGTTGAACGCCTTCTCGTCAAGGAATTCTTGATGAAGAACACGAAGAACTCTGGTTTTGGTGATCTCGTCATCCGTCGAACACCGCAGGGAACAGAAGTAACCGTTCATGCTGAACGCCCAGGTATGGTCATCGGCCGCAAGGGTAAGATTATCAATGAACTACAAAAGAGACTTGATGAAGAATTCGCTATCGAAAACCCAAAGTTGAAAGTTGAGGAAATCGACAGGAAAGCTGCCACCCTTAATGCACAAGTCATGGCAGAGAAAATCTCATCTGCTCTTGAACGTGGCTGGTATTACCGACGTGCTGGTGCAAGCGCTGCTCAGAACATCATGGAATCTGGCGCTCGTGGTGTCATTGTCACCGTTGCAGGAAAGTTGACCGGTTCTCGAAACCGAACTCAAAAATTCATTCTGGGTCACGTCAAGTACTGCGGCGAAACAGCCCTTCAGCACATGGACAAAGGATATGCAGTGGCCGTCAAGAAGCTCGGTACCATCGGTGTAACCGTCGAAATCATGCGACCAGGTACACGCCTGCCACACGAAATCAGCATCTTCTCCGAAGAAGAACTTCGTATTCGAGAAGAACAAGCAGCAACTGAAGCTGCAGCTGCGGAGGCGAGCGAATGAGTTACGTTTCAAACCGTGAAATCGCTTCCATGAGCCAAGAGGCTCGAGAGTCACGTCTTCTTGAACTCCAAGAAGAGTTACTTCAACTTCGTGCTGAAAAAGCACTTGGTGGTACACCCTCTAACATCGGGGCATACAAGGCAACTCGCCGAAGTATTGCTCGACTTAAGACGCATCTGAATACAAAGTGAAACACTGAAGGAGAAGACAACAATGGCGGCTATGTGTAACATTTGTGGACTTCCAGACGAACTCTGCATTTGCCAAGAAATAGCCAAAGAACAACAAAGAGCCATCATATCAACCGACCGACGACGCTATGGAAAAATTGTAACGAAGGTAGAAGGCATAGATGACTCAGCAATTGACATTAATCAACTCGCAAAATTACTCAAAAACAAATGTGCTGCAGGCGGAACAGTGAAAGGACGAACAATTGAACTTCAAGGCGATCACAAAAAGAAAGCAGCAGGTGTACTCAAAAACAACGGATTCAATGTGGAGGTGCGATAATATGGATATGTATAACTCAACTTGGATCGGCTCGACTTTGAACGTCGTTGCCTCAACGGACCCAACATTGGTTGGCCGCTCTGGACAAGTTCTCGACGAGACCAAGAACACACTCGTACTTCTCGAAGACGGCAAGTCAGTTACCTTTGGAAAAACCGCAATCACATTCACAATTGACGACAACGATACTGTCGTTCAAGGCGCATTGGTGAGTCAGCGCCCGGAAGACCGAACTCACCGAAAATACAGGAAGGCCTGATACCATGCGAGACATTGGAATTGATGTAAAAAACCCTACCGGCGAGTGGGACGGAGATGCAAACTGCCCCTTCTATGGCTCACTGCGATTGCGTGGCCAAGTTCTTGAGGGCACCGTTTCCGGAGTAGGTATGCAAAAAACAATCACAATTGAACGACGAAATGTTCGCTACATGGAAAAGTATGAACGGTTCGAAAAGCGTACTGGCTCTGTATCCGCTCACCTTCCTGCATGCATTGGTGAAGTCAATGTTGGTGATACCGTCAAAATCATGGAATGTCGTCCGCTTTCAAAGACGATTTCGTTTTGCGTGATTGAACACACTGGAGGTGAGGCTTAATGCGTGGAATCGCAGGTAAGCAAACCCGTGGTCTACCAACAGCAGCACGCCTGACTGTTGCAGACAACACCGGTGCTAAGATCGTCCAAATCATCAACATTCTAAAACTCGGTAACACCATTCGCCGATACCCTGCTGGTGGCGTTGGTGACCTCGCCAAAGTTTCAGTCAAGAAGGGTACGCCAGAAACTCGACGCCAAATGTTCAACGCTGTCATCATCCGACAACGCCGACCTTTCCGTCGAGTTGACGGTACATGGGTTCAGTTCGAAGACAATGCCTGTGTCATTACCAACGAGAAAGGTGACGTCCAAGGTTCGGATATCAAGGGTCCAGTATCACGCGAGGCAGCAGAACGATGGCCTCGTATTGCAGCGAATGCAAAACAAATTATTTGAGGTGAGATTATGGTAAAAAGTATGAAACCAACCAAGCAACGTAAGGCACATTTCAACGCCCCTCTTCATGAGAAGCGTAAGCGAATTTCAGCTCGCCTGCAACTCGACAAACCCGACTCACGCTTTGATGGTGTGCGTACGGTCACTGTCCGTGTAGGTGACACAGTCCGTGTTACCCGTGGCGACCTTTCCAACGGCGGGAAGCGACACGGTGGAAAGCGTGGCGCTGAACCCTTGACGGGTCCAGTCATTCGAATTGATTCAGAAAAAGGTCGCCTTTACATTGAAGGTGCCAAGGCCAGCAAGGCCGATAACAAAGAAGAAGCGGTACCGGTCCACTCTTCGAATGTCGTTGTCGTCAAACTTGACGAAACAGACAAGTTGCGTGTTCAGCAGCTAACCGGTAACAGGAGTTGAAAAATATGGGAAGCAGCAACCACTTGAAGAGATTGGCCATGCCACGAAGCTGGCCACTTCCTCGAAAGACCAGCATTTGGGTAACTCGCCCCACACCAGGCGCTCACTCGCTTGAACTGTGCATGCCTATTAGCCTCGTTATTCGAGACGTTCTCGGATATGCTCGCTCCACGCGGGAAGTTCGACACATTCTACACAACGGTCACGCCCTTATTGACGGTCGAATCTGCAAAGATGTGCGACGTGGCGTTGGTCTCATGGATGTTCTTACGCTTGGCGACTCGCATTACCGATGCGTACTCGACCACAACGGCCGACTCCGTTACCGAACCATATCGGCTGATGAAGCCGGCTGGAAAGTCTGCCGTATTGAAGGAAAGAACACGATCAAAGGCGGAAAGACGCAACTGAATCTCCACGACGGCCGCAACATTATCGTTGACGATGCTTCAGAATACTCAACCGGAAGTTCATTGAAGCTCGCTCTTCCAAGTCAAGATATTCTTGAACACATCAAGTTTGAGGATGGCGTACGCTGTTATTTGATTGGTGGAGCTCACGTCGGTGGATTTGCCAACATGAAGTCTTCCGAAATCAAGCGCTCAAGTATGCCAAACGAAGTTCTCTTTGATGAGTTCGGCACAGTCGCATCCAATGTTTTCGCTGTCGGTGACTCGACGCTACCTCACACAGAGGTGGTTGAATGAGTGACGCACTCAACCCCATGACCATGCCACGCATCACGAAAGTGAGCGTTAACATCGGTGTTGGCGAAGGCGGAGAACGCTTGGTTAACGCTGAAAATGTATTGGAACTTGTAACTGGCGTTAAGCCACAGCGAACACTCGGTCGCATCCAAAACCGTGATTTGAAAGTTCGACAAGGCGCTCCAATCGGATGCAAAGCCACTATGCGCAACCAAGAAGTCATCAAGAAGTTCTTGACCGACGCTTTTTGGGTTCGAGAAAACATGATTCCTGCGTGGAACTTCGACCGTGAAGGAAACCTCTCGTTTGGTGTCCGCGACTACACAGATTTCCCTGGGCAGAAGTACGACCCAGATATCGGAATTTTTGGAATGGACATTACCGTTGTTCTTGAACGACCCGGCCACCGAGTTAGCCGACGTCGCCGAGCGAAAGGTAAGGTTGGAATGGGACACCGCATCAACCCAGACGAATCACGTGCCTGGTTCACTGAGAACTTTGGTATCACAATAATGGAGGAATGAAAATGGCAAGAGATCACGGAGAAAGAATTGGAAGAACCATTGGTTGCCGACGCTGCGGACGACGCCGAGGAATGATACGCCGCCACGGGCTACGCCTGTGCCGACAGTGCTTCCGAGATGTTGCTCCAGAAATTGGATTCAAGAAAATGAATTAAGGAGGAGAAAGATATGCAATTCGATCCACTCAACGACGCACTCATCAAGATGTACAATGCAGAGCAAGCAGGGAAGTTCAACGTTGAACTTTCACCCGCTTCCAAACTGCTCGGTAACGTCCTTGAAATCATGCAAAAGTCTGGCTATGTAGGCTCAATTGACCGAACTGAAAACGGTCGTGGCGGTACATACTTGGTTGAACTACGCGGCGCAATAAACCGTTGTGGCACCGTCAAGCCACGACACAGCATTCGACGCCAGGAATACGACCAATGGGAGACGCGCTACTTGCCTGCCCAAGACTTCGGCCTCTTGATTCTAACAACGAACTCCGGCATAATGCATCACTATGATGCAAAAGATGCTCGTATTGGTGGTAAGCTACTGGCTTACGTATATTGAGGTGAATATTATGGTAAAACTCGACAGAATCGAACACATCGTGACCATCCCTGAAGGCGTTACTGCAACGATCAGCGAAGATGGCGTCGTCACTATCAAAGGACCGAAAGGCTCTCTCTCTCGCCATTTTCAAAGCACGTTCATCACCCTTCTTCAAGACGGAAACGGCTTGACAGTTCGCGTGGACATGCCCCGACGAAAGCAACGAGCACTTGCTGGAACATGGAACGCTCACCTCAACAACATGGTGAAGGGCGTTACTGTTGGTTTCACATACAATCTGAAAGCCTTCTATTCTCACTTCCCAATGACATTGTCGGTGAAGGGTAACACCTTCGTCGTCAACAACTACTTTGGAGAACGCGTTCCTCGAAATGCCGACATCCTTTCAGGCGTTGATGTGAAAGTCAACAACAAGGTCGAAGTTGTCGTCACTGGTATCGACAAGGAACTTGTAGGCCAAACAGCAGCAAACATCGAAAAGTGCGCCACGGTAAAAAACCGTGACCGCCGTGTATTCCAAGACGGGATATACCTCATCAACAAGGAGTGATATGAATGGCAGAAGAGTACGAAAAAATGACTGTTGCAGAACTCAAAGAGCTTCTAAAGGCTGCTGATCTCCCGGTATCCGGTAAGAAATCAGACCTTATCGCTCGTTTGGTTGAAGCCAATGAAAGTGAAGAAGTAACATCCAATGACTCAGAAGAGGATTGGGATGATGATGGTGATTGGGATGAAGATGTTGTCGAAGGACACGTTGCAAAGCAAAAACCAGTTCTTGATGAAGACACCAAAGCCGCTTTAGCGCTCCGTGCTGAGCAGAAGAAAAAGACACCTTCGTTCCGACGAACTGAATGGTTCCGTTACAAGCGTCTCTCTCGTTCAGGCTGGAGAGCACCTCACGGCATGGACAGCAAGCAGCGACGCAACTACAAATACCGCAGCGCTCTTGTTCGAGTAGGGCACGGTAAAGTGGCTACTGCTCGTGGATTGCACCCTTCAGGATTCCGTGAAGTTATGGTTCAAAACACACTTGATTTGGAAACCATCGACCCTGAAACTGAAGCGGCTCGTGTCGGTCGAAGTGTTGGCGGACGAAAGCGAGAAATGATTTATTCACGTGCTGATGAACTCGGTATTCGTGTCCTCAACCGAAGGAGGGATGTTTGATGCAAATTACCAACCAAAAGCGCCTAGCAGCTAAGTTACTCAAGTGCGGTGTTCACCGTGTTTGGATTAACCCAGCCTACCTTGACCAAGTCTCTTCAGCGGTTCAGACCGATGACATTCGAGAATTTATCGAAGAAGGATGGATCAAAGCAAAGCCAATCAAGGGGACTTCAAGAGTCCGTGCTCGTGCTCGTCTTGAACAGAAGCGTAAAGGACGACGTAAGGGGCAAGGAAAGCGTGCAGGTACAGCGAACGCTCGTAATCCTCGAAAGAACCGATGGATGCGAACCATTCGCTCACAGCGACGCGTACTCAAAGAACTTCGCGACGATGAAACCATTGCACCGTCGCAATACCGTCGATACTATCTCAAGGCGAAGGGCGGTTCCTACCGTTCCATCGCACACATGCGTTCTCAAATGACCATGGAAGGTGTCGAATTCACTGGAGGTGAACAGTAATGCGAGGAACACAACGCCGCTCTATCTTCCGACGCCGTAAGGCAGGTTTGACCGATTACCGTCGCCGTCTCAAGTTGCTCACCGGCCGCAAGCCTCGAGCAGTTGTACGTGTGTCCAACACCCGAACAACTTGCCAACTCGTCAATTGGGCTGCATCTGGTGACTTGGTTACCGTCTCGATAACCGGCTCAGACCTCACAAAGAAATTCGGCTGGCCAGACGACTATTCCAAGAAGTCTGTCCCTGCATCATATCTGGTGGGTTATGCTATGGGCAAGGCTGCACTTGCACAAGGTGCTGAAGAAGCAGTGCTCGACATCGGGCTTGCTGCTAGTACCCCCGGAAACCGCGTCTTCTCTGCTCTCAAGGGCATGGTCGATGCAGGCCTCGACATTCCTCACGGTGAGAACATCTTACCTGATGAAGACCGTATTAACGGCTCTCACATCAACGGGGACATTGCAACAGCAGTGGAATCAACCAAAACTCAAATTGAGGGGGCATACTGATGACAGAAGAAGAAATCATACAAATGGCACCAGGGCTAATGCAAGCTCTTGCACCTGAAGAAACAGAGGATACTGGGGGTCGACCACGACGCCGCAAGCAAGATGATCCTATGGCGGGCCTTCGAAAGTGGGTTCCAAAGACACGATTAGGTCAAATGGTCATGGCTGGGAAAGTTCTCACATACGAACAGGCACTTGCCACAGGTCTACCAATTCGAGAAGTCGAAATCGTCGATGCACTGATTCCAAACTTGGAAGATGACGTGATTAAGGTGAACATGGTTCAGCGAATGACAGACAGCGGACGTCGTGTCCGTTTCAATGTCATGGCATGTGTTGGTAACCGTGACGGCTATGTCGGGCTCGGAATGGCCAAAGCAAAGGAAGTTGCTGCTGCAATTCGCAAAGCAATCATCGCTGCAAAACTCAACCTCATTGCTGTTCAACGCGGTAACGGTTCTTGGGAATCTTCCGCAGGACCTGGGACTTCAATCCCATTCAAGACTCATGGCCGGGCAGCATCAACTCGAGTTACGTTGATGCCGGCTGCGAAGGGTAAGGGTCTCGTTATCGGTGAAACCGGAAAGCGAGTCCTCGATCTTGCAGGCGTATCTGACGTGCTTTCACGAACCAAGGGTCAAACGCGAACAACAATCAATTACGCAGGTGCAACATTCAACGCTCTACAGAACATGAACACAACCCGTGTTTCGAACGAGTCGAAAGAGCGTCTGTTTATCAATAAAGGGAGGATTCTAGAATGAGTTGGATTGTCGTACGAGCACGAAGTAATGTTGGTGTTGAGCGTGGAATTAAAGAGACCATGACACACATGAACCTCACCAAGGTAAATCACGCAGTGATTATCCCGGAAAACCCACAGTACCGTGGTATGCTTCAGAAAGCCAAAGATTACATTACTTGGGGAGAAGCTACTCCAGAACTTGTTGAAATGATGCTTTCAGGCCGTGGAAGAATGGTCGGAGATGCTCCTTTAACCGATGAAATTGTTGCAGAACACACCGATTACAAGGACATCAGTGCGTTTGCTAAAGCAATTGCAGACGGTGATGCAACGGTCAAGGCCGTACCGGACTTGAAGCGTGTCTTCCGACTTCATCCACCTCGTGGCCCAAAGGGCTGGGGTGGAATCAAGCGTTCATTCGTAGTTGGTGGAGCACTTGGCTCCCGAGGAGATAAGATTGGTGCGCTCGTTGAGCGTATGATTTGAGGTGATTATGATGGGAACTAAAGCAAACAAGCATCGTGGACGAAACCGATATCACGGACGTGGCAAGAAAGCCGGTCGTGGTGCAGGAAAGCGTGGTGGACGAGGAAATGCCGGTATTAACAAGCACCGTGTCATGACCCGAATTAAGTACATGCCAAATCATTGGGGTATGCACGGATTCAACCGTCACCCTACACTTCGAACAGTATACGTCACCGTGAATGTCAGCCAACTGGAAGACATGGCCAAAGGCAGCGATACAATCAATTTGACCGCATTGGGAATCGATAAACTTCTTGGAAGCGGCCGAATTAACAGTGCCCTTAAGGTCATTGTCGAAGAAGCAAGTTCGAACGCAGTCGAGAAGGTCGAGGCCGCCGGTGGCAGCATCGAGGCTGGAGACGACGAATGGGAAGAAGAGTGAATCCCGTATTCTAAGGAGGTACTACCATGAAACATAAGCCAATGCCACTTGCAGTAGCCCTTTCAGGTCTTCTTTATTGGGGTCTACTCGTTTATTGGGTTCGTGACGATCTGCAAGCAGGTTTTGACACTGCAGGTGGCGAAGCCGCTCTGTTCGGTCTCGTCTTTTCCCTTGTCTATGTTGGTTACTTGATGGCGTGTCTCATGATTGACATGCCAGAAGGACTCAAGTCTATGCCTGTAGTAGGGCGATACGGTAAACTGCTTGGATGGCTTGCTATGCTCGGGTTATCCGCCTGGTATGTCCGTCCATCCGCTTGGGGCGGCTACGACGAAGGCGTAGGGTTCTTCCTTGTCGGTATATGTTTACTCGGATTTGGTGCCGCTTCTATTATCACATGTTTCATGTGGGGCGGAGACGACAGCAGCCGTTTGTACGCTCTGCGACGATTCGTCGATGTCTATCCAACCATTACAAAGCCAGAACGTCACGTTCGATTCAACGAAAAAATGTGGACAACGACCTTCGTTCTCATTATTTACTTCGCTATGACCAACGTCATGCTGTACGGTCTTTCAGGAGAGGCATTGGATTTGTTCAGTGGATTCCGTTCTATTATGGCAGGTGCTTCGGGTACTATCATGCACTTGGGTATTGGCCCGATTGTTACCGGTTCGATTATTATGCAGCTTTTCGCTGGTGCGAAAATCATTCGTCTTGACCTTGGAAACTCTGAGGACAAAGCGATGTACCAAGGCGTGCAAAAGTTGCTTGTTCTCATTATGATTCCAATTGAAGCAATTCCACAAACGTACGGCTTCCTTGACCCGCAAGAATTCCTCATCGACTCATATGGTCTCGGTTGGGCGAACTTCGTGATTGTAGCCCAGTTGTTTGCAGGCTCTTACCTCGTGTTTTTGCTGGACGAACTGGTCAGCAAGTGGGGTATAGGTTCAGGTATTTCTCTGTTCATTGCAGCAGGTGTGGCACAATCGACTTTTGTCGGAACACTTTCACCTTTGCCAGCAACGACCGGCGTACCATATTCGCTCCAAAACCCTCCATCGGGTACACTACCGATGATTTTCTACATGTTCCGAGAAGCGACGAATGCTGAAATGATTTCAAACAATGGATTTGAACAGATCTTACTGACGCACGTCAATCCTGTTGCCGCATTGTTTTCATCTATTGTTGTGTTCTTGGTGGTTGCCTATGCTGAATCCAGCAAGCTCGAACTGCCGTTGACGCACGGGAAGGTCCGTGGTCATAGAGGAAAGTATCCTATCCGATTGGTTTATGCTTCAAACATTCCAGTTATTTTGATGGCTGCTCTGCTTGCGAACATCAACATGTTCTCTTTGCTCTTCTGGAGCCACCCTACGCTCTCTCAGACACCAATCCTGGGACGTGAAGGTTGGGCGAGTGCATCGCAATACATCGGTACGTACGAAGCGGGTCAGACAACTGCTTCCGGAGGGTTTGCATGGTATGCGAGTATGGTTAACGGAGTCAACGACTGGTTACTACCGTTGTTGAATCAACAAGGTGACGTATTCGGGCATAGTTTGACTCAAATCATGGTACACGTTGTGTTCTACACAGCGCTCATGACCGTTGGTTCAATGGTGTTTGCAAAGTTCTGGATTGACACGACCAATATGGGTACAAAGGACGTTGCGAAGCAAATCGAGCGAACTGGAATGCAAATACCTGGATTCCGTAAGAACCCTAAGATTCTTGAGAAGATTCTTGAGAACTATATTCCTCCGGTGACATACTTCTCTGGTGCATTCGTAGGATTGCTTGCTGCAGGTGCTGACTTACTTGGTACGGTTGGTAACGCGACCGGTACAGGTTTGTTGCTTGCAGTTGGTATTATCTTGCGTACCTATGAGCAAATCCAAAAGGAACAAGCCATGGAAATGCACCCAATGATTCGACAGTTCTTTGGAGCAGATTGAGTTTAATTCCATGTTCATCCGCTTCCAGCGGTATGAGGCTCACATATTGTCACGGACTGTTTTGTCCGGTGTATCATTTATAGTGTTCAGTGCTTGATGAACACCATGACTGACCAACAGCCTCAATCCATATGGGAGGAGGCACAGGTTCCTCGACAGTCACCTCCTAGGCAGGTTGTTTTTGAGTTGCCTTCGAAAGAGGTTTCACTTGGAATAATCGCAGGCCTCACCGTCGTAGTTTTTGTTGCTTTGGGGTTTCTTTTTGTGACACTGATGCCGATGGAAACACTTGCAGTCACCTTGGATTCTGATGGCGATGGAATCTTGGATCCGGACGATATCTTCCCTGGTGATGCGACCGAATGGAAAGACACCGATTACGACGGTATAGGGGATAATGCAGACCTTGATGATGACGGGGATGGATACTCAGATTTCGATGAAATGGAGCGCTGTTTGCCACATACAGACCATCTTGATTATACGGATTTCCCATTGGATTCTGATGGTGATGGTGAATGCAATACCATCGATATAGATGATGATGGAGACGGCTTTTCAGATGAAGAGGATGTCTTTCCATTGGACGGTACAGAATGGTACGATACCGATGGTGATGGGATTGGGAATACCTTGGATACGGACGACGATAACGATGGGTACACGGATGCATATGACGACCTTCCATTAGACCCTACAGATTGGTCTGACCTTGACCGAGATGGTGTCGGGGATATTGCCGATTTTGATGATGATGGAGATGGATACAACGATTCCATTGACGAGTTCCCTCGAGACGGCACCGAATGGGTAGATTTTGATGCGGATGGTACAGGTGATAACAGCGATTTAGACGATGATGATGATGGAGTTGTTGACGCCATTGATGTCAATGATTACTCCGATTCAGCCCTTTCACTTTCCCTTCATACGTTCACTCTCCATGATTCAATGGATATTTTTGACGCCTATTCGGAAATTTATTTTTGCGTCGAAGTCAGTAATGTGAACATTGGATGTTCGCCAACGAGCGGTACCGAGAATTATCTTACCATGACTGTCGAGACCGAAATCACCTTAGATTTTGAATTCTTTATTGATTTACCCGAAGACACATCGCTCCATGAGGTAGAGATTCTTGTGTGGGATTCCGATTCGTTTCTCGATGACCCCGTTGACATCAACATCGCTGATGATGTAGAGGCATTCTCATTTGTTCTTGACAGCAGTGTTGCAGTTGTCGCCGATGTTCAAGAGTTGACAGTGACGGGAATCGGTGATAATGATGGCTACGATGGTACGCTCGAATTTTCATATACGTTCCAAGATTTACGAGTGATGAATAGTCCTAATTTTGTTTGGGTTTTTGACTACCAAACATATGAATTGAATCTAAATTATGATTATGCCTTGTACAGAAGTTACAAACTTCTTGACCACTCAACCGCATCTTGGAACGATTACCAAAGATTTGTAACTCCACATGTGGATTACGTAGTGGAACTTGCTACTCTCTTGAGAGATTTGGCTATCGAAAATGGTTACTCTTCGGAACTGGAAATTGCTAACTTCATTCTTGCATTTGTCGGTGGGATTCCGTATCAATTTGACATCGACGGAATGGGTGTGAATGAATATCCAAAATACCCTATTGAGATGTTGTGGGAGCACGCTGGTGACTGCGAAGATGCAGCCTCACTCTACGTATCACTCATGGAATCCATCGACTATGATGCACTTCTTATTCTGCTGTTGGTTAAACCCAATGAAAACGAAGATTGGGGTGGGCATGCGATGCCTGCGATTTACATCCCTAATGCCACAGAAGGCGAAGGTGTTCAGCTTGATGATGAATCGAAGTCCGGCATGACCTTTCAGTTTGCAGAAGCAACAGGGTGGTACGATGGTTACTCCGGCGTAGGGGTCAATGTCTGGTATGATATGGATAATATTCACCTCTATGATATTGAATAACTCTTACCGCTTTTTTACCAAAGCGTAATGATTTCGACTGAATAGGGGGATTCTGTGTGACAATTGTGGCGCAGTCCACCATTTTTTACACCTATGGTTAGAGGTTACTTTGATATAGGGGAGGTAAGTGGCAAGGATGCTTGCGTTGTCGAGAACGGCGTTGGCGGCTGAGTCTTCGGACAATGACCGTCGCCATCCTCTTGACACGTGAAGCCGAAGCTATTGCGATCTTGAGAAACCTTCCCCCCACGGAAGATCGCTCAAGGTCAGGTAGGTGATCGAGATTATGACGTATTTTTGTGTAAGAAGCATTAGTGCATTATACTCTCGCCAATTTTTTTAGGACAGTAATTCAATTTCAATAAATGAATTTGCGACAAGTAGCCTAAGGATCATAACAAGAGAAATCTGGTTGATCCTGCCAGAGGCGACCGCTTTTGGAGTTCGATTAAGCCATGCGAGTAGAATGAATTAGATCATTGCGAACTGCTCAGTAACACGTGGATAACCTGCCCTATGCTCTGGGATAACCTTGGGAAACTGAGAATAATACCGGATAGATCACAACGCCTGGAACGGTGTGTGGTTGAAAGGTCACGGCATAGGATGGGTCTGCGGCGTATCAGGTCGTAGGGGGTGTAACGGACCTCCTAGCCATCGACGCGTACGGGTTGTGGGAGCAATAGCCCGGAGATGGATTCTGAGACACGAATCCAGACCCTACGGGGTGCAGCAGGCGCGAAAACTTCACACTGCAGGAAACTGTGATGAGGGAACTCCTAGTGCATGCACTATGTGTATGTAGATCCTACTCTTAACAAGTAGAGGGAAAGGGCTGGGAAAGACCGGTGCCAGCCGCCGCGGTAATACCGGCAGCTCAAGTGGTCGTCGCTTTTATTGGGCCTAAAACGTCCGTAGCCTGTCTGGTAAATCTGTGGGTAAATCAACCTGCTCAACGGGTTGAATTCTGCAGAGACTGCCAGACTAGGGACCGGGAGAGGTGTGGGGTACTCGAGGGGTAGGGGTAAAATCCTGTCATCCTTCGAGGACCACCAGTTGCGAAGGCGCCACACTGGAACGGATCCGACGGTCAGGGACGAAGCCTAGGGGCACGAACCGGATTAGATACCCGGGTAGTCCTAGGTGTAAACGCTGTGAACTTGGTGTCGGGGGTCCGCAAGGGGTCCCCGGTGCCGGAGTGAAGATGTTAAGTTCACTGCCTGGGGAGTACGGTCGCAAGGCTGAAACTTAAAGGAATTGGCGGGGGAGCACTGCAACGGGAGGAGCGTGCGGTTTAATTGGATTCAA
>JAKMGM010000002.1 GCA_022424925.1 Candidatus Poseidoniaceae archaeon | reverse complement strand
GCATTCATTTGTTCGCTGCGCGGGCGGAGGCTTCGAACGATTTTGCGATGCTCGTTTCGCAAATCGCTTGTCTCTTCGAACAGTCCCCGCAAGGCTTGGGAAATTTTGATGTTGTTTTGTAGCTCTTCGTGAAGCAAATCGATGAGTGCCTCAAGGCCAGTAAGGATTTCTAAGTTGGCTGCGACAAGTTTCGCAACGTCCTCTTTGGACAGACTCCGAAGGTCTTCAAACAAGTCCTTATCTTCGACCTCGGGGAAGCGTTCGGGGTTTTTCAGCGTACACAATTCGGACCACGTCTTCCCTTCATTCAACCCGAGCCAAAAGCCAAACAATTCTTCCTGAATATCCAGCGCACCCTCAGGTCGCAGAACTCGACTCAAGTCATGGTCATGGTTGAAGGGGTCTTCAACGGGGAATGAATGCACACCAAGTCGTACTTTTCCACCCGAGACCACGGCATCGGATGCGTGCGGTTTTCCATACTTCCATTTTTTCTCTTTTCTGTCGAGCGGGCGGCCGTTACGAATCGAGAGCACATGCTCATCCCAAGGACGCTCAAGAACCAATTGGCGAATGAAGTGCGAGAACAATTCTCCGAGTGATTGTGTATTTTTTTCTTGGAGCAGCTGTTCTGGGTGTTCGGCCATCGTCAAGTCGTATTCCATTCCATCGACTTTGAGATGCGTTCGGTCTTTTCCAGATTGAATGTTCGGTGCAACTGCTGGTGTTGCGGTTTGCAAGGCTTGGATCATGATGAGGCTCCATGCATACGACGAAAATGTACCGCCGGCAGCATTACCAACATCGCGTTGCGAAGCCCAATACTTGGCCGCAAGAATGCTTTTTTGGATGCGTTCATCGGTTTGCCCGTACATTTTGAGCAGCGTTGTATTGTGCAGAGCCAAAGTGTTGTTGATCGATATATCGACCGGAATTTTGGTGCGTTCATCGGTGAACTTGATGATGGGGACTTTGGCAGAGGAGATGACTTGAATGTCTTCCATGTCCTGATTTTTCAGCGTATTTGAGAGCGAGCGCAAGATTTTCTTCGGCTTTTGTTCATTGAACAGCAAACACAAATCCATGTCGCCGCTTGAGAGTGATAAGCCAGATGCAGATGAGCCGAACTGCCGCAATGAACTGCCTTTGAATCGACGTTCAACAGTGCGCTTCAAGTGTTGAAACAGACCCTTACGCTTTTTGATCATTGAAGCATTTGGCTGTTGCTCAACCAGTGTTTTTTCAATGTCATTGCTCAATTGTTGCAGTGCATCAGGCGTTATTGCCTCACCTGAAGGGAGTTCGAGTTTGTCGCAAAGGAACTGGTGGACATTCGGCCAGCGGTGCTGTTGCTCATGGTTGAAACCAGTGATGGGGCATTCATCACTCATTCTTCTTCACCCTCTTTGGCTTGCTTTTTCTTCGTTCGACGAGAAAACGACGGTTTCGTTTCCTTCTTGGCGTTGCGCAGCCTTCGCCGAGCATGGCTGGACGGTTCGCCGTTTTCGACGCGCTTGGCGTTTTCCGTAAGCGTTTCAAATCCTTTATCGATGTGGTTTTGCCAGTGCTCGATACCCTTTTGGCTGCTGTCCAGTGCAAGCGCTAATCGTTTGGTACGGGCGTCTGCTCGACGACGATGCGCCTCCTGTTCAAGGTAGGTGTTGTGGAAGTATTCGTTTTCAGAGGCGTGGTCGAGCAGTGCGTTGTGGGCCTTTTCAGAGAGAGAAAGTTGCTTGCGAGCATCTGCATACATTTGTTTCATTGTTGCATGTTCTTCCTGGTTGTCCTTTCTTTTCGAAACCCACTCTTCGTGCTGCTGCAAAAGTGCCTTCATTTCTTTGATGTATTTTTGCTCGGTTTTGTGATTTCCAGCGTTGGTTTCAAGTTCATGCTCGAGCGTTTTCAGTTTCTGTTCGAGTTTGGCTTGAGCCCATTCGGGGTTGGCTTGTTGTACACCACCGGAATTTGAAATTGCTTCACGTACTTTCCCCGCATCACGGAACAGGTCTTGCGCCTTCTTGCGGGCAGCATTTCGTTCCTTCTTGAGATTCGCCACTTTGGCATTGATGGCGTCTCGTTGCTCTTTCGCGCTCCTTGCCAGTGGTTCTGCAGCTCTGAGTTCATCTTGACGAGCATCGAGTTGTTCTGGAATTGTTTCTGCAAGGCGTTCACGACGGTGAAGAATGGACTTTGCCAACAGGGCAGGAGTCATTCCCAGCAACTCATCGGGACCCATACAGGTGCGCCAGTCTCCAACCTTCAATAAACATGGCGTAGTGCTATCATTAGGCGAGAAAGTGAAGAACCCCCATGGCGAGGGTGAAACATGGGCAGCAGTGCGGCCGGTCAATCCAAGACCTTGGCAGTTGGCATTGCCACCTTGTTCTTGACCTGCCTACTGCCGTTGGTTAGCGCAAGCGGTGGCGGCGCAGTGGTCGATGTAAGCACATTCTCACTTTCGGATTTCGAAGCGATAGAGAGCGACTCGTATGAATTGGAGTTTGACCTTGTCGAAGTTCTGTCAAGCAGCGCTGAGGTTGAGGTGCGCGTTCTCCTTTCTTCGCTTGACGGAACCCAATACGACGCCATGAGCCAAAACCTGACCGTTGTTGCAGATTCAACACTTCCAGTTGCGTTCACCCTTTCTCCACTCCCATACGGCTACACCACTGTCGAGGTTGAACTGCTCGGTGACCTTGGGACTCCCAATTCAACGCAAGCCGTGTCGGTGTCAAGAACGCTGCATCGTCTCAAGCCAGCAGATATCTCCCTCGCTACAGCAGGGCAGGTTTTACTCTCGGGTCTCACTGCAAACGGCGATTTAACTGGGAATGTTTCGCTTCATGACGGAGATTATTTGCAAACCGAAGTGGCCGTCATCAACGACGGTGATTTTTCCTGGACTGGTACATTGCTCTATTCGTTGTCGGTCAACATGATTGACGACAACCAAACCGCATCACCGATTACTGTTGATGCTCAATCAAGTTTGATTGTCGTTTTCAACAGCACCATCGCGCTTATTGAGGGTACCACTACACTGACGTTACAACTCAATGCATCAGGTGATGGTGACCCAAGCGATGAATTCAGAGAAATCGTGTTTGAAGTCGCACCGCCTCCATTGCCGATTCTAACACTTTCATTTTCTGAAGACCATGGAGACCTCACTTCTGGTGATGCGGTTGAATGGAACCTCTCTGTGAGCAATTCTGGCCCACTTGATTACCAGGGGGGACTTCTGTGCACGTTTGGTCAAGAAACACTGTATGACTCGTCATTCACACTGCTCGCTATGAGTACAAACAATGTGACGTTAACATCAACAGCGCGACCTGATACACTGACATGTGCTCTTGATGGCCCTCGAATTTCGGATGCTTCTGTCCCCACACTTTCCTTATCCTTTGATATCGAATCGGCTGCCTTTGAATCAGCAGGCTCTGGCATGCCCTCTTTGCTCCAAGGTCCTTGGCATGAAGGCGATACAGTCGTATTCTCTATGCTGGTTCGCAACAGTGGAGAAAAAACGGGCCAAGTGTTCCTCGCATGCGAATCATTGGGAGTTGAGTACGATAGTGATGTTCTGGTTCTCGATGTTGATTCTGCGGGAGAGGTCCGGGTATCACTGCCCGTCACTGCAGTTGGTGATCAAGCAGTCAACTGGTCATTGATTTCTATAGATGGTTCTGTAGCTCAAGGCCTCAACGGTTCACTGATGGTTCCCGTTGCTGCACAGCAGACGTTAACACCTCTCATTTCATCGGTCACCTGGGATGCGGAAATCGGCGTTCAGTTCAACTGGTCCGTGGAGCTAAGCGAGGGAATTGACAGAGATGTTCGCATCCGTTTAGGCTCAACATCTTCGGGCCTTGATGTCTACCCTGCCGACTATGAAGCCAACCTTGAACCAGGCGTTACCAGCGGCGTCTACACGGTCGGTTTTGTTGATTCCGACCGGGTATCGTTGCGTGTAACTCCTTTGAATTGGACGACTGGCTTTGGATTCTCGAGTGTGAGTCGAAGCGTGCCTGACGACCGACCGGTGTATACCGTTGACTTCAATCCTCTTTCGACACCGAACCGCCCCATTCCCGGTGAAACTGGCTCTGTCACTGTACAGGTGAGGAACTCAGGTGACGTAGACGGAACTGATGGCTATTTGATTCTCTCAACACAAGACGGACTGTTCTTGGGTGAAACGGATACTGAATCGCTTGATGCGAACGCAGACTCCAGTTACAGCTTTTCCTTTGTGTGGCCCGATATGGATTTAGCATCGCTCAGGGTGACATGGGTGGTTGGTGAACAAAGTTTTACCGCGTCCAATTCGTTCCAATCAGGTTCGGTGGTGGTTGAAGAAGCATCCTTTGAATTCCCGTGGGTTGGCTTGATTGGCGGGGTGATGCTCGCCGTTGCGGTTGGAGCATTCATTCGGATTTACCAAAATCGCAGCACTGGGCTGTCGAAGGCGGCTACAGTGCGTGTTCACAAACTGGAAGATGACTCGACTCCCAAATCAACAGTTTCGCGGGCTGAGAAAATCCAAGTTGGTTGCCCTGAATGTGCTCGGCAGTTGCGCGTCCCCTCTGATTATGGCGGTCAAGTACGTTGTCCAGACTGTTCACATCGCTTTGAAGTTACACCGCGCATTGACCCGACACGGGAAGAGGCTGAGCCTGAACCTGAGCAGGAAGACGAAGCGGCGTCTGAATCAGACGGCAAGGTTGAGATTCATTGCCCTGAATGTGCGCAATCACTTCGGATACCTGGTGATTACCAAGGGTCTGTGAGATGCCCTGCATGCGAGGAAGTTTTTTCCGCAGTTCAAGAATGAAGTAAAACGGGTGTGAGGATGAACGGACATTTTCGAGAGTTTGAGGATGAATACCTCGAAACGATGTATGAGTTTTTCGAAAAGCAAGCCAATGAACCGGTTCGTAACCGTGACTTGGCCAATGCTCTAGGTGTATCACCCGCTTCGGCCACTGAGATGATACAGCGACTCGCAGGGAAGGGTATGGTGGATTATGTGCCCTACAAAGGAGCGACTCTCACCGAAAAGGGAATGATTCACGGTCAAAAAATGAAACGACGGCATCGCTTAGCAGAGGTCTTTTTGCAACGCGTGTCGTTTCAAGGCGATATGCACGCTACTGCATGCCGACTTGAGCATGCCATCGACGACGATTTGGAAGTCGCACTAACGCTCTTGCTCGGCGAGCCTCAAATCGACCCGAGTGGTCGCGATATCCCTAAAGCGTCCGAAGAAATATCACAGCGTGTTCGCTCGTCGAAAACTCAGATCCGTCTCCTGTCTGAGTTATCGGATACCGAATCCGGTATACTCGAAGCTATTTTCCTCGACGCAGACGAGTTTAAGCTCTTGAAGAAGCAAGGTTTCGTTATTGGAAGTGAAGTAACATGTTCAGATGATTCGTATATACTTTCCAATGGTTCACGCGTTCAGGTTTCACCGGCTCTCGCATCAAAACTCCTTGTCCGAACACTTTCTGGTTGAATAGGATGGAAGACTTTAGTGCAATGGACGGCTGGGTCGAACATGGTTGAGGAAGAGATTGAGGCATCGAAGGATGATGTCCATGCTTCAGCACAGGATGAAAATGTTCTCTCCTCTGAGCGATTTTGGTTTGCAATTGACCGGCAACTGCTCGGTTCAGGACTCCGACTTGTACTTATTTTGCCGGCGTTCTCGCTGTTGACCTACTTTGGTGCATTGGCGTTTTCAGCCTCATCGCCCGAATGGTGGTCCAGAATAGAACCTACGATTGGTATTGGTTTTGCAATGGCGCTGACGGTCCTTACCTTTGTCATCGTACTCGGTTATCTTTTAGCACAAACCTTCCACAGGCACCGTGTCGAACTTTCGTTGCGAAACTTCCAACGGGAAGTTGAACAACTTAACAGTGAGCGACTTTCTGTTCAATCATTGCACGGGTACGAGAGTCTTGCTGACCAGTTAAAAGGCGCAAAATCGAAGCACACATGGGCACTGCTGTTCGGCATCGTATCAAGCCTGCTCCTTCTGCTCATTTTCTTGGTTGACATCACTTCGCTCAACGGGAAGATTCTCCTTCTGTTGTCGTTTTCTTCCCTTCTCCTGTCGCTTTCCCAACACTTCCCTACTCGCTCTTCCCCGTTCAATATGGATGAACGAACTGGTCTTCTGAAGGCGTACAACCCACCCATTCACCCATCGACGCTGGAATTGGTTTTCGACGATTTGGTTAAAACTCACATGGACCCTTTGCTCCGTTCGGTGTATGAAGGCTACTCGAAGGAACTTGAATCCTGTCTGAAAAGAGGAATTGAGCCCCAATATGCTCGTGAAAAAATTCTGATGACGCTGTACCGCCATTCCAAGGGTCTCGATTTCAAAACAATGGAGTCCGAACTTTCCGAGGTGCTTACCGCTAAAGGGATGGAATTGGTGCGCTCACACCCCGTTTTCACGATGGAGGAATGGCTTTCGATTATCGACCATATTGAAGCCTCATGTCCTGCTTTCTTCCGCATGATTGGACGCATTGAGGAGGACCTTGGAGCAGGCCGAGCAGCAACACGTTCGGACATTGTTTTTGAAGTCGACATGGAAAATGTCGTCCATGAGCGTGCAAATCTGTTCACGCTGATCCACAATCTTTCAGATACACCACGCAATGTTGTCCTGCGTGTTCAATCTCCAGACTTCCGCCCGCACGACATTGCGATGACCTATCGCCTTGACCCGGGGGAGCAACATTGGTGGTCGACAAAGGCTCTGCCTTTGGCAACCAAGGGTGATGACGATGTCCTTGGTTTGATGTCCGGTCTTCTTCGAGATGCCACTGTTGGATGGCAATCGCTTTTGCCCGAACGATTTGGTGAGGCCACGGTCTCTGTGCGTTTGGAGGAGCAAAGCGGCGACCTCATCATTGGACGACAAATAAACGTCCGAGTTCGAACGAAGTTTTTGGAACGCCTTCTCGGCTTCTCATCTTTGACGACCGGTGTTCTTGGACTCATCGGTATTTCGGCTGCTGTGTTCATCAAAGTCAGTGACATTCTTGGCAACATCGGTGCGTGACTGGACTTTTGTTCATGCGTAGATTTGAAATGGGTTACTCTTTGCACAGGACATGCGCGGCAGACCAGACGATGGGACTCCTAATCCAGATTCTGAATTACGAGAGGAACTCCAGGGCATGGAAGCCAGAGTTCGAAAGATGCGTAATACTCGCAATTCGTTCAGTGAACAGGCGCGTGCAGTCGCTGATAAGCGAAATGCAGTTCAGGGGCAGTACAAAGAACACCGTGAAAAGGTCGATCTTGTTCTTACAGAAATCAAAGCCATCCGTGCAGAAATTAAGATGTTCAAAGAGAAGCGAAATGCCATTCAACAACAACTTCGTGAACTCATCAACCAAGCCAAAGGACGACGTGATGAAAAAGGCGAAAAGAAATCTGCGACAGCAGAATACGCAACACTCAATCGAGAAGTTCAGTCGCTTGAGAAAACCTTCGAGACGTCCTCAGTAGGGCAAAAGAAGGAAAAGGAAATGATTAAGAAAATCAAAGAAATGAAACTCCGAATTAAAGAATTGGCCCCTGAGGTCACTCAGTTTGAGATGATTAATGTTGATTTGTCCGACCTCGATACTGCCATCAAAACCCTCCGCTCTGAAGCAGACGCAGCGCATCAAGACATGCTCGAAGCCGTCGGCCGAGCCGACGCCATATCAGCAGAAGTCGATGAGGCATTCGCTCACAGAGACTTTCTCAAGGCAGAAGGCGACCGTTTCCATACGGAATTTTTGGAACTGCGTAAGAAGTCCGACGATATGCATAACAAAATAACCGAACTCATGGTTGACGTTAACAAGGTTCGAGATAAATTGAACATGGCTCGTGATGAGCGTAAGTCATGGATGACCGACCACAATGCTTCGGTGAAAGCGGAAATGAAAACTGGTGCTGAATCTGAAGAAGTTGCAGATGCACTCGTGGCCCAACTTTTGGATTCTGGCGGTATTACTTTCGGCGGCATCGGCCAGGGAGATGCGGGTGCTTCGAGCAAGCGCAAAGCAAAATCCGGCAAGAAGAAAACAATGCGTAAAATCGACATGCGTGCAACCCGACGTCGTTGAGGCAGCCACATGTACGGCGTCATCATGGCAGGGGGCCAAGGCTCACGCCTCCGTCCTCTCACCCTCACACGCCCAAAGCCAATGGTAGAGCTCCTTGGACGACCCGTCATCGACTTTGTCAAAGATGCAATGCATGACGCTTCAATCGATACCGTGGTGGTGACCACCGGATACCGCGGTGAACAATTAGAACGCCACGTTGAATCATGGAACACGGGGGAAAACCCGCTTCACGCTTGGGTCAACCAGGAGGCTACACCTATGGGGACTGCGGGGAGCGTCCGTCTGCTTTCAGAACACCTGACTGATACATTTGTGGTAGGTTCTGGTGATTCAGTGGCTTCGTTTGATATCGGAGCACTCATTGCTTCGCATCGGGAAAATGGTGCAAAAGTTACGATGGCACTTTGGGAAGTCGATGACCCTACCGAATTCGGTATCGTAGGTCTTTCTGCAACGCACTTGGGAGCATTGGACGGCCACTTACGAGAAGGATTCATCTGCAAGTTCAAGGAGAAACCAACTGCTGAAGAGGCTTTCAGCAATGTCATTAATGCTGGGTTGTACATCATCGAGCCTGAGGTTTTGCAGTTGGTACCTGAAGGTCAGAAATTCGATTTCAGCAAACAATTGTTTCCAATGGTGCTGGAAAAAGGATGGCCAATGTATGCCAAGACCATCGATGGTGTGTGGTTTGATGTTGGTCACCCGTCTGAACTTATCCGAGCGCAGCAGACATTAATCTCACAGCGTGAAACGTTGCCTTTTCCACATCCTAACGGGGAGTATGTTGGTGACAGTTTCGTGGCAGCTTCAGCAGCGATGGCTGGCCTCATTGAAGGCAGCGTAGTTTCATCATCAAGCCGTGTTGCGGCAGGTAGCGTTCTACAGGATGTTTTGCTCATGTCGGATTCCACGGTTGAGCCAAACTGCAACTTGAGCAACTGCGTTCTCGGCGAGGGTGTTCACGTTGGTGCCGGGTCTATCTTACGGAACGTCATAGTTGGCGACGGTGTGCAAATTCAGGCTGGTAGCAAACTGGCTGATTGTCGCATTCCGGACGAACACGCCGGCGTTTGACTCAAATACCCTCGATTCCAGCGGCAAACATGTCACGAGCACCCGTACGTAGTTACGACCGCACCTGGGCAGAGATTGAAGAAATGCTAAACAGGGCCGAAACCAAGCGTTCTGAGTGGAAGCAGTGGTTCGAAGAATGTCGAAAAAACGAGGACAGAGATGGCATGAAAGAGGCCGCTCGGAATCACAAGGCACTTGACGGCGTGGTGAAGACACTCAAGTGGGCGCTTGGTGAGGAAGGCATCTCCAATCCTTTGGAGTAATTACCAACCACGTTGGTCCATTCTGACTTCAAGGGTTTCCAACTCATCGCCCTTCATCGGGTCGCCGAGCGTCATTGCCATTGCTTCAGTGACTTTCGCAGCATCGTCATAGTGAGCAGTCGCCAATACGATTGCGTCAGCCATAGTCTTCGGATCGGATGACTTGAAAATTCCTGAGCCAACGAATATCCCGTCCATGCCCAAGCGCATCATGTGTGATGCGTCGGCAGGGGTTGCAATTCCTCCAGCGGAGAAGGTGACCACTGGAAGTCGTTCCATGTCTTTCACTTGGTTGAGAATTTCTAAAATGTCATCGTTCATTTTGTTGTCAATGGCGCCGAAAGGTGTCATTGGGTAGGTACCTGGCAATTCGGAGGTATCAGCGAGCACTCGGTACCGGTCAGTGATGATGTTTGCCACCTTTTCGAGGCCGGCGTCGTCGAGTGATTGCACCTGTCGAATCTCTTGGTCAATGAGTCGTGCGTGAGTGACGGCAGCAACGAGGTTACCTGTGCCAGCCTCTCCTTTGGTTCGAATCATCGAAGCGCCTTCGTAAATCCTGCGAACAGCCTCTCCCAGCCCGGTTGCACCGCAAACGAATGGAATCGAGTAGTCTTTTTTGTTGATGTGGAAGAACGGGTCTGCAGGCGTCAAAACCTCGGATTCATCAACCATGTCAACGCCCATTGATTCCAAAATGCGAGACTCGCCTTCGTGGCCTATGCGGGATTTTGCCATTACCGGTATGGAGGTGCAGTCGAGAATTCCTTGAATCATGTCTGGGTGACTCATTCGAGCTACGCCACCGTCTCGTCGAATGTCGGCTGGAACTCGTTCCAATGCCATCACTGCGACAGCACCGGCGTCTTCTGCGACTGCCGCTTGTTCCGGGTCGACAACATCCATTATGACGCCGCCTTGTTGCATACGGGCAAAGCCTCGCTTGAGTAAGTCGCTACCGTTTCGCAGTTGAGTAAAGTCTGTCCGAACCATTTCAATCACCTTTGCCTTGTACGCGACCTTCATGAACATTAGTTTCACTCATGGAGTGCAGTCGTGCACTCAGTCATCTGCTAGAACCGGAGAATCGCCTTCTGCGATTTCAGCATCAACAGACTCTTCTGCGTTGCGGTCAATCCATGATTCTTCTTCGTCAGGAACATCCGTGTCAGCAAAAATGGCGTCAACAGGGCATTCTGGAATACATGCACCGCAATCAATGCATTCATCTGGGTCGATGACAAGGTATGTTTCGGCTTCTCTAAATGCTTCGACAGGACACACTGCGACGCATTCTTGGTATTTGTGGTCGACGCATGTGCTTGTAACTACGTGGGTCATGGGTATTCCTCATGCATGCGAGTGACTCTCTATACATGAAGCCTTTGAAGCATTCGAATGAAGTTTTCAGTCGTGGATGCTTGTCGAGAACGCGTTTGTTCTCTCACGCCGGCTCTGATACGTCTTCGACTTTACTGAGTGCCAGTTTGAGCACCTTTCGACACTCGTCTATTGCATTTTGTCCCGGGTACACTTCGACCTTCGTATGGCATTTAATGCTCGCACCCTTTCCAGGTACAGCCAGCACTGCCTCGCCGTTGATGAACGAATGAAAATCAAGTCTGAAATGCAGCGTGTTGTTTTCATCGTATCGAAGGTCGAGTTCGTTGGAGAGCGTCTCAAGATTTTTTTTCCCAATTCGAGCCAACGATGCAAGAGATTGCTGTTTCTTTTTCGAAACACCCGTCACCATGTACATGTCCGAGCCGTGATACGAGGTCGTTTGTTCGATGTCCACTGCATCAGGGTCACCCACGAGCCATGCGACCGCTTCAGTCACAACTTTTTCATCTTCAACAGCGCCAACGGTCGCACGCCATGTAATGTGGTGGAGGCTCACAGTCTCCCCAAGAACACCACGCTCATGAGTTTACCTAAACTTCGATGTGTCAGCCATCAGTTTCCTGAGCGTGGTTTATTCAAGCAAAGAGGCTTCTTCAAATAGGGGAGGCAAGTCGCCAACCTGCAAGTGGGGTAGCCCCCGCAAACACACACCCCGAGATGATACCATGGCAAAGAAGATTAGTGTAAAGGCACGTGCAGCAGCACGTAAGCAACGTGACAAGTGGAAGAACAAGATTTGGTACACCATTCGTGCCCCACGAACACCATGGGATTTTAAGAAAATAGGAGAGACTCTCGGGGAGTCCGATGAACATATTATCGGCCGTGTGTACGAAATGACACAACAAGAATTCAACGGTGACTTCACCAAAATGCACGTTATCCTTCGATTCCGTGTTCATGAGTGCGTTGGACAAGATGCTCTAACTACATTCATTGGTCACCACCACCAAACAGACCACATTCGACGACAAATTCGTCGCTACCGTGGCAAAGTCGATGATGTCGTTGATGTTGTTTCAACCGACGGTTACTTGATTCGCCTCAAGCCGCTTATCATTACTCAGAAGCGGGTTCAGACCTCGATTAAGCAAGCCATGCGTGCGAAGGCTCGTGACATGATCATTGCTTTTGCCTCAAAGGCAACCTACTCAAAGATTCAAACTCAGATTCTTGACGGTACTCTCGAAGAAGAAATCCGCAAGGCTGTAAAACCAATTTACCCTGTAAAGTCTGTCGCCATCCGCAAGAGCCAATTGCTCCAAGCAGGTGTTGTGTCTGACAACGGTAAAACGCTTGATGAAATACACGCCGAAGAGGCTCGCAGTGATGCAGAACTCAAGGCGAAGAAAGCAGCAGCACTTGCATCAGCCATGGAAGGCGAAGATGGTGAAGAAAGCGAAGAAGACGCTACTCCTTCAATCATTGACGCTGCTGAGGCAATGGAACCTGCATCCGAGAAGGCACCTGCTGAAGAAGCACCTGCTGAAGAAGCACCTGCCGAAGAGGCTGCACCAAGTGCAGACTACGATTCGATGAAGGTTGCTGAACTGAAGGAACTTCTCAAGGCTGCTGGAAAGCCAGTCTCTGGTAAGAAAGCAGACTTGATTGCTCGTCTTAACGAGTGATAAAGTCCCGAGTGATGATTTCCAGCGAAAGCTGGTTTCTTTTGGCTTTGAAGCCGTAGGTTTGACATGCAAGAATGCCGAGGCAGGTTCATGCAACGACTCGGCGTGATTGGCGGAACGGGACTCATCAACATGACCGTAGGTCAAGAAGTGAAGCAATCAGGCATCGAGGTGCTTCGCCGGGATGACGTTTCGGTGGAGACGCCTTGGGGTGATGTGCCGATCATTTGCATGAAGTTACGATCAGCTTCTGGTGAGAAAGAATTGTTTTTCTTACAGCGTCATCACAACGACGGTCAAGCCACAAAGCCCCCACACATGATTGAACACCGCGCCAACATCCGAGCGCTCGCAGATGCAGGTTGCGATGCCATAATGGCGGTGTGCTCTGTAGGAGCAATAGCGGATGATTTCCCACCTGGAAAGGTGGCTTTAGCTGAGCAGTACATTGATTTCACAGGCAAAGCTACGACGTTTCACGATGGCGCAGCAGAGTTTACCTCTGTCACTGAACCGTTTGACAGCGCACTGAACGAGCAGTTGTGCAGTGTTCTGCGTACAGTTCAAAACTTTTCTTCGAAGGAACGCATGTATTACACCTACTGGCTGGCACAAGGCCCTCACTTTGAGACCAAGGCTGAAATCAACGCCATCGATACGCTTGGTGGCCACATGGTTGGTATGACAATGCCTCGTGAAGCGAAATTGGCTCGTGAACTCGACATTCCGTACGCTGCAGTATGCATTTCATCAAATTGGGCAGCGGGTCGAGAGCCCGGTGATTCGGGGGCAGACCTGGACCATCATTCCGTGTCTTCTGAGGCAAATCGACGGCTCAAGCCAGTTTGGGCTTGCATGATTGACCTTTTGCGTTGATTCAACTCTCTTCGAGGAGCTAATCGTCTATTTTTTGAACGCTCATTGTGGCACCGTCATGGCCCCATGAGACACATCCGGGTTGGTTTTCATCGAACATGAAGTATTTTGTCGAAAACTCAAGACCATGTTCTGGGTGTGGTGAATCAAACGTAATGACAAGTCGAGTGCTGTAACTTCCGAAAGAACCGATACCGGCTTTTGC
>JAKMGM010000160.1 GCA_022424925.1 Candidatus Poseidoniaceae archaeon | reverse complement strand
GTGGAGAGCAATGGACGACGGCAACACCTACTGGTGGACCGGTACTGAGTGGCAAAAGTACGCTTGATTCAGTCCACAGCCGTGATTGAAACCTGTTGCCGTTGAACGAAGACGCCTTCGACAGAGGTGAGATGACACAGGTCAACCACGCTGTCGTGATGAGCGTCCATAACGATGCGGGTTGGAGTTCAATAATTAGTGAACGTGAAGCACGCAAACGTTTCGTGTAGGCTTCGTCCATAGGTATGCCTCGATTCAGTGGTTAACAGCATGTGTTCAATTCGAATGTTCGTTCAAAACCAATGCACACATTCGTTGTGGATTAAAAGGGAAGGACCCACTGAGGCCATTGTTCATTGTCGGAGGAACTGCTTACAACAACCAGTACCGGACGTCCAACGTCCGAAAGAACATCACCGAGTATACGGTTTGTCGACGGGGTAATGACGCCATCACGCATGTCGACAGCCAACCAAGCATCAGGATATTGGCCCTTCCACGCATCGAGCTCGGCTTCAATGCCCTCCGGAGGAATGCCTTGGCGGACACTGGCAATGAAGCCCCAATCGGGTGGGCAGCGCCGCTCGGCATCGGTCCAGAGGAACATTCGAGGTGAAGACGGCAAACGCTCAAGTTGTGAAAGTGCCTCATCAAGTGTCACGCATACAGGTCGATTCGGCATTGGCATTGGCAATGAATGACGCCAAGTGTTGTCCAAATCCAGCGGTTCACGACGGCGCATGACAAGGCTATGGAGGTCTCTCGTTTCAATCCCTCGGAGTTCTGTGAAAGAGTTTCTTGAGTCAAATCAGAAGCGAACCTTCATCCCCCGTGTGCTCCAGCGCATTCCATGGCCAGTGGTAACGCACCTCCACCTCCCCAGCCGCCCGGCGGCTCGATGTTGATGATGCTCGGTGTCATGGTCATGATGACCTTGCTGATTATGAATCCAGATATTCGCAATTCCCTCGGTGATGTTGCAGACCCTATTCTTGACCCCATTCTCCCTCAAGAGGCTTACTTTGTCCTCACTGTACTGATTCTTGGCAGTTTTTCAATGACCATGAACACCGTGCTTCGAAATTTCTTCACCGACCCGCTTGCGCAAGCCCACATCGGCCACCGTCAAGGCCAAGTTCGCCGAATGATGAACGATGCACGACTCTCTCGTGACCCAATATTGCAAGAGAAAGCGACGACACTCCAACAGCAAATGATGCCAGAGCAACTCAAAGTGCAGATGGGCGCCATGAAGCCAATGATGTTCACCATGGTATTCATCATCGGTATTTTTGCCTGGCTGACAACAGCGGTTGAAAGTTTCCGGGTCGATTACGTCTCCCTCCCATGGGCTTCTGAATGGAACCTTCTTGAAGACAAGTTCTTGTTTTTCCCTGCATGGATTTGCGCCTACATTTGCATGAGTGCTCCACTTGGAAGAGTCATTGACCGACACATCAAATTGTTCAGGTACCGTAAGCATCCACTCGTTATGTCTGGCGAAACACTCAAGGAACCTCTACTTCACTTGGTAGCAACATCGACTGAAGGCAAAGGTGGCGACGCTCGGCGTAGGCAACAACGTAGCCAACGTAACACAAATTCGAACAGAAGAAAGTCGAAGTCCAACAAAAAAGATTCGGACATTTGGGAACAAAACGACCGAGCCGAATCACAATCGGTATCTGCAATAGGTTCCAATGAATGTCCTGAATGTGGACTCACCATGGTGACGCGTATGGGACCTCGCACCAAACGCTGTGATGTTTGCCGTCATGAGTGGGTGTAAGGCATGGTCCGAATAACGGTTTCAGGCCATCCTGGAAGCGGAACCAGTACCCTCGTCAAAGGACTAATGGCGCACTACGGATGGACATCATTGAACGGCGGTGATGTCTTTCGTCAAGAAGCAGCACGTCGAGGCATGACCTTGAGCGCTTTTGGGGAACTGTGCAAGTCTGATTTGGATGTCGACAGGGATTTAGACCAACTTCTTCAACGGCAGATGCAGGAAGAAACATCGGACATCGTCGAGTCAAGACTCGCCGGTTGGTGGGCCTACCGGCTGGAGATTCAATGTGTTCGGCTGTGGCTTGATGTCGATGCAGAAGAGCGAGCCAACCGCGTCGTCGGCCGCGAAGGTGGCTCGTTGGAAGAGGCACTCAAAGCGAATGAACAGCGCTCTGCGGTCGATGCTGAACGGTTCATGGAACTCTACAGCATCTTACCCGAGCAGCGTGAACCCTATACCACAGTACTTGACGCAACAAACCTCGGCAGCCAGGAAGTCCTTGCCGCTGTCATCTCAATTTTGGAGGAGAACGCATGACTCAACACATTCTCGATGCAGAAGCAATCACGAACCCATCCATTGGCGGAACACCAGACGCACGCACCGTCGAGGAGCGACTCGCTTCCGGTTTCATACTCTTGGACAAACCAGCAGGACCTACGTCACACCAACTTGCATCGTGGGCTCGAGATTTGTTCGGACTTGAACGTCTTGGCCATGGTGGAACGCTTGACCCGTTTGCTACGGGTGTCTTGCCGTTAATGGCTGGAAAAGCGATGAAGGTCACCAAAAAAATATTGACGCACAAGAAAACATACATCTGCATTTTTCGGTTCGATCAAGTTCCGGACGAGGTAGCATTGCAAACAGCCATGAAGCGCTTAACCGGACGGGTTTACAACGTGCCTCCGGAAGTATCTGCTGTTAAAGTCCAAGTTCGAACTCGTAAGATACACACCTTTGAGCAAATCGAAATGAATGGTAAAGACCTCATCGCTCGTGTTTACTGTGAAGCGGGTACGTACATTCGAACCATGGCACGAGACCTTGGTCTGCTTCTTGACATGAAGGTGCAACTGAAAGAGTTGCGTCGTGAAACCTCGGGAGTGTTCACGCTTGACCACTGCATAACCATGCAGGAACTTGCTGATGCTGTATGGCTTTGGAAAGAATGCAAGCAACCTGAGGCTTTGCTCCGTGTGATTCACCCAATCGAAAAAATCCTGTTGGACTTACCGACTGCTACAGTCAAAGACAGTGCTGCTGCTGCTCTTGCCCACGGTGCGCCGTTACTTCGTCCCGGACTGGTTGACATTCAAAGCGGTGTGAAACCCGGAAAAGAAGTCATGATTCAAACCCTCAAAGGCGAGGCTGTAGGCATCGTAACGCTTACGCTCGGCTCAGATGAACTTGTCAACATTGACGAAGGCGAAGTTGCTCGACCAAGTATGGTCTTACTCGACGAAGGATTGTACCCTCGACGCTGGAAGTCTCCAGAGTGAATCAAACGATTCAAGCTTCAACGTATTCTTCGTAAATATATTCTTCAGTTTCAATTCGTATTTTCAATACAGACATATGATTCCCACATCCACTTTGTCAACGGGTGTTGAACGGCCCCCACGGCCTCAAAGCAGTCTTTTGTGAGACGGTCTGCCTATGAAGTTTGAGGGTGTTTTTTGCATTATCCGACAACAGATGTTGCATTCCAACCACGAATGGACGGGGGGAATCACTCGAGTTTCTTGATCTTTGGAGGCGTCAAAAACACGAAGGCTCCACCAATCACCAGCAAAGCCAAAACAGTGAGCCCCCAAAACATTCCATCGGATACGACCTCAGAATCTGACGCTTGTGCTTCCCCCGAAGGAGCAGGCTCAATGGAAATGGCGATTTGGGCATCGTTATTGCTCTCATCACCCTCAGTGATTTCAGAACCACGGTCAATGACAGCACGAAGTTGCTGCTGCGTGATGTCATCAGGGACTTGCCAGTCAAAGGTCAGATAGGCAACAGAGCCGGGTTGAAGAACGGGGATTGAATCGTAGTCGATCAGTTGTGTGCCTGCTTCACATCGGACAGAAACCATCGTTGCTTCCGCTTGCCCTATGTTGCGCACAAACACCCGTATCGACAAAATATCGCCAGCCTGGACGGGTTCAGAACCGACATCAATCTCTTCGATGACAAGGTCAGGCAAAGAAAGAACCTCCAAATCCATAATGCGGTCGTGGCATGAAGATTGGTCGCACAGTGAGATGAGGACGGAGGTGAAGCCAGGCGAAGGTGGAACAACTGTGATGGTTTTGTTGAACACATCAACGGTCGCCCACGAGCGGTTTGTTGAGGCGGTCAAGCCGGAAGAATCGATATCAGAATAGTCAAATGAAATCTCGGCAGGCACCGCTAACTCGACCGGAATAAGCGATTGGAATTCTTCAAGGACAGGCGTATCATCTACGTTGGCTACGTTCACAATAAAGGTTTCAGACCACGTATTTCCAGCAGAATCGACCACCGTTGTGACGATGGTTGCTTGACCTGATGCCTCAGGTTGGAGGGAGATACGAATGTCACCTTGTGTCAAGTCGACGGTCACTAACGCAGGATTGGAGTTGGTGAACATAACGCCAAGATTTTCGCTCACGGTGCGGTCATCAGTGCATCGGTACAAAAACGGAAGAATACGCCCGCCACCGTCTTCGGTTAGTGATTGGTCGCCAACAGCAATGCATTCGGGGTCTTCGTCCCACTCAATCGCATACCCACCCGAAACGCTCATGCTCGTTATTTCAAGGGCTGTCGTGCTTTCATTGCCGTTTGAATCCCATGTGAACCATGACTTCACTTCAACCTCGAGTGTGGTGTCCCCGGGGGACATGAATTGACCGATTGGGAAGGTGTGAACAAGTGAGGGGTTCAGGGCAACCGGTTCGTTGGTCACCAGTTGGTCGTTAACGAACAGCAACCAACGTGAATACACTGGGTCAAGACCGTCGACATCACCAAAAATTCGGCCTTGAAGGGCGAGGTTCGGGTCGTTCACATCGATGGTTATGGAAGAGATACATGCCTCGATGGTTGTGACTCGAAGTTGCGTATAGGCGTGGTCAGGCAACAACATATGTTCGCTCATCACTGCGAACGGTGTGAACGATTCACCGTCGTCGGAAGATGCGTATTCGAGAACGACATCGTCCAGTGATTCGTTTTCCAAAGTATAGTGCGCGCGGCCAATTCGCTGAAGAGCCGGTGTTTCAATCACTTCACTGGTCCACATTCCACTGGTGCTGCTCACACTAGGTTGCAATCCACAACTTGAGGCGGCCATGTTGTCGAATGTTCCCTGTTCAAGGTCAAGGCCGATGACTGGCATTGAATGGCCGGAAAACATTGTTTTGGCCGAGCCGTATTCACCACCGTACCATGGCGTTTTCATCGTCACGCTCATGCCGACTGCATCGACATTTAGACGCGAGTCATCGGTCGAACCGACGGACACATAATCCAGTGTGACAATGGCAGTTTGCAGCATATCCCAAGTCCAATCGGTCAGGCCTGTTACATCGCTGGACCACGTGTTGGTAAGGTAGTCGAGTGAACCCTGCGTGTGCGAGAAGGTCACCAAGGATTCAAATTGGCCGTCGTAATTGAGCGAGAAACGAACGGAGTCTTGGTACAGTGCATCAGGTACGGAAAAAGCAACGACGACATCAACGTCCAGTATCTCATACTGTGTCGAGCCAAACGCATTGAACGAAGAGAGTTCGATGACTGGTCCTGCCGACCAAGAAATGGCACCGTCTGGCGCCCCGATGGAATAGTTGGATTCCGTCGGCGAAGATTGGGCCCAAAACGTCATCCGATCGGCGTTGAGTGGGCGATGATGAACCATGGTCATTCGCTGGTCGGCAACCATAGCGTCGGTGTAGGTTGCAGAATCTTCCGAAAACGAAGTGAACGAGCCAAGGGACCAGTCAGTAGCTTGCGCAAACGTACCTTGCGGTAACAAATCGACCGTACTCGCTTCGTGGACCGAACGCCCGGATACCGAACCAATCGGTGCAAGAAGCAACAGCAAGAGAAGGAAAATGGCCGTCATGGACCCCGTGGAGTGTGCCCGCATGGAACACCTTAACCGCCGAATGCTCTTGAATACAAGGGTGAAATGTTCCTAAAGTGATGGCATGCGACATGCGACGCTCTACGGATTATTGAAATACCAAGCGCATAACGGCAAGTTACCTCTCATGGCTGTGATGGTGTAGGGGTTAGCACGGCAGATTGTGGTTCTGCCAGCCCGAGTTCGATTCTCGGTCACGGCCCCTTTGATTCAGTCCAGTTTGTCTGCGTCGATGTGATGACCCATGCGTTCAACCTTGGTCTCAAGGTAGAAACGGTTTTGTTCGCCAACACCGACAACGAGTGGAATCAATTCTGCAACCTCGATACCATACATCTCAAGTTGCTCACGTTTGTTTGGGTTGTTGGAAAGAAGTGCGACGCGTGATACATTGAGCGAAGAAAGCATACTTGCAGCAATGCTGTAGTCTCGGCCATCAGCAGGCAATCCGAGCATGAGATTCGCGTCCAAGGTATCCGCACCTTTGTCTTGAAGGTGGTAGGCTTGGATTTTGGCATGAAGGCCAATTCCTCGACCTTCCTGGCGCAAATAGAGAAGGCAGCCCCATCCTCGTTCGACAATCGTCTTCAATGCCGCCTCAAGTTGAGGCCCGCAATCGCATCGTAAACTGCCGAGTACGTCACCAGTAAGGCATTCTGAATGAACCCGAATGAGTACGGGGTCGGGGCCTGTCATGTCGCCCATGGTGAGCGCCACATGGTCGTAACCCGTTGATGCCTCATGGAACACGCGTATGTTGAAATCACCGTGAACAGTAGGAAGCAGGGCTTCGCTGGGAATATCGCTTTTCTCGACCAGTTCAACTGAAACATTCTCATCCGTCATTCGTTCACCTCAATCAAAAACCGGAATTCACCGGCGTGTTGTTCGACTGAAAGGATGGTGTTCCGGCCGCGCTGGGAAAGAAGGGGCATGTCATGGAGCGATTCGGGGTCGTCTGCCAAAACTTCCAAGATTTGTCCTGAATCCATGCTTGAAAGTGCTTTTTTGGCTTCTGCTACGGGAACAGGGCAAAAGAAACCTACCACGTTTAAGCGATGTGTCGGCACTGCTGTTGAGCCTTCACCCAGCGCTACAACCTCCAACATGTGGGTTGCTGCACTTCATCCTTTTCAAGTCCTCCGAAGTTTGCAGTCTGTCATTTTTCCAAAGCAGACATGTCACATCAAACCGCACCTTGATGAGGAAGGACACCTACGCAAATGCATGAGCACGAATGCCAAGTCATCTTCATCCAAAGATGATTTGGAGTGGTCTGAAGTCGGACAACTCGGACTTCGTTATGCTCGAATACCGCTTGCATTGCTCTTGGTTGAAGCCTTTTACTGGTTCCTAACGCAGCCGTCAGATACGCTGGCGCCAATTCAAGTCACTGAGGCATGGTTGTGGAATGAAATTACCAATCTGTTGTACAGTGATGGTGAATATGTTGCTTCAACCCTCTCTACGCACAATGGTTGGCTTACACGCATTGATTTTTACCATCCAAAATTCCCAGGCAACTACGATACAGTCGGCCTCTATGTCTCTGATGAATGCGCGGGTGTTCATGAAATGATTTTCCTTTCAACGTTGGTTGCGATGACTGAAGGTGTACCGCAACGACTCAAGGTTCGTTCCATCGTCGTGATGTGCAGCATCATCTACGTACTCAATATCGTTCGGTTGGTGATGTTTTACCCGATTGCTCGAAACGACTGCGTGGCGAATCCGAACCAGGCTGAATGTCTCGCTGGTATGTGGAACTTTCACACAGCCGTCTATGAATGGGGGTTCTTGCTGGTATTGGTATCGATGTGGGTTGTGTGGTTTTGGAGAGTTGGGGGTCCTGCCCGAACGCTTGACGCGAGCAATGCTGGCGATGAAAAATGGAGAATCACCTTCCGAAAATCATGGGGACAAAAGCAATTCCTCTTGATTGCTGGCGCAGTGCTACTGGTGATTTTTGCCGTACACAATGTCACTTCAAACGAAGAGGCAATGTCGGCCAAAGAAACCCTCGACTTTTGCTACTTCTCCGAACTGGTGACTGCTGAATGTGGGCAGGCTCAAAACCGGTGGGATGATGCGATTGGCTATGCTTGGTCGCTCACTGCCCTCAGTATTGTGACTCTTGGAGCTACATCGTTTGTCATCCAACGTCCAGACGAGAACGGCAACTGGCCAGTCAAAGCCAAACCTGTTGAAGCGACAAAAGAGGGAGCAAAAACCGAACCAACATCCCGTCATGCAGGAAAGAAATCTGGATCGTGGAAAAAGGAAAAGCGCATCGAAGAAGAGTAATCACTCTGCTACGACACCGACGACGTTCTGACCAGCCATTTCGTGCTTTTCGAGGGCTTTAAGCGCCAATCCTACTTTGCTGGTGTGAATACTGATGAATGTCGAGTCACCGTCAAAATGGACATCACCAATAGCCATCTCATCGCACCGCAAAGAGCGTTGGAACCAGTTGGCCACTGAACGAGATGAGCCGGCTTGTTGAGCGGAGATATTGAGCTCAAGGGTGACGAATCCAAAGACATCAGCGGTTTCGCCGAAGTCATCTTGACGCTTGACAGGGTCTCGGTCGACGCCCTCTGGCAGTTCTGGAACTTCTGATACAATGATGTCCAGACCGTAGGTGGCCATGATTTTGGAAAGTTGAGGTGCATCATCTCGAGAAACAAGACTCCATGCCTCTCCTTTTCGGCCAATACGACCGGTTCGCCCGACGCGGTGAACGAACGAATCCGTATCGATGGGAAGATCGTAATTGATGACCAGTGTAATACCGTCAACATCGATACCACGAGCAGCCACATCTGTAGCGACAATCGTCTTCACTTCGCCGTCTTTGAACCTTCCAAGAATCTTCTCGCGCTGGTTTTGACTCAAATCACCGTGCAATCCCTCGACAACGAACCGGTGTTTATTCAGTCGCTGTACCGCCAAATCAACCATTCGCTTGGTGTTGCAAAAAATGATGGTTTGGTCTTCATCGTTCATCCGGGACATAAGTCGACCAAGAGCCCACAATTTGTTGGCTCGGCCAATTTTGACACTGTACATGTCGATGGGTGGGATATCCAGTTCCTCAGTGTTGGTGAGCACGAACTCTGGTTCATTCATGAACTCATGAGCTGCATCGATTATTTCTTGCGGAAATGTCGCTGAGAACAGAAGGGTCTGTTCTCGGTTTTTCATTCGCTCAACGACCCACATGATGTCTGGGAAAAAGCCCATGTCCAGCATGCGGTCTGCTTCATCAAGACAAAACATGGTCACCGCTTCAAGTTGAATATGTCCTCGCTCAGTCATGTCCATGACTCGCCCTGGCGTTCCGACAATGATGTCGACGCCACCGGCAAGGTGTTTGGCTTGCTTTTCCAAGTCAGTACCACCGTAAACCGTTTGAATCGAAAGTCCGGATTGACCTTGCAGTGTTTCAAATTCTTGAGCCACCTGGTTCGCCAGTTCACGCGTAGGCGCCAATACGAGCGCTTGCAAGTGACCTGTCGGTTGACATTTCTCGAGTAGAGGGAGTCCGAAAGCGGCTGTTTTTCCTGAACCGGTTCGTGCTTGGCCAATGACATCACGGCCTGAGCGAGCGAGCGGAATGGTGTCTTTTTGGACTTGCGTGGCGCATTCCCATTCAATGGATGCAAGGCTATCGAGCAAATGCTGTGGCAGGTCCCATGAATCGAAGCGTGTGTTTGTGAACATGTGATCATCTCCGTCTCAGTGTATCGATGAGGCTGCCGAGACGGTGGCAACCAATCGAATGGAATCAGAAGTTGTCGCGCTCTTTGATCTCGGCCTGCAGTTGACCCATCCAGTACTTTCGTGCGTTGTCACGGGTAAGCGGACGCTGGAGTTGTCGGACATGTTCCAAAATGTATTGTCGGAACTTGAGAGATTTGTTTCTATTGACGCCCTTGGGGGTAATTCCGTCCCACAAGCGTTCGAACTGCTCAGCCTTATCATTGAATGCTTCAACCATGTTATTCACCTCTAAGCAAGCCGTCCACTGACCGCCCCCTCTTAACCATACCGACATGCAAGGTGACAGATTATGAACGGAAAACCGCACAGATGTCAGAAATATTCTTCATCATCCGACGGGTTTTCGTCTTCAAAATCATCATCATAGCCCATCATTTCATCCTGACTCACAGAGCGATACAACGAGGAGGTTGGGTCTTTTTCAGGAGTGAGCGACGGTGTTTCGGTTTTCGTTGTTGGCTCTGAGTCCGCAGGTACAGGTGTTGAATCAGCGGTCAAATCGCCAGAACGAACCGGTTCAAGTCCGACACGTTGCCCCTGAGCCTCAGCCACTTCCCTGTCAAGTGCTGGAACGGGAGCCGAAGGTGCGAGTTGGGCGTTCTTTTGTGCTTCTGTACCATCAAGCGAGGCATCAAACACCATTTCCTTGAGCGAAGTGATGATTGATGTGTCTGTCTCCGTGTTGAGCAACTCGATAGCCATGGTTCGAAGGACTTCCTCTCCAAACAATCGAGGGAGCAAATCGATGCAAGCCGAGCGAACTTTCACATCCTTGGATTTCGTACCCCGGACGACGAGTTCTCTGGCTCGTCCGTGATCGGTATCCATCACTTGAACCGCCTTGATTGCACTCAGGCGAACCTGCGAGTCTGCATCGACGAGTGCTCGTTCGGCAAACAGTGTTGCCATTCGAGATTCTCTGCGTGCCAAAGCGGGGAGGTTTTTGGCTGCAATCCGTCGCACCTCTACCTCGGCATCGTTGAGTGACCAAGAAATCAAATCCCAAACAGCCGAATCACCTTTACCCACTATACGCTTGAGAAGAGCCGTAGCTTTCTTGCGAAGAGCCACTTCTTCCTCAAGGAGCAGCGAATCGACGTGGTCGACGACCACTTCAGGCCATGTATCGCACAACCCCGAAAGACCCGCCCACGCAGCATCGCTTCGATAACGAACCGTCGAACGTAACTCGTTGGCTAAAATTGAATGAATAGCAGATGGGAAAATCGGAGATGTCGTTGTCAAACATCGGCTTGCAGCCTTGCGAACATTGATGTCATCATCATCAAGAAGAACCGAGAGCCAGTCAAACAATTCGTCTGGTTTCAAGACGGCCACTTCGGGCATCACATCAAGCGCTGCAGCTCGCACCTCAGCATCATCGGATTCCAGACACTGAAGCAGTAAACCATGCGCTTGATGAATCCGAGCGCCGTGAAAACGTCCCAAGGCACGAATTGCATCAACACGGTGAAGGGTCAAAGAGCGGCTGTCCCATCGAATCGTTGCTGAGTCGATTTCATTCTTGAGCAACGCAAAAACATCGTTGTCAGATAACGAAACCCATGGTCCCGATTTCGCTTTGAGTTTTTTCGCAGATTTGCGTGTTTTGGCAACGCGAATCGGAAGACCTGTACGCGGGTCTCGGGCTACATATTCTCGTGACAAACTCAACTCCTCCAGTGGGCGCATACCCCTTGACCGAATGAACCTATGGCTTCGGCAGTTAGCATACATTTCTACCCTTCATGAACTCTTATTGTCTATCATCGATGAGTAAAGGTATTGAATCCGACCGATTACCATTTGACATGGACAAGAAAGTCTGCCTTGCATTGTGGCTTGCATCGATTATGCTCGTCACTCCACTGGCAGCACTATCACAGCACGTTGCTGGAGGAAATCTTGAACCTTCAGAAGTACACAAACCGCACCACGGCATTCATACCGACCTGTCGTTCAACACCTCTGACGGGTTTGCGTTAAGCAACGTATCCATCGACGCATCAAACGGTGAAGCGTTGCTTGAGCGACCAGTCTTGTCCATGCAATCCCTCACCAACTCAAGTCTGATGTCCCCGAGAACCGGGGCGTGTGCCACATATGTGGAAGACGCAGGCAAGGTGTACCTCATGGGCGGAATTATTGATCCAGACCCGGTACAATCAAACGATGAGGAACCAACCCGTTCGCTTGAAGCGTTCAGTATCGTGAACGGTACGTGGGAACCATTGGATTCGACTATGCCCGTCAACCAAATGTACTTCGGTTGCACGACCATTGGACCAATCATTTACGCAGTGGGTGACCATCACCCCTTCACAACACCGGAGATTCGTTCTGAAGGTCTTTTGCAGATATTCAACACGAGCAACAGCACGTGGTATGCTGGAGCACTGATGCCAGGCTCCAACGCTGTTGGTCTTGCCGCTGTTGAAGACCTCGGCGGATTTGTTTACTCGGCAGGTGGTGTGGGTCGAAAGGACCGTTCCGACTTTTCAAACGCCACACTGCGCTATAATCCACAAACGAACACGTGGGATCAAATGGCCAACATGAGCCTTGCTCGTCATTCATTCACGCTCACCGAGTTTCACGGTAAACTGTACGCGATGGGGGGAATTGCTCGCCAGTATGACCCTGTTTCCGGTCAGTACTACACTGCACCGACCAACCATACAGAAGTCTACGATGCCCAAAACGATGTTTGGATGAACCACACCGCACTTCCGTTCGATGTGGCAGCACACGCGGCTACCGTTCATAACAACGAAATCATTCTCGCTGGAGGCGTGACCGGCACGGGCTGGGGGGCACAAACAAACGAAGTCCACGGCTACAATCCATTGACTGAACAGTGGACAATCCACACCGACTTACCGAACGATATCTATGACCTTACCCTGACCGGAACAAACGATTCAATTCTCTATGCAGCTGGTGATTCATCTTCTTCACGTTTCTCGACGTGGTCGACCAATTATGTCGACGATTCTGGTATTTACTACAACCCTGCATCGCAGTCTGGCTGGATTACTTCATCGCTCATTGACCTGCGACAAAGTACGAATGGTGTAGCATCTCCCGTGTGGCTACAATTTAACGGTACTTTAGCAACCGATACCGATTTACGCCTTCAGTACCGCTTTGGAGCCAGTCCATCTGATACGACCTCGTCGGTGTGGAAACCGCTCGGCCCGCAGAGCACCTCGGAATATTACCAAACTGGCAATCACTCTCTTACCGAGCAAGGTGAGGGAATGTCCTTCATCCAGTATCGCATACAAATGGAAACCAGTGAGTTGGACAAATGGTTTTCTCCAGATTTGGACAGCGTTGAAATCTATGCAGAAGAAGCGTCTTTGCTTTCTTCGATTCCTGCTACAATGCATCCCAATGCCGCCCAAATCACACTCCAAACCTTCCATTCTTCATTTTCTGTTGACGCCAACTACTCGCTTCTCCTCCACCAAACAAACGTTGATGGGTTTACACTACCTTCCTCTGATTCAGCAAACATAACCTGGAATTCCAACACTGCGACCTTCACGGTGCACGACCCTGCAAACATCCTCCGTCAATCAGACCTTGATGTCCAAGTGCAATCAACCAGTCATCAAGGTGATACATTGAACTGGGACATTGCAATCAATGCGGGCATTACCAGTGATTACATCGCCCCAGAACTTCGTACATACGGCCATCACAACTCCATTTTTCAATCGCCAGAGGTCATCGAAATCAAAAACATCCTCGATGTCCATGTGACGTCATACCAATCCGCATTCACGAGCGTCGGAGACGCATCATTGACCGAAAACGAAGTGTTTCCCGACGGCGTTGACATTGAAATCACCGTCGACCACAGTTTCAATGAATCAGGAACACGCCTGTTGTATGGCTTGATAGAGGCTCGGATACATGTCGATGTTCTCAGCCCAAGCAACGGATGGTTCAATTCGACCGGTGAGTGGACGCCCCTTACTACGGGCATGGAAACTGTTCTTCGACACACGCTATCGAACGACAGTTCTGGAGACGCCCGGTTGTGGATTGAGGCACGTACTCAAGATGACTTTGTGCTCAATGTTAACCCGTCATCAAAGCACATAACCGTCAACGTCGATTCGCCGGTTGAAACATCGAAAACACCGTTGAACAATTCATACATCAACGAAGAGCAAGAGCGTTCTGTGGTGTTTTCTTTCTTTGACGTGGGTGGTTTCAATACGGATTCTGTCAAAGCCTACCTTTGGATAGAAGCCGAACATGATACAAATTCTGACGGTATTGCCTCTGAAAACGAGCGTGTAGAGACGCCATTGTATATCTCAAACACCGGTAACGACTGGACGCTCAACTTAACGGTGAACGATACCGCAAACAACGACCACCAAATGGTTCACGTGACGCTTGAAGGCACAAACCTCGCAGGAAAAGCAATCCGTGCTGATGGGCAAAGCAAAGATTTTGGAAAGACTTCTTGGATGAGTCGAACCCCACAAAAAGCGAACATTACACTGGTCGAATCACTCTTCGACGCAACAAATGAAACAATTCAGCGAATCGAGCCAACAGGGCATTTTGGATGGCATGTCGTGGTTTCAGACTCAAATGCTCTCACCGATATCGCTGAGGTTCGACTCGTACTCGGGGACGACGAAGGCTTAGGCATGGTCTATCGACCAACGCAGAACACGTGTGCAGCCTTAGACGCTCGAATCTCTGTGGATGCTTCCTGCTATGCTGAAGTCGTCAACAACACCTATTCTCTATGGTTCATTGGAACGGCTGATTGGACATTCACGACCTCTGGTCTCGAAATCGGACATGTACTGGTCGAGGTCGATGATTACGACGGCACGCAAACAATGCCACTTTCGGGTGAATGGACGCTGGAGCGAGAACTCTCTATCGATTTCGAAGTGCCAAGCGATGCTGGAGGTTCTGTGCAAGGAAACCTTGAGCCAGGTTGGAGCATTGTTTCCGGTGAAGACGTTTTGCTCAACGCAACCGTCCTGCATGAGCGGAGTGAAACGCCCTACAACGGTGCACTTTCCGTGTTTTGGAGAGGGAAAGTGCAGGACGAGTTCTTCTCTCAAAGCTATGCAGTTGAAGTCACTGAGGGTCAGTTATCTGCACGCATTCAAGCACCAACTGGCGCAGGGTTGTGGCACCAAACCGTGCTCGAAATCTGGGACCCTTACAACGCAGAACAATTGTTCTCGACAGAACTCCCAAACATGCTGCTTGATAACAATCCGCCACTGCTCGTTCCTTCAAGCATGACAAGTGGCATTTCTCGCTACCGCTTGGAAAGTGTCGAGATTGGCGTCAACATCGATGAATCCACTTCATGGACTGGGAATCTGACACTCTCGTGCCAGATACGCTCCCTCAACTTCGATTGGCCTGTCCTCACCCAAATTCGAGAACCAACCACGGTTTTTGACGGCAAAACTCTGTTCAGTTTTGTATTCAACTTTGCCGAGCAAGGCGACCCTTCTACCCTTTCAACTCAATCGAGCATTGCATGTTGGGCTACGGGCTTTGACGACGCAGGGTTACCTCTGGCCAGCACAGGTGGGAATTCAGAAACAAGCCCATGGCTCACCTCATCATTGAACAACATTGGACCTGATTTGGCCATCGGTGGCGTCAGTTTTGAAGGCGAAAACAGCGGTGGTGCAACATACAGAGTCGCCGTAGAAGTCCAAAGCATCGGGGAGACGATTGAAAACACGTTCAATGTCACATTAAGCACCGTCCAGGACGGTGTTGTAACCGTCGTTGGAAGGGAACTGGTAACTGGGATGCAAAGCGACTCCAACCTCGAAGTACGCTCATCGTTTACCGTACCCGACGGTGACTGGAGTTTGCTGATTGAACTCGATGCCGAACACGATATTTGGGAACTGAGTGAAACAAACAATGTTTGGTCACAAAACTATTCACAAGACACTGACGGTTTTTCATTCTCCACGGCAGCCCTTGCTGGTGGTGTCGGAATCCTCTTGCTCTTCATCATACTTGCGTTCACCCGCCGAAGCAAGGGTTCTACAGACGATGAGGGCGTCTTGACCGAGGTCGCAAGGCCATTGAGTGGACCTCCTCAACGCACACAATCCGCCGTGAAGCCGTCGAACTTGAGCGGGCCACCACCACGAACACCTGTGTCAGAAGCGATTGAGGAGACCGGTTTTAGCGCAACCACCGTTGCTGTTTATGCGAACTTACCCGGTGGTGGAACCTACAGTTATGACGGTGGAATTACCGTCTATTCCGGGCCAGAAATCGGAAGTTGGCAGCAAAATGAGGACGAATCGTTCACTCGAATTGCATGAATGCTTAACTTCTTTTACAGGCAGTCGATGCTCAGTCTGTGGCGAGTGAAGACATCGAGGATGTACGTCGAGTACTCGCTATATGTTTTCGAGACGGACAGGCACTTGATGCACTGGACATTGAGAGGATTCTTTCTTTCGATATGGAATGGATTTCACCGGATGAAGCAGAGAAAGCCGTTCAAGCTCTGATCAAAAGTGGATGGTTATCCGGGGAGGAAAACGCCCTCATGCCAACCGTCACCCTCGATGATGTCAAGTCGCCTCTTGGTTGGTTTCCTCGGCCTTCTCGGTTACTGAAGCCGGTTTCTGTATCAAATGGCGTCGCCACGAAAGGTGATTCAGTCCCCGAAAAACCACTGCAGCCAATCCAACCCAAACCGACTGTTGCTGCCAGTGATTCGCAAGAAGTACATTCTGATGACCCAAGAGGAAGGCTAACGAAACGATTAACGAAATTCATTGCGAAGTCTTCGCAACTGTCGGTGGATGAGGTCGAACGCCGGGCTCAACGTAAAATGCAGGCCCTCGGTTACGCAACGCTTTGGATGTGCTTAGCCCTTGTCGCACGGGAGCAAAACCTCTCCATGGACGAAATTGTTGAAGCGCTCTCAACACTCTAATTAGCCTTCAAAAACAATTGGCTCGAGTTCTTCGATAACTTCTTCTTGGTTCCGTGCTGACAACTCAATCAGTACCGGTAACAAAAGTAACGCTAACATCAGAGAGAAAAAGACAGTTACAGCCGTGATGAGTCCAAAGTCTTGAATCACTGGCATTGGAGAAAACATCAGTACGAGGAAGCCAAATGCTGTGGTCAGAGCACTCATGATAAGTGCAACCCCCGTAGTCGAAAGGGCTGCTCTCAGCGCTTCCCAATGGGTGTCACGACGGGCAAGTTCAACTTCGATTCGACGCCACATGTGGATGGAATAATCAATGCCTATGCCGAGTGTGAGGGCTGTCACCATCACGGTGAGTACATTCCACTTGAGGGACAGTACAAACATCGAACCCGCAACCCATAACGAAGCAAGCGCAACAGGCAACAGAACTGCCAACGCAGGGACAACACGTCGAGTGAGCACCAGCAAGACAAGGAACGACACGCTTAGAGAAATTGCAGTCGACTTAATCTGTGAAGCATTCAGTCCTTCGAGAACCGTTTGGAGAATGACTAAGTCGCCGGTTACATGCAATTCTGCATGTCCATCGAGGTTGTTTCGCAGCGTCCCAGAGAGACCTTTCGTACCGATTTTCTCTTCAATACTCGAAATGACGGTGTTGGACTGATCGGATGTCGAAGCCTCTACCCGAACTTCATTTCGGAAATATTTGATTTCACCGTTCTCGAGGTGAACCGTTTGCGTGATGCGTTGCGCCCAGGTTTCGCCTGACAGAACATCGGCGACAGAAGTGTTGCTCGAAAGAGCAGCAAAAACCGGTGCAAGGTCACATCCCAGACTGGTGTTCTTGACATACACATCTCCAGCATAAATCTGCAAATTGTGGACCTCGCCCAGTGTTGTGTTTCGCAAAATGGCGTCGCGCAATAGGACGTAGGGTCCTTCATACGATGGTGATGCCGGGGAATCGTCGGTTCCAACGACGTAATGGTTGGTTTCCAAATCCTTGTGCAATCCTCGCAATTCGTCAATCATTAAGCCATCTCCGGGGATTGATGTTTGACCATCAGCTGGCTCGAACAAGATGTAAATCAATTTCCAAGCGGCACTGTCGTAACTTGAGTCCATATCATCTCGAACCTGCATAATCTCCATTTCTGGGTCAACAAAGTCAGCCAAATCAAAATCGGTCTCAAGCGAAGCGACACCGACAATCGAAACGCCTGAAATTAAAATCGCCGCAAGAAGTACCATGACTTGTTGCTTTTGTTGCACACCAACGATGGTATTGACTAAACTTGGCATCGTTATAGCGACTGCGTTGTGCGTAGGTGAGAGTTTGTTTCGCACAACATGGAGTGCGCCAACAACGACGGTTGAGGAAGCGAAGGCACAAACGACACCGAAGGCCAAAGCATAACCAAAAGTAGCGAGTGGGGGCAAAGGAGATATGATGTTTGCCAAAAATGCTGCAACGGTCGTTACCACTGCCAAAGAGAGCGGTACTGATAGACGAGCGCACGCACGTAGCCATGCTTCAGCCGGGTCTTCTACCTCTTTGCGAATGGCCGCAAATGCACGTTGAAGATGAATCGCATAATCAATTCCCAAACCGAGTACGAGAGGAGCGACCGCCACTTCTAAAGCGGTAAAACGTACGCCAAGTGCGTTCAAAACGCCGTATGTCCAAATCAATGCAAAGGACAAACCAATCAAGGGAAAGGCGACATCATTCAGCGAACGGAACGCGATGGCAAGAAGCACAACCACGACCACGAGAGCCAATACTACGAGCAGTGCCAGATTGTCAAAGGTGCCTTGGTCGATGTCAAACGAGATGAGGTCGAGTGAAGCAACACCGTAGTTCAAATCTGAGGATTCGGACAATGCAGAGAATTCAGAGCGGAATTGGTCTTGAATGAGTTTACGCTCTTCTTCATCCAATTCGGGGTTGATCTCCAGCACCCAGAGCGTTGACGCAGCGACTGGTGCTCCGTCGCCGGTGCCGTCTTTGAGGTAGGAACAACTTGCATCGATGTTTAATTCAGAATGGAGAAGAGCCGATGAGACATACCGTGCGGCAGACAACAATTGGTCATCTGTTGTGAGTGTACATTCTGTATCGTCATCAAACAGAGCATCGAGAATTTCAGTCCATTCTTGAACCGAATGCAAATCTGTACTGTTACCCTCCTCATCGAGAGCGAGTTGAACGATTCCGGGTGCAGTCGTCCATACAGCAACGGCATCTTGGCGTTTCATAGACTCGTTTTCCATGTGGTGGAGATGTTCATCCATTGTCTGTAGATGTTCTATAGAAAGTACATTTCCACCATCGTCAGCAGTGACATGGATGAACAACGGTCGGGCTTCATTCGGGAAGAATTCATGAATGCGGTCATGGGATGTTCGAGAGTCAGATTCCGGGGCAAAATCACCCAAGTCGGTGTTGAAAGTCGGTGGAGAAACGATGAGATGACCGCTTATTCCTACAGTAAACAAGACCACTACGACGAGTAATACTGGAGTCCATTGTTTGAAGCGAGGTGACCACAAGGCCATCCGTTCCTCCAACGCATCGGTATCCATTGCCTGTGCGAGAGTTTGGCAGTTGAAAAGAAGCGTGGTTGATTTGTACGAACGATGCGGGATTCGAACACTCCTTTGCCGGAATGAAAATCAGTGATTCTTTGTTGGAGGAAGGTTCAAAACAAGTAGGCAGGTGGCAAGTACGATTGCAATGCCTGTCAAAGTCCTCCTTAAAGAAAAAAATGAACTTCGATTGAGAGTCATCGGTGAGAGCCACACAGCTTTGCAAATGCTGCGTGAGCGACTCAACAACAACAGCAAAATCGATTACGCCAATTACTTCCCTGGACATCCAGAATTGGATGACCCAGAGTTTTACATTCGAACCTCGGGAAAGAACAACTCCGAGAAAGTCTTGAAGGAAATCGTTACCAGCATCTCATCCGAGTTCGAAAGCATCAACCTCTGATGGGGGTGCTGCTGTGACAACATGGACGGATTCTTTAGCCGAATCCATTGGTCTTGACGGCTATGCAACGGATACCAACGGTATCGGCGGCGTACTCAAAGCACGGGTTACTGACTTCCGAGTCGAAGAGATATCGACCCCTGTACACCTGGACAATAGGGGGCGCTTCACCGTTGCCAAAGTGATGCTTACCAACTGGGAAACCAACAGATTCTGCAACACACTCGCAAAGGCGCTGTCTATACCTCGTAACCGAATATTCTTTGCCGGTACAAAAGACAAGCGAGCGGTGACCCAACAGCTGTTCGTCATCGATGCCCCGAAAGCCAAAGTCGCTGCTGTAGAGATTCCCGATGTCGATATCGAAGTCATTGGAAGAACGCATCAGAAGATTGGCTTTGGCAACCATAGAGGGAACCGATTCACAATCGTAGTGAGAGGTTGCGCACATGAGGACGGTACACCGATGTCGACCGAAGATGCTCTCCAACAGGTCAAAGCCATTCAGGAAGAGATGGCGATCAAACTCGGTGACAACAAGTTTCCAAACTGGATTGGTCCGCAACGGTTCGGTGCTGGTCGACCCGTAACTGCAGAGGTTGGACGTCACGTGATATCCGGAGACTGGAAACAGGCTGCACTCACCTACATTGCCATGGAAGGTGAGTCTGAAAACGAAGACGTTGCTGCCTTCAGGCGACATGTTCGAGAGAATGGACCATCCGAAGAAGGGCTTGAACTCGCCCCACGGTGGCTAGGCTTTGAACGGAAAATGGTCGAACACCTTCTCCACAGACCTGATGATTATGTTGGGGCGTTTCGTAAACTGCCGGGTAATCTTCAACTGATGACCGTGCACGCTCTACAATCGGTTGTGTTCAACAAATCGCTACACGCCCGCCTCGCTGCAGAGCACCCAATAAGTTGGCCGGTTGCCGGCGACATGGTTGGGCGAATTGATGAAAAAGGTCAATTGGATGCTTCGAGTTGTGTTGTCGTTGAAGAACGAACACTTCCTCGTATTATTCGTAATTGCCAACTGGGCAGACTTTCTCCAACCGGTCCGTTACCCGGAACGGATGTGAAGACATGTGAAGGCGAAAGTGGAGCCATCGAGCAGCACGTCATCGAAACGATGGGTTTGTCGCAAATGGACTGGAATGTCGAAGTCATTCCGAGACTCTCGACACGAGGTACACGTCGTTCATTGGTGACAAGTTTCACCGACATGAGTGTCGATTCTGTACCGCTCGCAAATGATGAATCAATGGGAGAGCGATGGAAGGCAGGTCCAACCGAACATAGCAGGTGGCATCCCGAGGGTGCATGCATTCGATTCCGATTCACGCTTTCTTCCGGAAGTTACGCTACGACATTGTTGCGTGAGTTCATGCGTTGCCCGCTTCACCAACTGTGAAACGATTCAAAGCAAGCCCATTGAGAGGACTTCGATCTCACCGACACCAGGAATTTCAGAGATTTTAGCCTCCAACGCATCTGCAAGACCTTCACCATCGTTCATGACGACATGGATTTGAACGAACTTGAGTCCGAAGGCGAGAGGTTTAACTTCGACAGATTGGACATTGTAGATGTCATCGGTCAATGCTTGAACGGAGGTTGCGATTGCTTCAGCATCCACATCTTCTGCATCTGCATCAGGATTGATTTTGTACGTCATTGCTACCATACCCATGCAATCACCTCAGGGCCCCTGATATTGGCAGTTCGGACAGATGTACAGCACACCTTGGTTTCGGCATCGTGGGCTGCGGCCAATGGCTGTACTGCAGCCAGGGCATGGGAATGAGGTTGAGCCGGTTTCCTCAAGGGGAACACCGGATGATGTACAATTTGCTGCTCGGTCGGTCATAATAGGTCCTCAGGAACAAATGCCCCACGCCCTCCCCTTCTTTATGGTTGCGTGCCGAATCACCTCAAGTCAATGGCTCAAATTGTCACCTGTCCAAGCAGTTCAGCCGAGCATGCCTATCCATTGCGAACGTACAAACGCCCAGTTTTGCCGGTACTTACCACCAACTCCCCGTTCTTTTCTCTGCACCAACCGGATTCGATAACAATGATATCTCCCACATTGACCTGTTGGATTTGTTCATTCCATAGAATCAGGCCAACTATCCCTGTCTCGTCTCGTCCGCACCCTGCTGCAACAGGACCAACATAGGTGTCTGAGTATACCATCCTTCTTGGATACACTCGTAGAGCGACCAATTCAAGACGTTGTACATGCGTATTGGCTACGAGGTCGGCGACTTTCTGTCGGGTTGGTTTCATTTTCTGGCTTCGATGTTTTGGCTTTGTTACGTCCATGGACGAAAAATGAACCTTCAACTTCATCAATCTATTCGGCCGACTTCTTCTTGCGAACTGAAAACGAAGATGTGATGATATCTGGAGCTTCTTCAATGTCGTCGCCTCCGAGTTTGATGTTCAATGCAGCCTCGTACGCGTCGAGAATACTCACTTTCTTGAACTTCCACGGCATGAAATTGCGACAAATCAAGTAGACTTCAGATGAAGAGTTACGCGAGGCATGCGGAGAGAAACGGCGCACATCCGAAAAATAAGGCTTCACGACCTGGATGAGTTCCTCCACACCTACGCCCTGAAACAGTTTGGTGACAAAAGAGCCACCTTTCGTGAGGAGGGGTAATGAAAAATCATACACCAATGCAACCAGTGTCATAGCAACAGCCTGGTCCATATCCCACTTACCGGTGATGTTTGGAGAAATATCGGAAATGATGGAATTGAGTGGGCGGTTGTCCAACTCTTCGAGTACGCGCTGCTGTGTGTGTGGGTCAGTGATGTCACCAACGAGCAAAATTGAGCCTTCAACGGGTTGGCATGCTTCCAAGTCAACCCCAATCACCCAACCATTTTCGCCGACCAGTTCAGTAGCCACTTGAGCCCATCCTCCAGGATGGCAACCAACATCAAGGATGATATCGTCTTCGCGAAGAAGCCCAAATCGTTCTTGAATTTGCTTCAGTTTGAATGCTGAGCGGGCACGGTAACCGCTTGCTTTCGCCTGCCGCCGCCAAGAATCACGCTTGTGATTTTCAATCCAGTGGTCTGCCATCCAAGCCCTCCAGCCACACCTCGGCACACACCGTTCAAGAAACCTCCCTTCGAAATGAAGGTTCAACAAAGGGATGAAGGGGGTCGGCATGTTCGCAGTACACAGTGGAGGCCATGAAGTCGCGAACCTTTGCACTCTTTGCTTTGTTCAGCCTGTTGAGCACGGTACTCGGTGGCAGCATGGTTCAAGCCAAGGTACTGGAGCCGTCAACCCCACTGAACGAACCTGTACAATCAAGCTTACTCGGCCGCAGCCTGTTGGTTGAAGAAGTTACGGCGACGTGGTGTCCGAGTTGCGCCGACATTGACCCATACCTCTTGGGCGTTGCAGACGCACACGGCTCACGAATCGCCATGGTCGCATACCACCCGAGCGACGGCGAGGATGCGTTTCAACCCCCAGCGGCACAACATAGAATCGACCGACTGGGATTGATTCATGGAACCTCGATTCCAACGCCGACGTTTATGGTCGAAGGTGAAAACCCACGTTCTGGGTTTGAGGCGTGGAATGATGTTCAACGCGATATTCTTGATGCAGAGGTTCTCCGTCAAGACACGACATCACTCCAGTTCGAGTTGCAGCAAATCGGAAACACCACAACTGCACGTGTTGTGTCCTATGCCTCAAGCCATGAACAACCTCAACAGACCCAATTGACGTTTATGGTTGTGCAGCATGACAAGTTGGTTCCGAAAGGCGCCATTAATCCCGGCGGCGCTACACGAGACCGCGTGGTTGTTGCAACTGCAGAGTGCGTACTCAACACATCAACGATTGGCGTTCAACACGGTTTAACATCCGCACATGTAAATCAAGGATGTACTGAAGACTTTTCCATCTCCTTTGACAATCTCGAACAGTTTAGTGTACTCCTTGTTCATGAGAGCACCGTTGAGGCTGTATCGCAAGGCGAAGCGTCTCTGGGCTCACACGGCGTTGTCGAACTCGCCATTCGAAACCGTGAAAACCCCGAGGCAAATCCTTCCACGACTGTTCTTCTCGTACTTGCGGCTGGGGCAGGAATAGCCGCCATCTTGCCTCGCAAGGGAACTAAAGAAGAGAAAAAGTGAGTGTAAATGACCCAAAGCGGCATTCAATGTCGCTTTTCCGGAAAGTTTCTGAGTCAAATGATACGAGGATTGATAACCTACCGTGATAATGTATTACCATGGCAGAGTCATGGGAAGACGTAACATGGGACCAGGACAGACCGCTCAAAGAGTGGGCTGTGGAATACACCGTTGAAGTTGAAGGAGAGAAGCACCATCATCTCAACATACTGTACGGCGAGAATGAAAATGATGTTCAGAAAAGACTGTTTGACGAACTTCGACAGAGTTACAGTGACAGTGGCCGAATAAACGTCACACTTCATCGCATGGAAGAAACAACTGCAACACTCGATGCAAGCGTGTTCGATGGTTGCTTTACGCCTTAAGCGGTGCGTAACCGGTAGTGGACTTCGATGATTTCTCCGTTCTGTAGTAAGTAGTCATCGAAACTCGTAACGAGGTTTTCTTCGGCTGCACTTTCATCCGATGCAAACACATGCATGGCCATTTCATGGGTCGAATTGACACGGTAATCGAACACTCCAGTTTCGTCAAAATGGTAGCCCCAGATATCAAAGAAGACACCCAAAGGCACATCACCGGCTTCATTCAACTCAATGTGCAATCGGCCTGTATCGTCGTGTGTATGGACTGCATGCATGTTGTTCTCATCACCGTTGCAGACATCCGTTTGGATACCAACCGCAGCCTCTACCGTCCGCTGTTGCCCGTTGACATAGATGCGGAGTGTGACATGGTCGTGTCGAGCAAGGCCGTCGTGGTCGAGGCATTCCAAGGCTAACGGGTCAGGTGTATCTGCGGACGAATTGAGTGCACTCGAGTTTTCTGAAGGTTGGTTGTTGTTCACCTCATCTGTGGATTCAATCGATTGTTGAGCGTCCTTCTCAAACAATCCACGGTCATTGGCCAGCATCAACAGCAAGGCTGCCAGTGCCACCGCCGTTATTACACTCCAAAATGTTGTTTCGTTGTCCATGTTCTTCATCCTTCAATGTTCCATTCGCCAGAATCATTCATCTTTCTCAAGCGATAAAATCCGATGAACGCAGCAACGTTTGCTACGTGCGCCGTTGTACAGTACTGGCAAATCTTTTCCATCTCCAGTTCGTAGAAGACCAGCAGTCCGATAACAAAGAAACCGCCGAAGGTCATTGCTGTTCCGAGATTCAAGTACGAACCAACCCACGATGCATTTGGCTCAACAGATGAGGAATATGCAAAGTAGAGTAAAACGCAAAAGACAACTGCACCAATACCGCCCCACGGAAGACCAAAAATCGGGTCGGTATTATAGGCAGAATTACCGATCACATCATCGCATGAAAACACGGAATTAGAAGCACAAAAGTTCCCACCTTCGCTTACTTTCGAAGAAATCCAAAGCGTTTGAATGGATACAGCAAACCCTGCAACAGTGGTTACGATAAGTCCGGAAAAAATCCGACTCCTCTCTCCAACAAGCGAAGGGAGCATTTGCTCAAACGGGCTAGCGAGTGCACGACCTATTGGCAACACCAAAAGTAGACCAACAACGGTTGGAATAACATACAACATGAGTTGGAGATTCGGGTCCATCTCAAGCGCCTCCTTGTTGTGCGGACTCACGAGGGACGAGCGCAAGAATCGCGTCTCGCAAATCTTCACCCGGATTTTCCGAAGAACTCCACGCAATAATTCCATCCGGTTGAATCAGGTAATAGCTCGGAGTTCCACCAACTTTCCATTCTTTCATGTTTTCCTGGTCGATGTCGTCAATGTAGGGGAAGTTGTGTGCAGAGCCAGCACGGTTTCCACAATCAGAGCCGCCACATGACTGACCGGAATCTGCGGTTTTGTCCCTAAATGCTGCAATTTCAGCACGACTTGAATCGTGTCCATTGATGTCAAGTTCGGTCGCACTTGCAATAAAGTTGACAATGGCCCCATCCCATTGAGGGTTACTGCCATCAAAGTCACCGGAGTTTATCGACACGTCTTCAGCAGAGCGAATACAGTATGGGCAGTCAGTATCCATGAAATCAATCACAACCCATTGTCCTGAGACATCGCCTTCCTCCCATGTCGGGTCCCAGTAATTTTCAAGATTGAAATCGGTCCAACCGCCGGTGCCGTTGTAGAATTTACCTTCGAGTGGAGGAGCTCGTTCTCCAGCCTTTGTTCCGGTTGCAATAGGACTTGTCGTTGCTGCAATAATAATCAGCCCCACGAAAAAGAGGCTGACGACTCGAATTGCGGCTTTGGTTCGGATATCGGCGTGGTCATCATAGATTTGTTTCATTCAATCATCTCCTGGCATTCCTATTTCTTGGATGAGTGCGCGTGCTGTGTGGCGAATCGCTTCTTCACTGTTGAAGCGTACATTATACCCACTCGAAAGCATCTTTTCAATACCGAGCATCGCACGGGGAATATCACCTGCCCAGCCCCGGTCACCGCCGGTGTACTCGATGGAAGCTCCGCTGCAACCAGTTTCTTCGACCACAATTTCAGCAATCCGTCGTACTGAAGCAGTGTCATGCGAGCCGAGATTGAACAGGTTCAGCGCATTGTTCGAATGCTCCATGACATGCAAAATGCCATCGACACAATCTTCAACTTCCATGTAGGACTTTTCTTGAAGACCGTTACCGAGAACTTCCAATCGTGAGGGGTCTGCCTTGAGTTTGTGAATAAAGTCGAATATCACACCGTGTGTCCCTCGAGTACCAATGATGTTGGCGAAGCGGAAAATCCATGCTTGGATGCCAAACGTACCAACCCAACTGCTGATGAGTCCTTCACCTGCTTGTTTGCTGGCGCCATACAGCGAAATCGGCATGCATGGACCATGATTTTCTGGAGTAGGCAACGGTGCATTCTCGCCATAAACGACCGAAGATGAAGCGAAAGCAATTTTCTGAACTTCACAACGTCGCATTGCTTCAACGATGTTGTATGTAGCCAATGTCCCTTGCTTGAGGTCAGTATCCGTGACACGAGTTCCAAGTCGGATGTCGGGGTTTGCTGCCAAATGGAACACGCAGTCGATGCCCTTCATTGCGGACAGAACGGTCTCAAAATCCGTGAGGTCACCAAGAACATGATGCGCTGAGCCGGAATCAAGGTGCGTTTGAATGAACTCAAGCTTTCCGCTTGAAAGGTTGTCAAGCACGACAACTGTGTCTCCCCGAGCGACCAGCCGGTCAATAAGATGCGAACCGATGAAACCCGCACCACCCGTCACCAATGCTCGCATGGCCATCTCAAGAACCACATATGTATGAGGCTTTGGTAATCATGGTGATACAGTGTAGGGTATTGTTCAATGAGTTTCATAAGCGTTAACGAATTGTTCCAAGGTTGCCGCCGCAAACTGTGGCGCTGGAGTTGAAAAACATGCCAAAAAAGAACACAAACCCGATGCCTGAAACCAAAACCGAAACCACAAATCTGCTTGTCGGATATGTACGCAAGAGCAATGCTGGAGGGGCACTGAAACTCTCGGTCAATACCGATGCGTTTTCAGATTGCTCGACGTATGTTACCAGCGATGGACAAGCGTATGTACCGCTTGTGATTTCGTTGAATGCCCTTGAAAAAGTGCTCAACGGTGAACGAGCAGTCACCACACTGACGCAACTTCAAGACTGAAATTCAATCAGTCAGTGATACTGTTACGTAGATACTACGATGCCGCCTGCTCAGGGGTTTCGACCTCTGAGCGGGCCTCCTCCAAAAACGCAAAACACTGTGTATGGAGATACTATATTACTAAATAGAACTGGATAGCGCGATTAAACGGTGCTCAGATGACAAACAATGTCAGTGTCACAAAACCCTTCATAGTGGCAGGCATGCCAATGTACAATGAAGAAGAGACCATTGGTACGGTCGTGATTACCGCTCTTCGACACGTCGATGCCGTTATTTGTATCGACGATGGTTCATCCGATTCCAGCGCACGAATTGCCGAGGCATGTGGGGCTACGGTCATCCGTCACCGAGTGAACCGTGGGTACGGAGGCGCATTGAAAACACTCTTCGTCAAAGCCAAGGAGATGGGTGTCGACGCACTTGTTGTTCTTGACAGCGACGGACAGCACCGCGCTGAAGACATTCCAAATGTACTCAAACCAATCCTCGATGGTTCGGCTGACTTTGCGATCGGTTCTCGTTTCATTGAAGGTGGAAGTGGAACGCACATGCCAGCATACCGCAGGCTTGGAATCAAAGTGATTACTGCGGCAAGCAACCTTTCAAGCGACCTTGGAATCAAGGACACACAATCTGGCTTCCGTGCCTTTTCCCGCACAGCACTTGAGCGCCTACGTTTCGATTCGGAAGGAATGGAACTGTCCTTAGAGATGCTTGAAGATGCTCGAGAGAAGCAACTGGAAATCGTTGAAGTTCCTACCGTGATACGATACGATGTTCCCAAGGGGTCAAACTTCACGGCAGTCTCGCACGGCTTCACTGTTCTCACCTGGGCCATGTTGTCGCTGTCGCAAAAGAAACCACTTCTCGTACTCGGTTTACCTGGATTTGGGCTCTTAGCGACCGGTGCGGCAATGGGAATGAACACAGCTCGAGGCGTCACGACGCACATCGACAGTTTCGTAGGACCTGGGCTCTCCGCCATCTGGATTGGTGTACTCGGCCTTGCCTTGATGGCTACTGGTCTTGTGTTGCAAAGCGCCAGAGGATTCCTTCGCCACCTTCTCGTGCGTGAATTCGGTCTCGACTGACAGCAATGTCACATGCCTCCATCAGATTGGAGTATCATTCAAAGCCCCCCTCCTCGTGGCAACACTATGGAGAAGGGCGGGCAAGACGGCAATCTCCTGCAAAAACTGTCGCAATTCCGTGAACAAACCAGCCGCCAAGCTATCCAAAGAATCGACAAATTCTACGGAAGTGTTCTCGCTTCACCCGCTACGGTCGTCATACTGCTGCTCATCGTTGCGGCATTTTTTGCTCAACAGGGCATGTCGTTCCAAGAACAAATCGATGACGATGTTGAAATTTTTCTCCCAGACGGTGCCCCCTCTACCGAATTGCTGAGGGAGGTGCGAACAGAATGGTCAACAGACATTGCCATCATCTATGTTCAGACTCCAAATGCGTTGAATACCGCAGACCAAGTCAATATCACCGATGTCAATTATCTGCGCGAAATTAGTTGGGTTGAAGGCGATGACGAAAATGCCAATGGCGCAGGGTCTACGGGCCGTGGAATCGATTACAGCAAAGACGACCATGGCAGGGATGACGGCGTTTTGTGGATTATTTCACCTGCGCAGGTCATCAAAGAAATCAACTCGGCTGATGGACGGTTCAACAGTTCACTGTGTGAACACGGAGTGAACACCCGAATTCCCCTTGCCATCGACTGCAGTGCGTTGCCCGGCGGCGGCACATACTCAATTCCAGATCAGGAACGGGTGGACCAAATTATAGAGGAATCAAACGGTGGCTTCGATGCCTTGTTCAAAGATACCAATGATATGGACTTGGGCGTAGACAGCGATGGTGACGGCAACACAACCAACGACATTGACGGCGATGGTATATGGGACACTGCTGCAATTATTATCGGCATGCATCACGACCCAAGCGAAGCAAACTTCCGTGATTTCAGCCATCTTCACAGCCACTTCCAAGATGTAATCGACAACAGGTCGAGTGACATGCAGAACACGGAGATGACCGTTACAGGTTTGACGAAGGTTCTCGAGGATATATCCGATGCGATCTATGAAGACCTGCTGAGTATTTTGCCATGGTCAGTACTGTGCACGATTCTCGTGATTACTGCGCTACACCGTTCGCTCAAGGTTGTTGTCATCACGGGAACGCCAATCATCATGGCGCTTGCTGTAACGTTCGGAACATCAGTCCTTCTCGATATAACGCTCACGCCTATGATTGTTGCAACGTTTCCAATCTTAATTGGACTCGGGGTGGACTATGCACTCCACATGGTCAACCGTATCGAAGAAGTACGGCGCAAAGAAATTGACAAAGCGAACGATGAAAATGAGCGGCGACGACGGCAAGGAAAACCACCTGAAGAGGTTCCTGACCTCTGGAACATCGATTTTTACCGAGAATGCGTATTGAATATGACGCAATCAACTGGAGTGGCAGTCTTTCTCTCTGCTTTGACAACCATCGTTGGGTTCTCTGTATTGATTGCACCGCAGATTGTTTCTGTTGCTCCGATTCGCTCCGTAGGTGTGACCTTGTGCATAGGCATTTTTTCTACACTGGTATTCAGCATCATTCTTGTTCCAACCTTGGCTTGGATGCTTCGGTTTAACAAACGCTCAAACCCGTCTGCTTGGAAGAACATTGGTACTTGGCCTGTAACTGGATTTGTATTCATCCTCGTAGGTGCTTTGGTTGTAACCGGTGTGGGTATTTTGAACTTAGACGAAATGAACGAGCCGATTACTGGTAGTTCAGAAGCCCCGGACGGCATTGCATCACTCAACACACTCTCACAGTACTCACGGGAATTCAGTGGTGGCCAAACTTCGCTGTTCATATTTGATGCAGAACAACGTACCTTGGAGGCTCAGCAAAACAAAACTCAGAACATTCGAGATTTACCCGTACTCGATGCTATTGATGCTATCGAAAAGAAAATCGACATGGTCGATGAAACAAACACGACCAGTATCATCACTTTTCTTCGAACCATTCCTGCAACAATAACGCTTGCGGACGGCGTGACACTGTACGAAGGAAGTTTATGGGATCTCTTACACGACCCGTGTTGGGAAAGTACGGACATTACCGACCCCGAATGCGTAGCTTGGCTGAGCCTCGAACTCACTGGCCAGGACGGACGACAAGGCCTGCGAAAAGACATTGTCAACGTCGTTTTTGATACACTCTCGGAAGAAGTCAAATCCATGCTCCTCAACGAAGAGGGGACCAAGGCCATCGTCTATGTGACACAACCCTACATGAACCTCAATATCGCCGGTGAACTTCGCGAAGACATCGATGAAATGCTGGCGAATGAGCCACCCGTTGATGGAAAAACTCGAACTTCACTCCTCACTGGAGGTCTTCCGGTTTCATTAGATATCAACGACGGTATTCATGATGCCCAAACCTTGACAACGGTTGTCACGATGATTATTCTCACCATCGTTCTCGGCTTTGTGTTCCGTTCACCGCGGTTAGGAATCTACACAATGATACCTGTCGCCATCGTCATCTTGTGGCAGCCGTTGCTGATGAAAAGCGGTGATGTCAACGTTAATATTTTCACGGCGATGATTGGAACCATTGTATTCGGTATAGGCGTCGATGACTCGATACATGTCATGCACCGAATACAAGAAGAAGGCGAAACCCCCGTTGGCATTGCCAATTCTATAGAAGAGACGGGGCAAACAATCTTCGAAACAACAATCACGACTGTAGCAGGAATCTCAGCAGGATTTTTCCCCGGATGGGTTCTTGGATGGGATGGATTCGCCGGTCTTGAAAACTTCTTCATCATGATGTGTTTGCTGATAATTTTTGCATTCATTACAAGTACGTTCCTCATGCCAGCAGTCATCACTGCAGAGCACACGATTCGGGCGCGGATTCAGGGTCACGAAGGTTGGAGGGACTACGGAGATGGCATTGCCTTGGCATCGCCAGTCGCCATGAAACCGCTTGAAGCAGTACTGATTCAAGATGAGGCTTAGTGGAGGGAGTAGGGAGTAAGCCCCTTTCTGTTACCTTTCGGCGACCGCATTCAACTTCGCATCCTACCTGCCCCTCGACGTGCCGCGTCACCAGGGCTGTTTGGACTTGCTCCAACGGGGTTGCTCGTCTCATCGACAACAAGGCAATCTCGGTTTTTCAACTTCATTGTACACACCTTGCATCGTTCGTTTCTGCAGCATTGACCTGACCATTTCTGTTCTCTTACTTATGTAAGCCATTTGCACTGTGGAGAGGGGACTTTCCTCAGAGTCGAACTCTGTCAGCGATCCTCCTACTCCCTCCACACCGCCGTTGGCATCAAGACTTCAAAACCTTCGGCCGAGTTCTGCGATTAACTGTAGGGGTTTTCACCGGGAGCGGCGGGGACTTCTGCTGCACCGTACGGTCCAGAAACCGGTGGCTGTTCGGTTTGCGTAAGATTGCGAGTCGTAGGGTTGGCTGGAGTTCTCGGGACTCTTTTACGGGGTTGCTGCGATGGGTCCCATTGTTGCTGAGGTGTTTTGAGTCCGAACATCATCAAGCCAACCAGTGAAACTGTGAGAAGGAATATAATGACCAGTAAAATTGGATTAACGGCAGAAACGCTGGCAAACACACCGTTTGATGCCGCTTCATCGACATATACCGTGTTCGTCTGAACATTTGGACCGTTAATGATTTGGAACTCAAGCCACATTGTTCCCTCACGTGATGGTGTCCACTCTTTCGAGTAAACATAGGTACCTCCGGCTTCAATATCCAGACTTCGTGCATCGATTCGTGTTCGAGCGCCATTGCTTTCGACCAACTCAACAAAGATTTGTGCCTGACCATCAGCGAGACCTGAATTGGTAATGGAAACGCCGAGATCTATTGTTTGCCCAACAGAAATCTCCTTGTTTGGTTTCATCTCTGGCGTCGTGAATGAATATTCAGCAATGCGTTGCTCAAGAACCCAAACAGCGAGAGGTGCGTCGATGTCGTTGAAAACTGAACTGATGTCGTGTCCAGCCATATCTTTGCCAGTAACCCAAATTCGAACCTCCAATGCGTCGTTACGCATCGATGAAGTCAACAGCGTATCGAGGTCGAGGGTTGTCGTACACGGGATAGCGTTGCCGAAGGCGCGTCCACCGATGATCGAGAGTTGCTCGCTACCGTTGATGACCGATTGACTGGACAAACCAACACCCTCGGGGTGAACGGCCCAATGGAGTGTGAGAGAGGAGTCGTTCAAACGGTCCTGCTCTGAGACGAGAACTTCGAACACAAGATCTGACCATGTTTGTTCAAACAGTACGATATCATTGACAGGAGAAGGTATTCCAACTATTGTAGGTGCTTGGTTATCGACGATGAACCACGCAGGAGCAGTAGACGCAGTTCGGTCGATTGCTCCGTTCGGTGGATTGTGTAACGAAGTTGAGATTCCATATGAACCAGGGTTCAATGGTGCAGACAGCACGCCTTCAAAACTTCCGTTTACGCTCTCAACGAGAACTTCACTTTCTCCAAGTTCGATTTTCAAATCGGTTGGCTGGATGATTGCACGGTTTGATTGATACCACGTGAGTTCACCCGCTACATCGATGTCAGCTCTCGGTTGAACCCAAGTTCCAAGCGTTTCCACCTCCGTCCCAAGCAGGGTAAAGTCGAGACTCTGAGGCATGACTTCCATTTCACCTGAAAAGCGCCAACCAAGGTCTGGTACAGAAACTCGGTTTGATTGACCTTGGTAGTCCGAAACCATGACCTTCGGGATGCGAAGCAGGCTCACATCAGGGTCGAATCCCCATTCAATGGAAAACGCAACTGTGAACATGCCTTCGGAAGAAAAGAGTGTTCCTTCATCCGAGGGAATGAATTCACAGGACTCGATATCGAGGAACATGTTGAGGCTCGTGCACTGCTCATTTTCTGAATCCCACTTCAAAACCACAGGCTCGTTTTGGTTGCCTGCTAAATCCAGTTCAATGTGTGCAATATCCGTTATTCCGTTAAGGTCGAGAAGAGGAAGATGGAGGACATTAGCCTCTCCAGGATGAAGCCAAACTGAATCACCGTGTCCCCAATAGGCCGGCGAAGTACCGAGTTGCGGTGAACCATCGTTGTTCACCTGGATGTTGAACAGAGGCGTTGTCATTGAGCCGGAATTCAGCATAATGTTTCCTGCCGAGTCTGCAACATCCAGCCAACCCATGAAGTACGAGCCAGAGAACGCTTCAGATGTGTCCAGTTCAAGCGTGTAAATGCCTTGAATTGATGCGAGGTCATTCGGCAGATGAAGAGGTAGTGAAAGCACTTCGTCAAGTTGTGCGAATCCATCCCCATTGGCGTCATCCGACCAGGAACGCCAAAGCATCGCATGAGCATGAGACGGGAGTGCGGGGCGGTCGCCGATGGTAAACTCAAGAGAAGTCAACGGGCTTGCTTCGACGTGGTCAAACTCCGAAACGCTCATGCCGAGAAGTTCTGGGTCAACAGTATCAAATCCAAAGGAGACCGTATTCGGGACTGCGAACACGATGTTTTGACCTGCAAGTGGAATGACCTCGACTTCCAGTTCAACCGTATCCTTCTGCGTTGGAACGGTCCAAGGGATAGAAGCTACACCATCTGCCAATACCGATGTTGATTGAACCTCGACCCCATCAGCAAGGAAGCGTACGAGTGTAGATCCCGGACGAGGTGAAGATGAAACTGGTACGTCCTCAAACCCTAACTGAACTTCAACCATTACCTGTTCTCCAGGGTTGAGGTAAGGAAGTTCGTGGACGGAACGAACCGAATTATCGTAAACAATCGCCCAATCTTTCACTTCCACATCATTCTCAACCCCTTGCGAAGAGCCAAGTCCGAAATTCATGCTCACTGGAAGCATTGGGCCAGAAGGTGCGAGCATGTTGACCGAAACCGAGAGGGATGCTTCATCTTCCCACTGCTCAGGAAACTGGAAGCGGTGAACAATTTGCAAGAAAGATCCACTTTCAAGCATTCGAATTTCTCCAAAGCCTCCATCTTGAGACCAAATCATTGAGTTTCCTTCTCGGACACAACTGTTCACAGAAACTCCGGTAATTGGGAGCGATACCATTGGACAGCGCGTCTCGGAATGTTCGTTGTCTGCCGTCAGGAACAATGCGAGTGACCAACCGTTCGATTTCACATACGATTCCGGCGATGTGACACCTAAGTTTGAGAAGTCAAAAACGCTGGTTACTTCGACCCAGTCTGTCGAGGGCGTGAATGTATCCGATACATTGGACACTGAAATGGAAATGGGTTCAATTGAACCCTGCGATGTCTGTTGAACGACGTTCACATAGACTGCACCCGAGGAAGACATGCGGATTGGAAGCGGCAACTCCTTGCTGCCACTGACGGGAATGACCGACTGAAGTGCGCTGTTCAATGCGACAATCACTGGGTCGCTTGGTCCAAACTGAAGAACAAGTGAGGCATCATACGGTGCAAAGATGCCCCCGAACAGTACATCCGAGGTTGAGGTTGACGAACCAATGCGTACGTCAACTTCTACCATAGGTAAGCCCTCAACACTGGAGTCATGTGATGCTTGAGAAAGTGCGCTGTTTAACGTGCTCAATTCGCTCGAAGAAAGTTGGATAATCTGTAATTCTTGGAGATTCGGCAGGGATGTCGACATGAAGTCTTGCCCATCGATGGACATGGCCAAGAAGGGGGAATTCATTGCTTGAAGTGGGGCAGCAACTCCAAATTCAAACGCTTGAACCCCCGCTGCCGGCAACAAAAGACTGTATGAAGCTGGAGAAGATGGAGCGGATGGCTGTGAGTTCCATAGCGAATGGTCTTTGAGACGGTCTTGTATTCCCAAACGCCCAATCCCATCACCTTCCAGCGACCAATCGCTGATGCCGTTCATGCCGACATCAATACGTAGGCCGTCAGGAATGCTGGTTCGAATCAATTCAACATCAAACGAGTCGATGTTCCAAGAACTGCCGGATGAGGACACTCGAAATTGCACCGAAAACGCAGGGGTAGTGAGCCATTGTTTTCCGTCAACCAATGTGTTCCAATTTGATCCACCGTCTAAAGTGTATTCAACAACAGCACCAGACGAGAGAACTGAATTCGAGTCGAAGCCGGCAAAACCAGAACGAACATTGAATGTCGAGGTTTTGAGCGTGCCTGTGCCTGAAACCACGCCATTTGCCCAATTCACGCCTTGCAATTGCCACCCCAAGTCGGTTGGGTCATCATTAAAATCCTCGAAAATCTTACCCTCAAAATGGATTCCATGCACTGCTGGAACACCGCCGGCTTGGCTCTTCATGTGAATACTGAGCCGGATGCTTGGATAGGTTTCCCAGTCAACTAAGCCCAAGTCAATGGAACGCAGTATCGAATTTTCGAAACCTGGAACTGGCTGACTGGTGGTTGCATCAAGCAGCCTCCATTCAAAAATTTCTCCCTGCGGAACGAACGCATCAATATGGAGATAACCAAAAGCGCGCTCCTCACCTTGCCCAAACATCGTAGGGCTCAGCGGTGCGGAAGTCCAATTGCCTTCACCCGATGATGTGCCGGTAGTGCTCGGCATGATCGAAACATCATCAATATTCCATCCGGTATAGGTTACCGAAGAATCTGTTGTACCGATACCAAACCGAATCTGAAGATTCGAATTTCCAGCAATGTAATTGTTGAGGGATATGGTCTGTTGGGTGAAGGAACCATCGCTCACGCTGCTTGGATTTGAATACAGACTTGCCCAACTTCCGGTCGATGTTTTGACCGAGATATATGCATGGTCCCATGAAGGGCTTTCGACGCCCAAACGGCGCATGAAACTCAATTCCCATGCTCCGGAACACGCAGAGCAATCCATGACCGGGGAGGTTGCCCATAATGTTGAACCCATGTTGTTTGGATAGTTCCCGTCGTATGTGTACAGCGCCTTGACACCGCTCGCAACACCACCGGCTTGACCGATGACTGAATCAAAACCCCATTTCCATGCTGGTGAGCCGAGTGTCCAGCCGTGGTTTGCGTTTTCAAAATCCCATTCCCAGCCCTGCGGGAGAATGGTCAGCGATGAACCATTGACATCCATACCATCATAGACGGTATTGGTTGAAAAATCACTTGACTCAGTCAGTGAAAAGCCAGTCGATGAGGGTAAACGCGCCGAGTCAATTTGCAAGTCGAGCGTTTTCAGCGCAGCGCCTTCGTCAACGCTCAGTCGAGTATTGGCGTTCGCTCCGTCAGGAAATGAACCGATGGAAAGCAAATTCGTTTGTCCGAACGGAGTCGGTGCTGAAAGAGGTTCGAAATTCGAGTCCATGTGTTCACGGTTTTCTGGCGAATACCCGAGCATGAGGGTTGAAAGCATGAACAAAACCACAACAGCGCAGCAGCGGACCGAAGTGGAGCGAGCACCGTTCATGTTTCATTGAGGATGGTCTTAGGTCAAAAGTCTTCGGCTAAGCATACCTCATCCCGTGGGATGAGCATACGCCTAATTCATACGGAATGCTCAAGGGCTTGACGCTGGACAATCGGTGCATGAGTGATGTTGAAGCCCTCAAGAAAGAAGCCGGCATTGCTGCATGCGCCTATGTAAGAAGCGGCATGAACATTGGACTTGGAACGGGTTCCACTGTCAAACACACTGTTGTGGAACTTGGACGAATGATTCATGAAGAAGGTTTGGAAATCGTCGGCGTACCAACGTCGTTGGCTACAGAAAAACTCGCACTTGAGGTTGGGATACCATTGGTAAAACTCTCCGAAATTGACGGATTGGATATTGTCATTGATGGTGCGGATGAATACGACCCAAACTTCCAACTCATCAAAGGTGGTGGGGCTGCACTGTTACGAGAAAAGATTGTTGCCCAAGAAGCCAAAGCGATGATTATCGTAGCCGATGACCGGAAAAAAGTGCAAACCCTTGGAGCATTCCCCCTTCCTATAGAAATAACGCCCTTCGCTCACCAAGCCACAATTCGTGTGTTGGCTAGAACACTCGACTGCAGAGTGAACTGCAGAATGGCAGGAGACAACCCCGTTATCACTGACAATGGAAACATGATTGCTGACGCACATTGTGGACCGAGCATCACGCAACCAAAGGTAATGGAGTCTGAAATCCTCAACATTGCAGGTGTTGTTCAGGTAGGTCTGTTCAATGACATGTGCGATGTCGTGGTTCTCGCAGGTTCCAACGGAGTCGAAACACTGGTGAACCCAAACGGGCGACTTGAGTGAAGAGCCGTCTGTCAATTGTTAAATACGGGTGGACGAACCCAAGGCTGGGCCTGTAGCTTAGTCAGGTAGAGCGATGGACTCTTAATCCATCGGTCGCGGGTTCGAACCCCGTCAGGCCCGCCACCCTTCATGTTCAACAAGCTCAACACGGCCGAGTATGTTTTCCATGCTTACAGAACCAAAGTTGTGGGAGTCTTCACTGGCCAAAGGATCGGGATTGTCGCCGACCAAAAAAACTGAATCTTTGGTGATGTGCTGAATTCGCTTGACGATTTGAACATCTGAATGAAAAGGATGGCGTGCAAGAACCACATGACCGATGTTGAGTTGCTCAGACGAACACGGAACGAGTCGAAACAAACTGCCGCTGGGGAAAGCAGGCCACATGCTGTCGCCCGAGATTTGAACTCGGACCTCGGTCATTGAAGCACCTCAACTGGCGCGAATCCAAGGAACTTCTCTACCCTTGATTGCCCAGAACATGGTGTGAATGGCTTCGATTGCATCCATCAATTCCTGAGCGTGCTGAGCGGAGACTTCGACCTTGCAGGCACTGCACAGTTTAGCAGCCTGCCAAAACGTGTCGTGAAGATCGGGGTGTGCGTCGAGGTGAACTGGTTTGAAGAAGTCTGTCCAGAGGACCAACAATTCCTTCTTACACTTTTGGGCTTCTTCTTCCTTGATAGCAGCATAGCGACTCATGGTGTTGAGGTATGCAGCCATAGACTCAGAACTGAACACTTGTGGGTACTCGAGAGCGAGCATTTTCTTGGTCATCGATTGAACGGCTTCACCGGCAACACGTGCGCTGGCTGGGTCGTATACTCCGCATGGTCCGTCACAGTGGGCGGTTGCTTCAATTAGGGTGAATGGTGTCTCTTCCATGATACCCTGAACGAGAACAAGCATATCAATATGTGCACCTTAAACTCAAACATGAACCGTCGTTCCAGTCTCTCCACGTAATGCCATAAGTGCATCCCCTGGTTGGCACAAAACCGCTTCAAGGCCCGGGCGATGGAGTGCAGCTTCCATGAGGCTGCCGATTTTCGGCCCCATTGAGCCGGCTGGAAATTCTCCTTGCTCGAGAAAATGTTCACATTCATCCAACGAGAGCCGGCGGTGAAGCGTCTCATTTGGTCCGCCAAAATCTGTTCGCACAGCATCGATGGCTGTCGAAATGATGAGGGCATCAGCCTCAAGTTGGATGGCTAAAAGTGCGGAAAGACGGTCTTTGTCAATAACCGCAGGAACGCCTGCAAAAAAATCGCCTTTGTCAACGACTGGTATGCCGCCGCCTCCGCCGCATACTACGACTGCATGTAAATCAACCAGTTTTTGTATCACCGGCAAATCAATAACTTTCATTGGAAGGGGACTTGCGACAACACGCCGTGGCCCTTTGATGGTTTCAGCAATGTCCCAATCTGCAGACATAACTGTATCAGCAGAAAGTATCGGCCCAACGGGTTTCGTGGGGAATTGAAAACCTTGGTCGTTTCCATCGACCAATACTCTGGTCAAGATGCAGGCGGTACGCTCAGGACGGCGGCGACGGTGGAGAATTGAATCGAGATTGAGTGCAAGCGAATGCCCGATCATGCCCTGAGTTGCCGAAACCCACGTGTCCATGGATTGGGTTTGCTTAGAGTCAAGTTCCATTAAATGCCCAACCTGAGGCCCATTTCCATGCGTCAACACGACGCCCCATCCAGCCTCAAGTAAATCGATCACATCAGACATAACACGAGCGAGAACCTCTGCGCTTCGCTCTTGGTTTTCACCATCCGGTGATGACAATGCATTACCTCCAATGGCGTAAACAGCAATTCGTGTCATGACCTTGAGATGAACACAGAGCGTTTGACCCTTTGCCCGATGTTCGTCAGTGGCAGGCTGTTTTCGTTCATGCCACCAAAGACGCAGAGGGAGACATTGAATTACAGAGGACTCCAGCGGAAGACAGGTGCGATGATGAGCAAGACACTGTGGATAGGCGATGTGCAGTCTGGAAAGCACGACGACCAAGTTGTTGAATTGAAGGGCTGGGTGAAGCGGGCTCGTGGAAACAACAACATTCGATTCGTTGTTCTTCGAGATTCGACCGGTACCATTCAATGTGTGGTGAAGAAAGACGCCATCGGTGAGGAACTGTTCGCTGAAGTCAAAAATGTCCTTATCGAAACTTCAGTCATTATCCACGGTAAAGTCAATGCCGATGAAAGAGCAGACGGAGGCCATGAGGTCGTTGCCTCCTCGTTCGAAATCGTTGGCGCAGTGAACCCCGAAAAGCCGTTTCCAATTACTGAGTCGGCTATGGCTGCTGCTGACGGGGGTGAAACTGAATTCCTTCTCGATAACCGCCATTTGTACCTGAGAACCTCTCGTATGACGACCATGCTCCAGATTCGAAGCAGCGTTTTTGGCGCTATTCATTCCTATTTTCGAGACTTAGATTTTGTTGAGTATCAGGCACCGAATTTCGTTGCTGGAGCCGTTGAAGGTGGCTCGACATTGTTTGAAGTTCCATATTTTGGTCGAACTGCTTACCTCACCCAATCATGGCAACTGTATGCTGAGGCAGCAATGCCAGCCCTCGAACGCCTGTACACCATCGCCCCCTCTTTCCGTGCAGAGAAATCACGAACACGGCGACATCTTACTGAATTTTGGCATGCTGAAATGGAAGTCGCATGGGCGAGCAACCAAGAAATCATGACGCATGGTGAAGGTGTTGTTCGTCGAGTTGCTTCAACCCTTCTCGATGAGCGTTCTACCGAACTTGAAGGGCTCGGGCGTGACCTTGATTTGGTCGCCCGATATGCAGACAATCCCTACCCGCGAATGCGATATGACGAGGCTGTTGAAACGCTTCAAGGGATGAATGTTGACATCGAGTGGGGACAAGACTTGGATTACTCCAAAGAAAAGATTCTCACACAAGATTTTGATGTTCCACATTTCCTCACCCACTATCCAAAGGTGGCAAAACCGTTCTACCACCGTGTCGATCCTGATGATGAAAACTATGTTCTTTGCCACGACCTGTTGGCGCCAGAAGGCTACGGTGAAATCATCGGTGGAGGCGAACGAACATGGTCCGAAGAAGAGATTCTAGCCCGACTCAAGGAGGAAGGAACGCCTACCGAGGCTTACCAGTTCTACATTGATACACGCTCGTATGGAGGCGTTCCTCACGGTGGTTTCGGCCTTGGCGTCGACCGGGTTTGCGCATGGTTAACAGGCGCTGACCACATTCGTGAAGTTATACCATTCCCGCGCGACTCTCGCCGTGTAACACCCTGAGGGGACACAAATGGCTGCAGTTGTTGCTCTAGGATGTGGGCTTGTCGGCCGATTCGTTATCGAAAGGTTGCTGGATTACGGCCATGAAGTGACTGTGGTCGACCTCAATGTACCAGATGATTTAGCCTCAAAAGCCAATGTTACTGCTCTTGCAGGTGACGTCATGGAACACATCGACGGGTTTCAAAAGATTCGAGTTGTAGTGAACATGCTCCCTGGCCGCATTGGAGACGCTGTACGACCGCTGTTGCTGCGACAAGGCCACGATATCATTGATTTGGCCTTCACGGCCGAAGACCCGCATGCTTACGAACATCTTGCTGTCGAGAACAACGCTGTATTGCTCTGGGATGTTGGCATTGCTCCAGGTGTATCGAATATGCTTGCGAAAAAAGCCTCTGAAACGCTTGGACATCTTGAGTCACTTACCATCAAAGTTGGCGGAAACCCTGCACAACCCGACGGAGCATGGTCACACAT